>NZ_DATCRF010000379.1:0-33518 GCF_036569125.1 Chitinophaga sp. | reverse complement strand
CTATTAAGAGCGGTGGAGAAAATGTAAAATCATAAATGTAAAATTTCAAATGTAAAAGTTAATGGAGGGATAAAACCTCTTTAACCATTCGCAGCATTCCACTTTTACATTTTGCATTTAGTATTTATCATTTTACATTCTTAAATTATAATTAATGGAACTCAACATAAAAGTATGCGGCATTACCCGTGAGCAGGACCTGCAAGCCCTGGTACAGTATGGTGTGAACTATGCCGGTTTTATCTTTTATGAAAGATCGTCCCGTTTGGTAACAGGTAAGCTGGATGCAGCTACCGTACGCAGCACCACCGGTATAAAAAAGGCAGGTGTGTTTGTAAATGAAGATCTGCAAAGCGTACAGCAAAAGGTAGCAGACTACGGGCTGGATCTGGTGCAGCTGCATGGGAATGAAACACCGGAATATTGCGCTGCCATCCGGAAAGTAGTGCCGGTAGTAAAAGCTTTTCGTATAGGGGAGCAGGTGAGCTGGCAGGAGCTGGCGCCCTTTATACCGGTAAGCGACTACTTTTTGTTTGATACCGCGGTAGGAAAATCCTACGGTGGTACCGGTCAGCAGTTCAACTGGGACCTGCTGAAAAGCTATCCCTTCAGCCATCCTTTTTTCCTGAGCGGTGGCATTGGGCCGGAACACGCCGCTGCATTGACTGAGCTGGAATTGCCGGCTTTATTTGCAGTGGATGTGAACAGCCGTTTTGAAACAGCACCCGGTGTAAAGGATATGGAAAAAGTAAAGGAGTTCGTGAACGCGCTGTGCGGACCACAGTAATACTAATCAAACGAAATATGCTATGGACCATCGACTATGGACCATGGACTTATTAAAATCATAAAACTAATTAGAATGGAGATAGCGGTAAATACAAAGGGCTCCAAATATCATGTGAATGAAAAGGGATATTACGGCAGCTTTGGCGGGGCATACATTCCCGAAATGCTGTATCCCAATGTAGAGGAGCTGCGGCAAAACTACATGCAGATCCTGGCAGATCCGGGTTTTCAGCAGGAGTTCACCCAGCTGCTGAAAGATTATGTGGGCCGCCCGTCGCCGCTGTACCTGGCCAAACGTTTGTCTGAAAAATATAAGGCTAACATTTACCTGAAGCGGGAAGACCTGAACCATACCGGTGCACACAAGGTGAACAACACCATTGGACAGATCCTGCTGGCGCAGCGCCTGGGCAAAAAACGCATTATTGCGGAAACCGGCGCAGGGCAGCATGGAGTAGCCACCGCTACGGTATGTGCTTTAATGGGCCTGGAATGTATCGTGTACATGGGCAGTGTGGATATTGAACGGCAGGCGCCCAACGTAGCACGTATGCAAATGCTGGGCGCTACCGTAGTACCTGCCACCAGTGGCAGCCGTACCCTGAAAGACGCTACCAACGAAGCTATCCGCGACTGGATCAATAACCCGGTGGATACGCATTACATCATAGGCTCCGTAGTAGGGCCGCATCCGTACCCGGATATGGTAGCGCGTTTTCAATCCGTGATCAGCGAAGAAATAAAACAGCAGCTGCAGGAAAAAACCGGCAGCCCTTATCCCAATTACGTGCTGGCCTGTGTAGGCGGCGGCAGTAATGCAGCGGGCGCTTTCTTCCATTTCCTGGATGATGAGCAGGTGCAGCTGATACCCGTAGAAGCAGCCGGTAAAGGCGTGAACAGCGGTTTTTCCGCCGCTACTTCCCAGCTGGGCAAACCTGGTGTGATACATGCCAGCAAAACCCTGCTGATGCAAACAGAAGACGGGCAGATCGTGGAGCCACACTCTATTTCCGCTGGTTTGGATTATCCGGGTGTAGGGCCTTTACATGCCCACCTGTATGAAACCGGCCGCGCACGTTTCCTGAACGCTACGGATGATGAAGCCCTGGAAGCCGCTTTTGAGCTTACCCGTTTGGAAGGCATTATCCCTGCGCTGGAATCATCCCACGCGCTGGCCCGTTTAAAAGACCTGAACCTGAAACCCAGCGATGTAGTAGTGGTATGCCTCTCCGGCCGTGGCGATAAGGATATGGGTACTTACATTAAACACATGCAGAAATAATTTACGATGTTAGATTTACGATTTTAGATTTTAAAGGGAACCGCTTCAATAAAATCTAAAATCGTAAATCGTAAATCTAAAATCGAATGAATCGCATAGATCAACTTTTTGCAAGCAAACAAACTGGCATCCTTAATATATACTGCACAGCAGGTTTCCCTGCCCTGGAAGATACTTTGCCGGTAATGACAGCCCTGCAGGCGCATGGCGCAGATATGATAGAGCTGGGCATGCCTTTCTCTGATCCCCTGGCAGATGGGCCTGTGATCCAGGACAGCAGCACCCGTGCCCTGCAGAACGGCATGAGCCTGAAAAAGCTGTTTACCCAGCTAAAGGATTTCAGAAAAAATATACACGTTCCCGTTATACTCATGGGTTACCTGAACCCGGTAATGCAATTTGGCATAGAGCAGTTCTTGCAGCAGTGCGCAGCCACCGGGGTAGATGGCCTTATTTTGCCGGACCTTCCCATGCAGGAGTATGAGCAGGAATACCGCCCGCTTTTTGAAAAATATGGATTACACCTTATCTTTCTGGTAACACCGGAAACCAGCGAAGCCCGCATACGGCAGATAGATGCACTGAGCAAAGGATTTGTGTACGCCGTATCCTCCTCTTCCACCACCGGGAAAGATAAGGATATGAAAGGCCAGCAGGCCTACTTTGAACGCATAAAGGCCCTGCAGCTTAAAAACCCGGTGCTGATCGGTTTTGGTATAAAAGATAAGTCCACCTTTGATGCGGCCTGTGCATACAGCAACGGCGCTATTATTGGAACGGCGTTTATTAAAGCAGTAGAGAATACCAAAGACCTGGATGGAACCATCAAACAGTTCATTCAATCCGTAAAGTAAACGTGTGCCACGCCTCAAAGGTGTGGCGCACATAAGATATAACATGAAAACAGCTATCATAAAATACAACGCCGGCAACATCCGCTCCGTGCTTTTTGCGCTGGACCGCTTAGGAGTGCAGGGCACGGTAACCGACGATCCCGAAGAGATCCGGGCAGCTGACAAAGTGATCTTTCCCGGTGTGGGAGAGGCCAGCACCGCCATGCAGTACCTGCAGCAGCGGGGCCTGGATAAAGTGATCACCAGCCTGCAGCAGCCGGTGCTGGGCATTTGCCTGGGCTTACAGCTCATGTGCAAACACTCTGAAGAGAATGATACGCCCTGCCTGGGCATTTTTGATGTAGAGGTAAAACGTTTTCAATCGCCGGTAGCTAACCTGTTAAAGATCCCGCAGATCGGCTGGAACAACATAGCTGGTTTGCACAGCACTATCTTTGAAAAGGTGCCGGAAAACAGCTACATGTATTTTGTGCACAGCTACTACGCCGCGCTGGCGCCGGAAACAGTGGCTATTGCCAATTACGTGGTGAACTACAGCGCTGCTTTACAAAAGGATAACTTTTACGCAGTGCAGTTCCACCCGGAGAAATCAGCAGAGGCAGGACAAAAATTGCTGGAAAGCTTTCTGAAGTTATAAGCAATGGCAGGTATTGAAATAAAGCAGATCCAGACCAACGATACTTTACTGCTGCGCAGGGATGTATTATATCCCGGCCAGCCGTTAGACAGTGTACGTGTAGAGCATGATGAAGCAGCCATACACTTTGGCCTGTTTAAAGACGGGCAGCTGGTAAGCGTAGGCTCCCTGTTTATGAACGGTAAGCAGGCCCAGTTCCGCAAGCTGGCTACCACACCGGCTTTGCAGGGTAAAGGATACGGCACCTTACTTATTAAACGAATGCAGCAGCAGTGCCGGGAAGCAGGCATCCCTTTATTATGGTGCCATGCCCGCCGTACTGCCGAAGGTTTTTACACCCGCCTGGGTTTTACCAAAGCAGGCAATTATTTTGAAAAGAATAACATTATTTATTGCAGGATGGAATTACCCGTGCAAACAACCAAACAGTTTACCGTAATACCCGCCATAGACATTATTGACGGCAAATGTGTGCGCCTTACGCAGGGCGACTATGCCCAGCAAAAAGTGTACAACGAACATCCGCTGGAAGTAGCAAAGGCATTTGAAGATATTGGCGTGCAGCGCCTGCACCTGGTAGACCTGGACGGCGCTAAAAAAGGAGCGGTAGTGAACTGGAAGGTGCTGGAGGCCATTGCCGGTAAAACCGGTCTGGTAGTGGACTTTGGCGGAGGTATTAAAACAGTAAAGGACCTGGATATTGTATTTGAAAGCGGGGCAGCGCTGGCTACTATTGGCAGCATAGCGGTAAAAGACCCGGAGCTGTTCTTTGGCTGGGTAAAAAAATACGGTCCTGAAAAAATATTCCTGGGCGCTGATGTGAAGGAAGAAAAAATAGCAGTAGGCGGCTGGCTGGAAACAACCCAGCTCTCCATCTATGATTTCCTGGAAGAGAATGTACGCCATGGCGTGCATAATATCTTTTGTACGGATATTGCAAAGGATGGCTTGTTACAGGGCCCGTCCACCGCACTATACCAGCAAATACTGGAACGTTTCCCGGATATTAACTTTGTAGCCAGCGGCGGCGTAAGCAACCTGCAGGATGTTGAAACCCTGCGTGAAATAGGCTGCAGCGGCGCCATTGTAGGCAAGGCTATTTACGAAGGACGCATTACGATGGACGAGCTGAAGGAATTAATAATGAATAATTAAGAATTAATAATAATGGAAGAAGCATAACGAGAAGTGCAATTCCTTCATAATTAATAATGGATAATTAAGAGCTACTAATAAGGAAAGAAGCGTAACACGAAGTACAAGCCCTGCGATTATTAATTATTCATTCTTAATTATTAATTAAAAAAATTAAGAAGCATGCTTACAAAACGAATCATCCCCTGCCTGGACATTAAGGACGGGCGTACTGTAAAAGGGGTGAATTTTGAAAATATACGCGATGCCGGCGATCCCATAGAGCTGGGCGCTTTATACGCACAGCAGGGCGCAGACGAGCTGGTGTTCCTGGATATAACGGCTACGAATGAACGGAGAAAAACACTGGCAGAGCTGGTGACCGGTATTGCCAGGCATGTGAACATCCCGTTTACGGTAGGCGGCGGCATATCATCTGTAGAGGATGTATATGTGCTGCTGCAATCCGGCGCAGATAAAATATCCGTGAACACTTCTGCATTCAAACGCCCGGAGCTGGTGGATGAGCTGTCACGCGAATTTGGCAGCCAGTGTATTGTGCTGGCCATTGATACCCGCTTTGAAGAAGGCGACTGGTATGTGTACCTGAACGGCGGCCGCGTAAAAACCACCACCAAAGCTTATGACTGGGCCAAAGAAGCGGTAGACCGTGGCGCAGGTGAAATACTGCTTACCTCTATGAACAACGATGGCACCAAGCAGGGTTTTGCGCTGGACATTACGGGGCAGCTGTCACAGAACCTGAATGTGCCTGTGATCGCCTCCGGAGGCGCCGGTTCCATGGATCATTTTACAGCAGTATTTGAAAATGCCCAGGCAGATGCCGCGCTGGCCGCCAGCATTTTCCACTACAAGGAAATAGAAATACCCGACCTGAAGAAGTACTTATACAGCAAAGGAATAAATATCAGATTTTAGATTTACGATTTTAGATTGGGAGTAACGAATACTTCGGTATTCAATAAAAGCAGGAAATACTCCGCTGCATTAGCTTATGCTTTATGCTTTGCGCTTTCGGCTCAAACAAATCTAAAATCGTAAATCTGAAATCGTAAATACGATTGTATGACAATTAATTTCGAAAAATCCCCCGACGGCCTGGTGCCGGCCATTGTGCAGGATGCAGCTACTTTAAAAGTGCTGATGCTGGGTTATATGAACCAGGAAGCAGTGAACAAGACCCTGCAGGAAAAAAAGGTGACCTTTTACAGCCGTTCGAAACAGCGCCTGTGGACCAAGGGAGAGGAAAGCGGCAATTTTTTGCTGCTGCAGGACGTTAAAGTGGATTGTGACAACGATACCTTGCTGATAAAGGCCAACCCGGTAGGCCCGGTATGCCACACCGGTGCAGATACCTGCTGGGATGAGGTGAATGTGAGCAACGATTTCCTGTCAAAGCTGGAAAGCGTGATCACAGACCGTAAGAATAATCCTACGGAAAAGTCTTACACCGCCAGCCTGTTTGCCAAAGGCATTAACAAAATAGCCCAGAAAGTAGGGGAGGAAGCGGTGGAAGTAGTAATAGAAGCCAAGGATAATAACGAAACCCTGTTCCTGAACGAAGCCGCCGACCTGCTGTTCCACTACCTGATCTTATTGAATGCCAAAGGCCACCAGCTATCCGATGTGCTGAACGTGCTGAAGGAGCGACACAAGTAGAATATTTTTTATATATTTATAACATGAAGCATTTATTCCTGGTGATGTGCTGCGCGGCCAGTGCCTTAGTTGCCAACGCACAAAACGTAATATCCGGCACGGTAAGCGGGGCCGATGGGAGAAAGATCTATTTGTTCGATGATGCGGACAATAACCCGGACGATTCCACTGTGCTGCAAAAAGGCCAGTTCAGCTTTACCATAAAGCAACCCTCAGAACCCTCTGTATTTGCGTTGATATTGGAAGGTACGGACCAGCCGCTGTTATTTGTGCCGGGCCCTACCCCGCAGCAGTTAACATTGAGCGCAGATAAATTTCCGATAGCAACCGCTGTAAAAGGCAATGATAATACAAAAGCCCTGCAGGAATACCAGGTGCTGTTTCAGCCGCTGATCCAAAGAGCGCATGCATTGAACCAGGAAGCATCCGGCATTTCAGGAGATGACGAAGCAGCTAAAGAGGCTTTCCGCAAAAAGGCCGGTGTTTTCAGCGACGATGTGGTAACAACCGGCAAAACCTTTGTACAGCAGCATCCCAAGGCATTAGCCAGTATGTGGATGCTGATCAATGAGTTACGCCCGCGGCTGAAGCCCGATGAATTTGCAGGACTGTTTGCCGGCCTGGATAAATCACTGCAAACCGGCAAGTACGGACAAAGCGTAAGCCAGTATATCAGAAGCCAGAAGCTCAGTGGCATTGGTGAAATGGCAGATGATTTTTCGCAGGGAGATGTAGATGGCAAAGCTATCAAGCTGTCCTCTTTCCGCGGTAAATATGTGCTGGTAGATTTCTGGGCCAGCTGGTGCGGTCCCTGCCGGGCAGAGAACCCCAATGTGGTAAAAGCCTTTAACAAATACAAAGGAAAGAACTTTACGATCCTCAGCGTTTCCCTGGATGATGATAAGAACCGCTGGCTGCACGCCATTAAGCAGGATGGCCTTAACTGGACACATGTTTCCGACCTGCATGGCTGGAGCAATGAAGTAGCCGTACAGTACGGTATCCGTTCCATACCCTCTAACTTCCTGGTAGACCCCCAGGGGCGCATTATAGCCCGCAACCTGCGCGGCTCCGCCCTGGAAGACAAGCTGGGAGAGATACTGAAATAATATTGCAGTTGTGCAAATATGCAGATGTGCAGATGGATTCCATTTGCACATCTGCACATCCGCACATCCACACATTCTCCCCCGTTTATCACAATCAGTTTGATTATGCCCCGCTGTTTCCTCATATTTGTTGCTACGTATAAACGTTAAAAGGAGCATTAATAATTATGAAGAGAGCTATACTGACTGCCGTGATGTTAGCGCCGGTAGTTTTGTTTGCGCAGGATGAGAAACCGTTTACGATCAGTGGAACGGTGGCGCAATTACAAAAACAGGCCAAAGTATATCTGAACGTGCGGAAAGGGGATGATAATACACTGGATAGTGCAGAGGTAAAAGACGGTAAGTTTGCTTTCAAAGGAACGATTAAGGAGGCTTCTATGGCCAGCCTGATGATGGTGATCAGCGAGCCGCCTGCTGATATGCCCAGAGGCGGCAGGCGCGATGTATTGCCGCTGTTCCTGGATAACGGAAATATTACCATTACCGCGCAGGATTCCATCAGCACCGCCACCGTAAAAGGATCTAAAGCCAATGATGCATACCTGCAGCTGAATGGTATGCTGAAGGATATAGATACCCAGATGCGGACCCTGCAAAAGGAATACCGCCAGCTATATATGGCCAAGGATGAAGAGGGGATGAAAAAGCTGGAACCGCGGTTTGATTCACTGGAAGCACAGGAAAAAACCATTATGCGCGCTTACCTGGATAAAAATCCCGGTTCGCCTATAGCCATGTTTGCGCTGAACCAGTATGCCGGTTATGAAATTAACCCTGCAGATGTAGAGCCGGTGTTTAAAAAGCTGGATAAAAAAATAAAGAATTCGGCCTCCGGAAAGGCCTTTGTACAGCGCCTGGAAGCAGCCAAGAAAACCGCCATTGGCCAGCCTGCGCTGGACTTTGCACAGGCGGATGCCAGCGGTAAGACCGTTAGCCTGGCCTCTTTCCGCGGAAAATATGTGCTGGTGGATTTCTGGGCCAGCTGGTGCGGCCCCTGCCGGGCAGAGAACCCGAATGTAGTTCGAGCTTACAGTAAGTTCAGGGAAAAAGGTTTTGAGATCCTGGCTGTTTCCCTGGATGATAAAAAAGATAAATGGCTGGCTGCCATACAGGCCGATAACCTGTCCTGGACGCACGTTTCAGACCTGAAAGGCTGGAAGAATGCGGCCGCAGAGCTGTACAGCATCCGCGCCATTCCCCAGAACCTGCTGATCGATCCGCAGGGCAGGATCATAGCGAAGAACCTGCGCGGCGAAGCGCTGGAAACCAAGCTGGGTGAAATAATGCAGTAGTTCAATCGGAAGTATCAAATAACAACAGGCGCCGGATGCAGTAAAATGTGTCCGGCGTTTTGTTTTCCGGATCACCTCTTTCAATCTTTCCCACCGTTCCTTCTCCACCTGCTCAATCCTTTGCTCAAATTCCTATCTCAAAACCACCTCCCGCAGATCTTCTGCTCAGTAATCTCTCAATTATCCTTCTTAAGCTACCTTTCCGGGGGGCTATTTCTGCTCTCAGCATCATCCTCCTAAACTATTTTAAAAAAAGAGTTACGAAAATGTCGTAGAATTACGAAAATATCGTAATTTAGTTCTGTAAAGAAATATATATGGAAAAGCTCACGCAGCAGGAGGAAGCTGCCATGCAGGCTGTATGGCAAAAAGGGAAGGGTATTGTGAAAGATTTCCTGGAAGCGCACAATGCGCCCGCTCCGCCTTACACCACCCTGGCATCCACCATCAAGAACCTGGAAAAAAAGGGTTATCTGCAAAGCCGTAAAACAGGTAACGTATATGAGTATACGCCTTTGATAGCAGAAGAAGAGTACAAGAAGAAGTTCATGAATGGTTTTGTACAAAACTACTTTGAGAACTCCTATAAGGAGCTGGTGACCTTTTTTGCAAAAGAAAAAAAGATCAGCCCCGACGAGCTGAAAGAGATCATTAAAATGATTGAGAATAACGATTCAAAATAATAAGATATGCCGGCCTTATTAATATACCTGTTAAAAGCCAACATAGCGCTTACCTTATTTTACCTGGCTTACCGCTTTGGACTGCGCAGGCTTACCTTTTATGTGCTGAACCGGTTCTTTTTGCTTACCGGCATTGTTTGCTCATCCGTATTTCCGTTAATAGATGTGAATGCGCTGCTGCAACGGCACCAGCAGATCAGTAACGTAGTAGCCTATGTGCCGGACCTGGATGCCTTACAGCTGCAGCCGGCAAACGAATTTACCGTATGGCATTTACTGGTATATATTTTTTGGGTGGGAGTAGCAGTAATGGCTATACGCTTTTTTATGCAGCTGCTATCCCTGTGGCGTTTACACCGGCAGTCGCAGGCAGCCGTTATACAGCAGCTGCCGGTAAAAGCTTTACAGCAGCCGGTGAATCCTTTTTCCTTCTTTAAGAATATTTACATTAATCCCTCCCAGCATGCCCCCATGGAGCTGGATGCCATTTTGCAGCACGAGCAGGTGCATGTTAAACAGTGGCATACCATTGATGTGATGATGGCGGAGCTGAATAATATTTTCTACTGGTTTAACCCCGGGGCCTGGCTGATGCGCACCGCCGTGCGGGAGAACCTGGAATTTATTACAGACCGGCGGATGCTGCAGCAGGGAATAGACCGGAAGATCTATCAATACAACCTGATAAAAGTTAGTGGAATTCCATATGCGACGGCCATCGCAAACAACTTCAATCTCTCACATCTGAAAAACAGAATTAAAATGATGAACAGCAAACGTTCCGCAAAATATAATATGCTGCGTTACCTGGTGCTGGGATGCGTGGTAGCAGTAGCACTGCTATCATTGAACTACAGCCGGGCCGCGTTTAAGCATGCGCAAACAGTAGATGTAACAGACACAATACCTGCACCCCCGGTAGCACCGGTAGCCCCCGCTGCACCGGTGCCGGCCATACCGGGCGTACCGCCCGTACCACCGGCCCCGCTTGCACCAATAGGCCCGGATAAGGGTGTACTGGCTCCAATAGCCCCGGATAAGGCAGCGCTGGCGCCTGCAGGCCCCGATACTTTCCCGCCTCCGCCGCCTCCTCCGCCGGCGCCTGCACCGTTACCGCCACCTCCACCACCGCCTCCGGTGCCGGATACCGTAAGGCCATCTGTCATAAGGATCGGTACCCCGGATCCTAAAATACTTTGGATAGTAGATGGGGTGGAAATGCATGAACCCAAACTTAATCCAGAGGATATTACCTCCATGAATGTATGGAAAGGGGAGGAGGCGCTGTCGCGTTATGGCGATAAAGGAAAACATGGGGTGGTTGTGATCACTACCAACAAAGGCAAGGGAGGATCCGGTGTAAAGGTCATTAATTTTAAAAGAGATTCCGCGGCCAGCGTAAAGGTTATTAGTTTTAAAAGGGATTCCGTAAAGGTACGTGCGGTAAATTTAACGGCGGATACTGCTCAAACAATTAACAAAAGTTACAACGTTAACCAGAATACTAATGTAAAAACAACCATTAGCATCCGCGGGCTTGATAGCTTAAAAGCCCAGCCGCTGGTGATCGTAAACGGGGTGGTAAAAACCCTGACGGCATTGAACACAATGGATAAGAACAGGATCACATCTGTTAATGTACTGAAAAGTGATCCCGCAGTAGCTTTGTATGGTAAAGCGGGCGTTAACGGCGTAATTATAATACAAACAAAAGATAGTATAACTGTAAAATAACCAGCAGCGAAAGGTGAAGCGGAAGTTTCACCTTTCACTATTTTACATCCTTCACGCAACGGAAACCTAAATTCGCCAGCCCGGAAGTGGGCGTGGTTTTCATTCTGGCCGTAACCCGGTACCCGCTGCAATATTCATCTGTACACATAAAGGAGCCACCCCGTATCACCCGCTTGGGCGCAGCCGGATCAGCCGGATCAAAGCCTTTATCAGGTCCCTGCGGGTTATGCGCTCCTGCCGGCGTATGCTGGTAATAATTAGCATCATACCAGTCTGCACACCATTCCCATACATTGCCCGACATATCATACAGCCCATAACGGTTAGGGGCATATGTTTTTACCGGCGCGGTACCATAAAAACCATCTGTTTTGGTATTCTGGTAAGGGAAATGCCCGTTCCAGGTATTGGCTTTAGGCTGGCCTGTGGTCAGCGCTTCATTGCCCCAGGGATAGTTTTGGCGGGCCAGTCCGCCGCGGGCGGCATATTCCCACTCTGCTTCAGTAGGCAGGCGCTTACCCGCCCATTGGGCGTAGGCCTGCGCATCTTCCCAGGATATATGTACGGCAGGGTAATGCTCTTTTCCATTGATGCTGCTTTCCGGCCCTTCCGGATGCTGCCAGCTGGCGCCGGCTTTAAAGGCCCACCATTGGGATACATCATCCAGCGGTACTTCATGATCCGGGGGCGAGAATACCAGTGAGCCGGCCTGCAGCAGGCTGCTGTCGGGGTCCGGGGACCCGGGCGGTAGTTCTTTCAGGATCTCTTCTTTGCTGATGGGTTTTTCTGCAATGGTAACATAACCCGTAGCTGCTACAAACGCTGCAAACTCTCCGTTGGTCACCTCATGCTCATCCATCATAAAACTATCCACCTGCACCTTATGCACCGGCTGTTCATCGGGCTGCGCAGGCATTTCATCTGTTCCCATTTCAAAGGCGCCGCCGGGTATCAGCACCATGCGGTTCATGGTATCTGTCAGCTTTACAGCCTGTACCGTACTGTCGGTGGCGGTTGCAGGCCGGGCGCCATTACCGCAGGCAGCCATGCAGCCGGCGCCTGATAGCAGGTATATGAGTGTGCGTGCATTCATACCTTAAAAATAAAGCGCTTATTGTTAACAATTAAATAATGATTTTTTTAAATAAACTATTGTAAACTGCGGTTGTATGGAATCACTTAATGCACCATTCAGCCGTCGTGATTTTGGAGATGATTTTTTATGGGGTGTTACTATTGCCGCTTTTCAGAATGAAGGCGCGCACGATAAAGACGGCAGGGGCAAATCCATCTGGGATGTTTTTACCCAGCGTAAAGGCAAGATTAAAGATGGCAGCCATGCCCGCGTGGCCACTGATTTTTATAACCGTTATTTCCAGGACCTGCTGCTGGCTAAAATAATGGGCTTTTCCGTTTTCCGCTTTTCCATTTCCTGGCCCCGTATACTGCCAAAAGGCAGCGGCCAGGTAAACTCTGCCGGCCTTGCTTTTTATCACCGCCTGATAGATGCCTGCCTTGAAATAGGCCTTACCCCCTACATCACTTTATACCACTGGGATCTGCCGCATGCTATGGAAACAAGGGGCGGCTGGTGCCACCGCGGCGTAGTGTATGCATTTGAAGAATATGTGCGTATATGCGTACGCGAGTATGGCGATAAGGTAAAGCACTGGATAGTGCTGAATGAGCCTTTTGGCTTTACCTCGCTGGGATATATGCTGGGCGTGCATGCGCCGGGCAAATTCGGGTTATCCTATTTTTTACCGGCCGTGCACCATGTGGTGCTGGCACAGGCAGCCGGCGCCCGGGTAATACGGGAAGAGGTAAAGGATGCGGTAATAGGCACTACTTTTTCCTGCTCGCACATTATACCCTATACACAAAATGAGCGCGACCTGCTGGCCGCACGCAAGGCCGATGCCCTTTTTAACCGCATGTTCCTGGAACCTGCGCTGGGCATGGGATACCCCGTGCATGATATGCCTATGCTGAAACGTATAGAGCGGCGCTACGCCCTTTGGCGCGACTGGGACCGTATGGCTTTTGATTTTGACTTTATTGGTATACAGCACTACTTTCCGCTGGTGGTACGTTACAATGCCTTTATGCCGGTGGTAGGCGTATCGGAAGTAAAACCCCGCTACCGTAAGGTGCCGGTAACAGCGCTGGGCTGGGAAATAAGCGCCGGCGGCATGTATGCCGTATTAAAACAGTTTGCCGCTTACCGCGGTGTAAAAAGGATCATTGTAACAGAAGGCGGCGCCGCGTTTACAGACCTGCCGGAAGACGGGCGTATCAGGGATACGGCCCGCATACAATACTTCCAGGATTACCTGGGCGCTGTATTACAGGCAAAAAGGGAAGGGGTGCCGGTAGATGGTTACTTTGCCTGGACGCTGACCGATAATTTTGAATGGGCAGAAGGTTACCGCGCCCGCTTTGGATTAGTGTACGTGGATTTTGAAACGCAGCGCCGCACCATTAAAGATTCGGGCTACTGGTTTAAGAGCTTATTAAATGAGGAAGGATGAAGCCGGGTAGCCTCATCCTCCTCTTTCATTGTTAATTGCTGCTTTTACTTACGCGAAGTGTTTTGTTGTACGGGTGATTGTTCACTGTTCCATAGGATATACTACCAGGAGGGGTTTTGCCCTACATTCGGGCTGATGGAGGTTTCACTCTGCGGAATAGCCCACAGGTAATCCCTTTGGGTGAATTTCCGTTGCTCCACCAGTATATTTTTACCATAGTCACTGCGGGTATTATCAAAGTAGTTGAGAATACCATACACAGGACCATTCATTACGGTCATTCCAATTTTCCAGCGGCGGATGTCGAACAGGCGGTTATCTTCCAGCGGAAATTCTACCCTTCTTTCCCTTTTCACCACCGCCAGCAGGGCCGCCTGTGTAGGGGTATTGGCAGCGGTTACTGCAGGCATGTTCACACCGGCGCGCTGCCGTACGCGGTTAATAGCATCATACACAGATGCGTCGATCTGGCTAAGCTGGATCTTTGCTTCCGCATAGGTGAGCAATACTTCCGGGAAACGCAGCAGTACAATATCATTGTAAGAGTTGCGGTCCCAGCTGCCGTCAATATCGGCCGGCACATATTTTTTGTAATAGAAGCCGGTAAAGGAGCCGTTGTTCTTGCCCAAACCATCAATGGAATTGGCTTTGCTTACATCAATAACAACCCCGTTCACCGTATCGCCCGGCAGTATAACGTTTAGCCTTAAACGCGGATCGCGGTTAGCAAAGGGATGCGCCGGATCATACAGGGGAGACTGGTCAATAGTTTTACCATCTGTGCACTCAAAAGCATCAACCAAAGATTGCAGCGGCGTGATCTCTGACCAGCCGCCCAGGGAAGGGCCGCCTACCCAGGTAGCCGTAGCATTGGGCAGTGTATTTTTTACGTACTGTGCTGATAGTATGATCTCCTTGCTGGTTTTATTGGTTCCGTTAAAAAGGCTCAGGTAGTTGTTATCAATAATGTAAGTGTTCTGGTCTATTACTGCTTTTGCTGCCGTAGCAGCATCCTGCCACCTGCCTTCGTATAGCAGGGTGCGTGCTTTCAGCGCCAGTGCAGCGCCTTTGGTAGCCCTGCCGGTGTTGGAGGCATCGTAAGTAGCCGGCAGCACATTGCTGATGGTGTCCAGCTCACTTACAATAAAGTCTGCCACCTGCGCCCGGGGAGTGCGGCTTTCATTCAGCTCATCTGTGGTGGGAATATGCGTTAACAGCACCACATCGCCATACAGGCCAATAAGCTGCTGGTAAGCAAAAGCGCGCAGGAAACGGGCCTCGCCTTTCAGGCGGTTGCGCAGCGTTGCATCCATGCTGCTTACACGGTCTATATTTTCCAGCACATCGTTGCAGGAGGTGATCATGCGGTAAAAGTTGCTCCAGAAATTGGAGAAGGCATTGTTGCCGGGAGTGGCGCTGCCATTACCTACATAGATCATTTCACTGGGCCAGTTGCTCCATGCATAGCTATCATCTGTAGCGGCGGAAAGGAACATACGGTTATCTACATCACCCAGCCCGCGGTAACAGTTGTTTACTGCGGCAATGGCGTCGGCTTGTGTTTTCCAGTAGCTTTCGCGGGATACGGCATCCTGCGGCTGCTCATCCAGGAAACTTTTTTTGCAGGCTGTAAAAGACATACAGGCGGCTGCGGCTATTAAGAATATGCTTAGTTTTTTCATGATTGCGAGCGTTTAGAATTCCACATTTAATCCGAAAGTGTAAGTACGTACCTGGGGATAATACCGGCTGTCGTTTGGTGATTCCGGATCTATATCCTTAGGCAGGCCGCTGAAGGTGAGCAGGTTTTGCCCGCTTACGTATAACCGGCAGCGTGATAAACCTGCTGCCTGTAACCATGCTTTAGGCAGGGTATAACCCAGCTGCAGGCTTTTTAAACGCAGGTATGCGCCGCTTCTTACCCAGTAGGAAGAGGAGGCATAGTTCTGTGGAGTGTTTATCAGGCGCGGGAAAGTGGCGCTGGTGTTTTCAGGCGTCCAGCTGTTCAGGTGCTCCGCTTTAAAGTTGGCATCACTGTTAATAGGCGCCCTTTCCATTACTACGGTGTTAATAGACACTTTGCCTACACCCTGGAAAAATGCAGCAAGGTCAAAACCTTTGTAGCCGCCGCCCAGGTTTACGCCATAGGTATAACGGGGAATAGCGCTGCCCAGGTACACCATATCACCGCCTACAGAGGCATCGCCTTCTTTCACTACCTTGTCATTATTCTGATCCTTATACATCAGGTCACCGGGGGCAATGTTAGCGCCGGGCTGTGGTGCATGGTTGTTCACCTGGTCCTGTGTCTGGAAAATACCTTCTACCTGGTACCCGTAAAAACCATCAATGGGTATACCTTTTATTCTGCCGGTGTAAATGTTGTTATTGTCTTTGCTTACTACATCGGCCCCTTTCAGGTCAACGATCTCGTTACGCACGTCGGACAGGTTAGCCCCTACATTGTAGCTGAAATCGCCTATTTTATTATGGTAGTTCACGGCTACTTCCCAGCCGGTATTACGCACTTTACCGGCGTTTTGCACGGCTGCATTCAGCCCTACATACATTGGCAGACGCAGGTCCAGCAGAATGTCGGAAGTATTTTTCTGGTAGTAATCAAATGTAACATCCAGGTTCTTCAGCACGGTCAGGTCCAGGCCTATATCCGTCATCTGCGTGGTTTCCCAGGTAAGCCCTGAGTTGGGATATACCGTAATACCTGCAGTGGGGTTCAGAGAGCCGCCAAAGGGGTAGCTGTTGTACTGGTAAGTGGTTTGATAAGGATAATTGAGCCTGGAAGGATCGGTGTTGTTCACAAAAACATCATTCCCCAGCTTACCCCAGCTGCCGCGCAGCTTCAGGTTGTTGATGAAGGTAACATCCTGCATAAACTCTTCACCGGAAACACGCCAGCCTGCGGAGAAGGAGGGGAACCAGCCCCATTTCTGATTGTCGGCAAAGCGGGATGAACCGTCCCTTCTGATATTGGCTTCAAACAGGTATTTGTCTTTATAAGCATAATTCAACCGGCCAAAGAAAGAAAGCAGGCTGTAAGCATTTGCAGTACCTTTTGCCTGCTGCCCATCAGCCGCGCCGGCATTGATCTGTTCAATCTCACCGTTCGGCAGGTTGGTACGGTAACCGCTCAGGTCATCATTGGTTTCTGTTAAGCGCGATGCGCCGCCCATCAGCTTAAAATAATGGCCGCCACTCAGGTTCTTCTCATACTCTATTAAACCCTGGAAGTTACGGAACCAGTAACCCTGGTATTCTTTGGTAATGTTGTTCTGGCCAACGGTTAAGGTGTTAGTGTTTTCGGGGAAGTTGGTAAAATAATCCAGCGATCTGTTATGAGTGCTGTTGTAAACGGAGCGGTAGTTCACCGCTGCCAGGCCGGTTATCTTTAACCCGTCGATCAGCTGGTAGCTGCCTTTGAAGTTACCGGTGAACAGGTTGTTCTTGTATACATACAAGCCGCCTTCATCCTGCAGGCGAATGGGGTTTTGGCCGCCTCTTACCAGGCCCCAGGTACCATCGGAATATTTATTTACGTTCAGCGGGTTGGTAATAAATGCCTGGCCAAACTGGTACCATGCAGAGCCTTCCTGGCCCTGTGGTTCCTGCTGGTCGCCCAGGCGGGTAGAGATGTCTGCGCTGAGGCTTAGTTTTTTAGTGATCTGGATATCTGTATTTAAACGAACGGTAATGCGGTTGTAATCCATGTTCCTGATCAAACCTTTCTGATCAAAGTAGTTGGTGGAGAACTGGTACTTGATATTTTCCGTACCACCGCCTACATTCAGGCTATGTGATTGCTGAAAGCCGCTGCCGGTAAGGATATCCTTTAACCAATAATTATCGGGGTACAGGTCTTTATTACGGTTGGGATCATCATAGGCAGCGATCTGTGCATCCGTATACTGTGCGCTGGAACCGGAGTTGATGCGCAGCTGGTTCACCAGTTTCATAAAGTCCTGCGCACCTACGAATTTAGCCAGGCGGGCCGGGTTTTGCCAGCCGAAGTAGTTGGAATAAGTAACTTTGGCTTTACCGGTGCTGCCTCTTTTAGTGGTGATGAGTATAACGCCGTTGGCTGCACGAACACCGTAAATAGAGGCTGCTGCAGCATCTTTCAGGATAGACATAGAGGCAATATCATTTGCATCCACATCATTCATGTTGTACTGCACTCCATCCACCAATACCAGCGGATCATTATTGTTCAGCGTACCCATGCCGCGTATGCGGATGGTGCCCTGGTCGCTGCCGGGCTGCCCGCTGTTTTGCGTAACTGTTACACCGGGGGCTACACCCTGCAGGGCGGCAGATACCTGGCCTACCGGTTTCCAGTTCACATCTGCACCGGAAAGGGCCGATACTGCGCCGGTAACATTCACCTTCTTTTGCGTGCCGTAACCTACCACCACTACTTCTGACATGGCTTTAATATCCTGCGCCAGCTGCACATTAATGCTGCTGCGGTTGGCAATGGCTATTTCCTGTTTCAGGTAACCCATGTAAGAGAATTCCAGTGTGCCGTTACCATCGGGTACCGGCAGGGTATAAGTGCCGTTAGCATCGGTAGTAGTACCGGTGGTGGTGCCTTTCAGCAGCACGGTAACGCCGGGTACCGGCTGGCCTTTTTCATCCGTTACCTGGCCTTTTACTATGATCTGCTGCACTGCACCGGGGCTATAAATGCTGCTGCCCGGGTTCAGGGCCGGACTGGCGGCATTATCGTTTGCCGGTGCGGGCTGCTCCGGGGGTGTTTCATCTTTGCTGTAAATAATATAAAAGTTATCTCTTACTTTTTTATACTTCAGGTCATTAGTATTGGTGAGCGCTTCCAGGGCTGCTTCCAGGGAAGACTGCGTATCTGCCGTGGCAGTGCTGAGCGGTTTTTTTTCAAGCTGGCTTTTATATAGAAAGGATACGCCGTACTTTAATTCAAGCTGGCTTAACACATTTTTCAGGAGCTTCTTTTTTGCATTGGATGCGGGTTGGGATTGGCGTGGAATGGCGGCCATATCCTGGGCGTGAGCAGGGAGCCCGCAGTAACAGCTCACGCTAATGGCTGTTATAAAGGACATAAAGTATCTGTTCATAATACTTTGGTTGAGTGTTATCTAAAATTGGTTATTGTTGGTTCTTTTCAATGTTCACCGTAGCGTTTTGCCGGGTAATTTTCAGGTCAAACAGCTGCGAAAGGCCTTCCAGCAGCATGTTGGCATTCTGGCTGGGCACCGTACCTGAAAACTGCTGGTGCAGCAGTGTGGAATCTTTAATGATCACGGTAATGCCGTATGTTTCCTGTAATACCTGTGCTACCTGCGCCAGGTCGGCATTGCTGAACTGCAGCTTATGGTTTTTCCAGGAAGCATAGGCCGCTGCGTTAATATGCTTTTTTACAAGGGAGCGGGCATTGGTATTTACCTCTACCAGCTCGCCGGGCTGCATTTCTATAGGCGCCGGCAGGGCTTTGCTGCTGCCGCTTAAGCGTACCTTACCGGTATTCAGCACAACCTGTGTGCGGCTTTCACGGTCCAGCACATTAAACGTGGTGCCTAATACCTCTACATTGATCTGGTGTGCAGTATGTACCAGGAAACGTTTTTGCGCAGCCGGCTTTACATCAAAGAATGCCTCGCCCCGGATCCATATTTCACGGGCTTTCGCGGAGTTCCAGTACCGGCGGTATTGCAGGCTGCTATTGCCGTTCAGCGTAACTACAGACTGATCGGGCAGCGTAAAGCTGCGCACTTCGCCATAAGCGGTCTGGTATTTTACCAGGCTGTTTTGCTGGTACATTTTCCACGCGGCAAAAGAAAGCACTGCCACGCCGGTAATAACGGCGGCGGCTTTTAACGGCGCCCATCCCCGCCACCTTTGCCGGGGCGTGGTTATATCCGTTTGCTGTGTGGTGTGCAGTATGCGCTGGAACAGCTCCTCCGACCGCCGGGTGCGGGCCAGCTCCGGCTGCAGGGAGCCGTTTTCAAGATCCTCCCGGATGGCGGCAGACAGGTATTGGCGGCCTTCATCCGTATCCAGCCATTCCAATACTTGCTGATATTCTTCCGGGGTGCATTGGTTGTTAAAGAATTTTGCTAATAGTGCAGGGTCCATTTCTTGCATGTATAAATTGCCTCCTTACTAAGTACTACACCCGGCACAAGGCAAAGTATTATATGCGCAGAAAAAAAATTTCAGAGAAAAAGACGAACCAGCAAAATGAGGAGCGTGCTGCTGAATAATTTGAGGTAATGCCGTAACAGCTGGCTGGCCTGGGAGAACTGGAACTTAACGGTATTGATGGAGATGCCGAGCTTTTGAGCTACTTCTTCGTTGCTAAGCCCTTCTACCGTTCTTAATTTAAAGATGTGTTTTTTGCGGGGGGAAAGCTGTTCTATGGCCTGGTCCAGGGCCTTTTTATAATCATTGAACAGCACTACGGCTTCCGGCTCCTCATGGGAGGCAGGGGCCTGGTAAGAAAGATTGTATTGTTTGATGAGCGCGCGTTTATGATCGCGGATCACATTCAGCACATGGAACTTTAAACATTTGAACAGGAAGTTACGCACACCCTGCGCAGGGTCCAGCTGCTGGCGGTTAACCCAGAGCTTTACAAATACCTCGTGCACTGCATCCTCTGCCATTACTGCGTTCTTCAGATATTTACAGGCTACTCCATATAATAACTGGTGGTATAAGCTGTATAACTCTTTGAAAGCAACGTGGTCGCCGGATTGCAGGCGCATTGTCAATAGCAATTCTCTATCTGCATAGTGTACAGGCACTATTTCCCCCTTCTGTTTACGAGTTTAGAGATGCTGCGCTAACGTTGGCACAGTTACTAAAATTAGGAAACGGGGAAATACTGTGTTAATGAAAACTTAACAATTACTACTGCTTTTTTACCCAAAAAGAAGGGGACTATTCGTATATTCTGCGTATAAACCAGATATCGCGCAAAGAGAAGTGTAATACAGCATTCACATAATTCTCCTTGATCAGGTTATTGGAGGTAACACCACGTTGCCCTACCTCTATACCCAGGTAGTAACGTAAAGCGCCGTTGCGGCTGGGCAGTGATACGCCTACAGAACCGGCAACATCCTTGATCTGCTGCCCTGCTATCACCAGGTAGGATTTATTTTGGGAAAAGCCTGCCTGCAGCACCATGCCTTCAACTATACCATTAAAGTAATGTCTTTTAAAGGCGTATTCTATACCGCCGGCAATCCGCTCCGCATCCGTGAGCCTGTAATTGGTTTGGCTGGGGTTAATACCGCTCCATAGCTGTTTGCGGTAATCAGCTACAATGGTGATGTTACCTTTACCTAAAGACAGGCCTGCGCCGTATTGCTCCGGCAGGGAAAATTTCTGTGTGCCCTGGTCGTCTTTATACAGCACGGTTTCATTAGCGTTCACCACATTCACCGTATGCTGGAAACGCATGGTGGTTTTAAAGCGGTAAGTGGCGCCCAGGCCTATTTCCCAGTCTTTTATCTTACCGGAATATTGCAGGCCGGTATTGAAGTTCACATTATAGGCATAGCGTTTATCTACGGTGGATACCGTATCATTACCCAGTGTTTCAGTTGTATTAATAGGCCCGAACAGGAACGCAGAGGAAACCCCTACAGAAAAGTTCTTGGTAAGTTTTATAGCATTGGATACATATACCCGGTTAATGCCGCCGGTGCCTTCAGTAACCGCATCTATCGCCTGGCCGGTACCTTCAATAAAGCGCTGGTTCAGCAGCTTATAATCAACGGTGCTGTAAGGGGTAAGGCCGGCGCTGATGCCCCAGCGTTTATTGGCTTTAAAACCAATGGCCAGCCGTTTGATGTTCACATCACCGGCGCTCTGGCTCAGGCTTTCGCCTTTATAGCTTACACTGGTGCCGCGCAGGGCTACATCAAACATAAAGTTTTGCGCCGGAATGGCGGTATAGGAAGCGGGATTGAGCTCATTCAGATAATAAAGGGAAGGGCGTGCCATACCGGCGCTGCCCAGGCCGAAGTTACGGCTGTAATCACGGTCTTCAAGATCGCCTACACCAAAAGCAGAGTACAGGGAGTTTATGCCTTTGCCGGTTTGCGCATTTGCCTGTACACAGCCTAACAGCAACAAACCACAGATACCGGTATATTTTTTTATGTTGAACATTTACACTTATTTAAAATTTGCCTTCACGTTTTTAGCGGCGTATTAATTGTACAGCAGGTAATATACCTGGATACGGATCTTGTTCTGTTTATTCTTACTATCTCCCAGTACCAGCCGGTTAAAGTTGGTGGTAGCAGCCCCTCTGGACGGCATTACCAGCAACCCGTAGTTGTTATAGCCGTTGCTGTTAATATTATTAATGGCGTAGTGTGTAATATCGTAGGTGTAGGTAGTATTTAACTGATACAGGTTATCAATTACCAGGTTGCCGTGCTGCACACCGCCGGTGCTGGCAACAAGGGTATCTATCACATTATTCTTATCATCCGCCTCACACAGGGTCACCGCCGGGGGCAGGGTGTAATAGTTCTGGTAAGTGCCTGCAACCGGTAATAAGGTAAGCGTAGCCCGCATCACCTTAAAGAACTTACCCACCGAGGCCAGGGTTTTCAGCGAAGGCAGGTCTATCCGGGTAAGGATGCCGGTAAGCGGCTGCACAAAGCTCATATTATTGGTAGCGGTGCTGGGCAGGCTTTTGGTAGTGCCGGTAAGGCCGGCCAGCAGGGTGCCGGTACGGTCGGCAGAGATCTGGTTAAACTGCACATCCGGGTTGTACAGGTTCATATCCAGGTGACGGTCTGTTATGATCACTTCATTTACATGGTAGTGCAAACGCAGGATCACAGAGGTATCGCTGGTGAGGAAGCCCATAATATTGGCGCTGCTGGCGCCAGGTTTGATGGCCAGGCCCCGGTAATATTGCAGGAAGATATCCTGGGTGGATACCTCGTTATTCTTATTCTTGAACAGGTTAAATAACGTATTCCCGTAGCTGTTAGGCAGCTTAATGTGAATGCTGCTGTCGCTGCTGGGCCTTACTACCTGCTGTACGCTGGCCAAAGGCTGCGCGGCTGTCTGGAAATTGCTGTTATTATATAAATAGGCGCTGTTCTCTGCTTTCTGAATGGTTTGTAATACTTCGTATACGCCGATCTCCTGCATGGCCAGCGTATCCCCGTATACCTGCCTGTTAGGTTTCAGGATCAGCTCTACAGAATCGTACCTGGATGACAGGTCGGCCTGCATGGCGCTGGTAACGGTGGAGGAAGGCAGCTGCAGCTGGAAGAATGCAGATGAGGTTATTTTACCCAGGTAAGGATCCTGGTGGCGGCCGCATAACATAACACCGGTACCGTTGGTTGGAACCGAATCCAGTGCCACGGTGTTCATGTTAATGGTTAAGGTATCCGCAACTATATAGCTGGACGGCTGATTACTGCCCGTCAGGTCGTAGGTAAATCCGTTCTTTTCACAAGCGCTGCTGGTGGCCAGCAATAGCATGGCCACCCCAATTTTTAAGTAGGCATGGGCGCACCTGACACGGCAAATAATATTGTTCATGGAGCGCAATTTTAGACAGGAAGCCTACTTTCCGTTGATTTAATATGCCAACAGCGGTTTTTCATCGATGAATCCGCGGGAATCTTCTTTATATAGCCGCCTGCCCCCCAAAGGGGGGTAATAGGTTAAACCAAGCAATTGGCAGACGAAAAACACCCTTTTGTCCGGTGAAAGGGGTGGTATATCTATTTTATATTTATGCTAATATAACGGCGGATAATTTTGGCAGCTATAAAAATTATAAAATGCTAATGCGTTATTCAACAGGTTTTTGTTTGCTGATGTCCTTGACGTGGATGGCCTGCTCTAAAAGTAGTGATAGTACTACAACGGTGGGGAACTGGATTCATAAGGTGGATTTTAAAGGTGCTGCCCGCAGCGAAGCGGTGAGCTTTACCATTGCAGATACTGCTTTTGTTGGTACTGGCTATGATGGAACTAATCGCCTGAAGGATTTTTACTCCTACGATGCAGAAAAAAATACCTGGACGCAACGCGCTTCCTTACCGGATGCTGCCCCCGGCCGTAACAGCGCCGTAGCTTTTTCCGTAGGTGGTAAAGGTTATATGGGTACCGGCACAGATGGTGTGAATAAATTCAACGACTTTTACGAATATGACCCGGCATTAAACGCCTGGACCGCAAAAGCGCCCTTCCCCGGTACGCCCCGTTATGGCGCCGTAGGTTTTGGCGTTGCCGGCAATGGCTACATAGCCACCGGTTATGACGGTACCTGGTTAAACGATACTTACCAGTACAACCCGGGCAGCAACACCTGGTCTGCCAAGTCTGATGTACCCAACTCTAAAAGACAGGATGCTTCTGCCTTCGTGATCGGTGATTCTGCCTATATAGTAACCGGTACTTCCAATCTTACTACCATTAATGAGCTGAGCCGCTACGATCCCAAAACCGATAGCTGGATCCTGAAAAGAGCGATCACCAATGTTAGCGACGACGATTATGATAATGATTATACTTCCATAGCCGGCAGCAATTGCTCTGTTTTTGTAATGAACAACAAAGCATACCTGGCTACCGGTGCTAAACCCAGCATTTCCAACGTATGTTGGGAATATGATCCGGTAACAGACCTGTGGGACCTGAAGCAGCCTTTTGAAGGTACTGCCCGTACCGGCGCCGTAGGTTTTGCTATTAAGAACCGTGGCTTTAT
Source organism: Chitinophaga sp. (assembly GCF_036569125.1). Lineage (GTDB taxonomy): Bacteria > Bacteroidota > Bacteroidia > Chitinophagales > Chitinophagaceae > Chitinophaga. The sequence goes on along the minus strand of NZ_DATCRF010000379.1, from coordinate 9,043 downwards.
AACTACCGGCTCCAGTGGCAGCGTACAGCTGAGCGATACCTGGGAATTTAATCCCACACAGGATTACAACAAGAATGACTAAAGGCAGGCAACATATCATCCTCCTTACAGGAGGGTGGCTGTTGCTGGTGATCATAGCATTTGGATGCACCAGTCAGCCATCCGCCAGGGAAACTACTAATACAACCGCAGTGCAGGACAGCATTGCGGTTGTACCTTTTGAGACCGGTGGTGGCTGGGGCTATTCCGTGAACATTGGCGCCCGCCCCTATATTTACCAGGATATTATACCGGCCCTGCCAGGCAGGAATGTGTTTAAGACCAAAGCCGATGCCCTGCGCGTAGGCAACCGCGTAGCAGAAAAAATGCGCAATAAGCAGCTGCCTACTATCAGCAAAGAGGAGCTGGTGGAGATGGGGATTGTGAAGTAGTGGAGTGTTGATAAACAATCCTTTACGAAGCAGACTATGGACCATAGACATCGACCATGGACTATTTTAACATATGCTTATAATTGGTTAACAAATTTTAACAGATGGTTAACCCGATAGTGATGTATGTTTACCCCGCTTTTCAGGCGGTGTATGATCAATTTTAAAAATATTTACAGGAACCGGCTCTTCATTATTGGATTGCACATTATTGCGTGGACCTGTTTCCTGTTACTTCCCTTTTTTATTTACCGCCTGCGGATCCTGCATCCCTGGTTCTTTACCCGGGAAATTATAGATAACCTGTTCCTCATAGGTGTATTTTATCTCAATATTTACGTACTCATACCGCGCTTTTTTACCCTTAAAAAGATTGTTTATTACTTTGGCTGCGTGCTGTTGGTATTGGTTTTCATTACGGTACAGCAGGCGGTGATGGATCATTTCTTCATGCGCTACCTGGCCACTCATAAGGTAGAACTGAACCTGCCGGGTACCGCTATAGATAGCTCGGGGAAAGTAACTTTAGTACCGGCTCGTGCGTTTATGCGTTATCGCGCTTTTGCAGCAGGAGATAATGGAGTATATACCGCACCCCGGGCACGGTTCTTTGGTAACGGCCGGTATGTAACCGGGCCGCGCCCGCCGGAATTTGCAAGGGATTCCGTAATGGCACCCGGCCCTAACGGCGCCATGACCCTGATGCCTATAGGGCCACCCACTTTCTGGCAGCACATGTTTTTCCCGGAAGTGCTGCGAAAGTCAGTGCTGGCGGCACTATTGATGCTGCTGATGAGTGGTTTTATCAAGATTGCGCAGGAATGGTTCAAGAGTGAGCAGCAGCGGGAAGCCCTGAAAGTGGAGAAATTACATGCGGAATTAAAATTTTTAAAGTCGCAGATTAATCCTCACTTCCTTTTTAACTGTCTAAACACTATCTACTCGCTGGCGCATAAACATTCCGCACAAACGGAGAACGCTATTATCAAGCTGTCGACCATTATGCGGTATATGATCTATGAATCCAATGAGGATATGGTGCAGCTGCAGCACGAGCTGCAGTATTTACAGGATTACATTGACATACAGAAGCTGAGATTACCCTCCGGTATCCAGGTGGATTACCAGGAATGCGGATCGCCGGACGGGTTGTGGATAGAGCCCATGCTGCTGATACCTTTTGTGGAGAATGCTTTTAAACATGGTATCAGCTATACGGATCATTCTTTTATCAGCATTGTGGTTACGGTAGAGCAGCAGGTGGTGCGGATGCTGGTAAAGAACAGCTTATTCCCGCAGCGGGTAGGGGAGCAGGGCGGCATTGGGCTGCAGAATGTATTAAAACGACTGGAATTGTTATATATCAACAAACACGAGGTAACCATTACGGAAACTGAGCACCAATTTATTGCTGATCTTAAAATAGTGTTGAAAAATGATTAAGTGTATTGCAGTGGACGATGAACCATTGGCACTGGAGATCATCACGGACTTTGCCCGCAAAGTTCCTTTTCTCTCACTTGTGCAAACTTTTGAGAACGCCGCTGAGGCCATGCGGTTCCTGCAGGATGAAAAGGTTGACCTGGTATTCCTGGATATTAAAATGCCGGACATTAATGGTATTCAATTCCTGAAATCCCTCAAACACCCACCCCTGGTTATTTTTACAACGGCCTATGGTGAGTATGCGCTGGATGGTTTTGACCTGGATGTAGTGGATTACCTGCTGAAGCCCATCCCGTTCGACCGTTTTCTGCGGGCTGCTACCAAAGCCCAGGAATACATGACGGTGAGCCAGCAAAAGAATGGCGACAACGGCCATGTAAATGATTATATTTTCATAAAAACGGAATACAAGATCATTAAGATCAACCTGGAAGATATTTTGTTCATTGAAGCTTTGAAAGATTATACGAAGATCTATACACCTTACCAGCCTGTGTTAACGCTGCGCAGCCTGAAATCATTTGAGAGCCGCCTGCCGGCAGAGAAATTTATACGTGTGCACCGCTCTTACCTGGTATCCCTTAACAAGATCAATTCTGTAGAAAAGAATACTGTAATGATCGCCAATCAATCTATCCCGATCAGTGATGGGTACCGGGAAAGGTTTTATGAGGTGATAACGAGGAATTCGTAAATGTGCAAATATGCAGGTGTGCAAATGTGCAAATGTTGGTCTTCGTGGCCATTCATTTGCACATTTGCACATCCGCACATCATTTCATCTGCCTTATCCACTCCTTCACCAGCTCCACCCCCTCTTTGTGCGTAAGCTTGCGGCTGAGCTCCGGCATCATTATACCCGGGTCTGTGGATTCCATCCTGTAAACTAAAATGGACTTTTCCGGATGGCCGGGTACAATATCAAATTGCAGATCAGCTGCGCCGCGGCCTGCTGCTACCGGCGTTTTGTTGATGCCTATTTTTACCGGATCCTGCTCGCCGGCATTCAGGAATAAACCCGATGTTTTGGCCGGGCCCTCCGGTTTATGGCAATGGGCGCAGTTAATTTCCAGCCAGGTACGGGCGCGGGAAGCCAGGGTACCGCTTTTCGGATCATTCCATACCGGCACTTTGGGGGCCTTTCCTGCATCGTCCAATCCTTTTAAGATGCCTGCTTTTTGCCAGTGCTGCAGCTGGTTTTCGCGGCCGGTGGTATAATTGAAGTCGCCGTTCAGCTGCCGTGCGGTAGGGCCAATGGGTGTCATTACCTCATTGGTATTATGGCAGCCCTTGCATTGGTTCAGGTTAGGCACAATATATTCAAAGGAAACAGTATGCCCGTTGTGATCAATGAACTGCGTGGGTTTCCGGTCGCCGGCTACTTCCAGGAACGCATCGGTTTGTTCATCGTTCCAGATGTATACCAGCGCTTTCCAGCCGCCGGGTTCATGTTGCAGCAAACGTGTTTCCATCAGCCGCCGGCCCTTTTCCGGGTGGCGGAAGTCTTTTGGATAATAAAAGGTTTTAATGATGGTAGCGCCAACAGGCAGGTGCATTACATCAGTGCTGTCATATATGATCACACTGTCTTTGGGGAGCTGGATAAAACGCAGCTTCTCCGCATAGTCAGAGAAGAGCGGCGTGTTTAGCTGGTAAGGCATAATACCAGCTACCGGTATCTGCTCTGCTATATTACCACTGAAAAATCCGTAGGCCGATAAGGTTTCCTTAGGCGCTTCCCGTTGTGTACCTGACGCCAGCAGCGCCGCTAATAAGCCCAGTGTAAGGGTTATACCAATAACACGTTTCATCAATCTCCACTTTTAGCCGGTACCGTTATATTAGTGGTAACGGGGTTACTACAGTTATACTGTGCCGCATTGCGCGATACATTTTTGAAATTATTTCCTGCATCCAGGTTGGCAAAGCTGGCGTTCTTATTGTCGCTGATACAAATGCGGTACTCCGGTTTGTACTGGCCATTGGTGTCTGTCCATTCTTTATTAAGGATGCCGTCATAAAAAATATGCGGCACATTTTTCCCAAAACGCAGCTTGAACTTAAACATCAGGCCTATGCGCCCTTTGCCCTGGAACTTCACCGGGTCGCGCACATAATCATTATCATGAATGTACACGGTGGCCGGGTATGGATTGTACGTTGAATCCTTGATGGGGTTTTCCGTCATAAAGTAGCTGATGATAGCCGTGCCTGCGCTGTTGTTATAATGGATCTTGTTATTATACAATTCCACATGGCTGGTGGCCAGTATCATTACCCCGGTGCCTGCCGGCACTTTGGCCACAGTATTGCCTTTAGGTGCAAAGTTGGGAAAATTGTTATGGTGAATGTTGTTGTTATACACTTTTACATAACCGCCTTTTTTCTGCACCAGGTCCGGCAGGTCAAATACCAGGATGCCGCCGGTATTTTCCAGCGCTTCGTTGTTATATACTTCTGCATGCAGTGAGTTTTCTATTTCTATACCGGCCACATTGTTCTTAGCTACACAATTGCGCACTACAATGTCTTTGGATTGCCCTACGTACAAACCGGCGTCAGATGCGCCAATGGCCGTGCAGCTGTCTATCAGCACCTGCTGGCATTGTACAGGGTATAAGCCGTACGAGCCGTTCTCCTTCGCAGGTGGGCCGGTCCATTCCACTTTCACCTGTTTAAAGGCGATGTTGGTAACATTCATGGTTTTAATACCATCGCCTTTGGTATTCTGTACGGTAAGATCGCGGATGGTAATGTCCTGCGCATTGGATACCCGCAGGCCTTCGGCGCCTTCACTTTGTCCTTTGAAGTTAAGGATGGTCTTATCCATACCGGCGCCTTTGATCAGGATATTCTTTTTACCTTCCAGTGATAGGGTAGAGGAGAGCTGGAATTGCCCTGCGGGCAGCTCAATTACGCTGCCGTCTTCGGCCATGATCAGTTGGCGTTGTAATTGTTTTTGTATGTCCTGCTGGGCATAAATGGGCTGATGGCAGATGGCCAGCACGCCCAGGGTTAAAATGGGGATGATGCGCATAATACGTGGATTTACAGGCTATCTAAATTTACGGAAAAAAAGGGTAGAAAACGGTTCGCGTGGAAATATCGTGAGCATTCAAAGGGTATTTGAAAAAGGTGAAACGAGGTTTTATAATTATATGAAGGATAAGATTAAGCTGGTTGTAGATATGTATGAAGACGAGGAGATAGAAGAAGGGGAAAATATGTATTACAGTAAAACCAGCGCTATCATTATCACAAATAAAAAAGGCCCATCAGCAACCTAAGCAGGGTACCCTGCCACGCTCAGAGAGCGACTTTCAATTGTAACAGACCGGTACAAAGATGTACCATTCCAATAAATAAAAAAAATCCCGGCCGCTGAGCCGGGATCTTGCTTATATAAAGTTACTTATACCAGCTCTTTCAACTTATCTACCACCTGGTCTATCTCCTCTTTGGTATTGTCTTTAGAGAAGGAAAAACGTACGCTGATCTGGTTAGGATTGCTGTTCAGCGCGCGGATCACGTGGGAGCCTGCATCAGCACCGGATGTACAGGCACTGCCGCCGGAAGCGCAAATGCCGTTTATATCCAGGTTAAAGAGGATCATCTCACTCTTTTCAGATTTAGGGAAAGATACATTTAACACGGTGTACAGGCTACGCCCGTGCAGGTCGCCATTAAAGCCAATGCCGGGTATGTGCTGCTGCAATTGTGCGGCCATGTACATACGCAGGTCATTAATGTATTTGCTATGCTCTTCATAATGGGCAGTGGCCAGCTCCAGGGCTTTGGCAAACCCAATAATGCCATACAGGTTCTCTGTACCGGCCCGCATATTACGTTCCTGTGCGCCGCCCTGTATAAAAGGCGTGATCTTTACATTCTCGTTAATATACAGGATGCCTACCCCTTTCGGGCCGTGAAACTTATGCCCCGCGCCGTTAATAAAGTGTACCGGTGTATTGCGCAGGTCAAACGGGTAGTGCCCTACGGTTTGCACGGTATCGGAATGGAAAATGGCATCAAACTCCTGGCATAGCTTACCTACCGCGTGTATATCCAGCAGGTTACCAATTTCGTTGTTGGCATGCATCAGGGTAACCAGGCTTCTTTTGGAGGAACCGGCCAGCAGTGCGCGCAGGTGCTCCATATCAATATGCCCGTTGGGCAACACCTTTACATAAGAGAGCGCAATATTTTGCCCGCTGTGCAGCTGTTCTACACTGTGCAGGGTGGCATGGTGCTCTATCTCAGAGGTAATAATGTGGCGGCAGCCCAGGTCGCGGATAGCGGCATTAATAGCTGTATTGCTGCTTTCTGTGCCGCCGGAGGTAAAGAAGATCTCTCCCGGGTGCGCGTTCAGGATCTTAGCTACCGTTTTACGGGCATTTTCTATACCCAGCCGGGATTCCCGCCCGTAAGAGTAAATAGAGGAAGGATTGCCGAAATGATCTGTCATATACGGCAACATTGCATCCAGCACGGCCTTATCCAGCGGTGTGGTTGCTGCATTGTCAAAGTAAATTCTTTTCAAGGTGTGGATGGTGGTTTTTGATATAATAAAAATGGGCGCTCTAAAGCGCCCACAAATGTCCGAAAAAATTTTATAAAACGGTCCACCGTCAACTAACCACGGTCCACTGCCTTTCACGTATCGCAATTGCACTCGTTACAGGCCATGGACCATGGACCATGGTCTGTGGACTATTAATGCATAAACTCCTTAATATCCTGCATAATACGGCGGGCAATATTGTCGGCCGTAGTTTCAAACTGGCTTTCAGCATAAATGCGGATGATAGGTTCGGTATTGGAAGTGCGCAGGTGCACCCAGTCCTTTTCAAACTCTATCTTCAGGCCATCTTCTGTATTGGTAGGCTGGTTCTTGTACTTGCCCTGTATCTTTTCAAAGATGGTTTTTACGTTCACACCTTTATCCAGCTCAATCTTATTCTTGGAAATAAAGTAATCAGGGTAGCTGTTGCGCAGGTTCTTGATGTTCTTTTTGCTGTGCGCCATATGGCTCAGGAACAGGCCTATGCCGATGAGCGCATCGCGGCCATAGTGCAGGTCCGGTACAATAATACCACCATTGCCTTCACCGCCTATTACAGCATTCACTTCCTTCATTTTCTTTACTACATTCACCTCGCCTACAGCAGAAGGGTAGTACTCCCCGCCATTCTTCAGTGTAACATCTTTTAATGCCTGGGTAGAGGAAAGGTTGGAAACCGTGTTCCCTTTTCTTTTACTCAGTATATAATCTGCTACTGCCACCAGGGTATATTCTTCGCCAAACATGCTGCCATCTTCACATACAAAGCAAAGGCGGTCTACATCCGGATCTACGGCAATGCCCAGGTCTGCGTTGGAGCGGTTAACTTCGTTGGAAAGGGCAGATAAATTTTCAGGAAGCGGTTCGGGGTTGTGGCTGAAACGGCCGTTCACTTCACCAAAAAGTACTTCTACCTGAGTTACACCCAACGCCTTCAGCAGGGCAGGGATGAAGATGGCGCCAGTTGAGTTTACAGCATCCACCACTACCTTAAAGTCACGTTCGCGGATGGCGGCAACATCCACCAGGGGATAGTTCACTACCAGGTCAATATGCTTTTGCAGGTAGCTGTCGTCCTGGTGATAGGTGCCCAGCTTATTCACATCTGCAAAGGTGAAATCTTCCCGCTCAGCAATATCCAGCAGCGCATTACCATCTGCGCCGGAAATAAACTCACCGTCGCTGTTCAACAGCTTCAGCGCGTTCCATTCCTTTGGATTATGGCTGGCAGTAATGATAATACCGCCGGCGGCCTTTTCCATCTTAACAGCAATTTCAACAGTGGGGGTAGTTGATAAGCCCAGGTCTACCACATCCAGGCCTAAACCGTTCAGGGTGGATACTACCAGGTTCTTTACCATTTCACCGGAGATGCGACCATCACGGCCAATCACTACTTTTTTGTTGTCAGGTTGTTGATTGGTTAGCCAGGTGCCGTATGCTGCGGTAAATTTTACTACATCCAGGGGAGAAAGTCCTTCGCCGGGGCGGCCGCCAATGGTGCCACGAATGCCGGATATCGATTTGATCAGTGCCACAAATTCAATTTTAAGGAAGGCAAAGATAAAAAAATCCACCAGCAAGAAAATTAATTTAGTTGCGATAGTCTATGGTCTGTAGTTGATAGTCCACGGCCTGTGCATCGGCAGACTGTAGCGCAACTTTTCGTGAGCAACCACCATGCACTAAGGACCATCGACAATGGACCAAATAAACTATATTTGCAGCTACGCTTTGAAATTTTTAATAATAAATAGACTTAATAATACATAAACGCTTACGTTTTACATGAAGTACTTTTGGAAGAATATACCCCGGTATATTCGGTATGTGCTTGTTCAAACACTCTGTCTTTTCATATTCACGGCCCTTTTTCGCCTGATATTTTACTGTTTCTTCTTTAAATCCTCCATCACAGATAGCGGTATTATTGCCAAAGCATGGTACCTGGGCCTGAAGTTTGACCTGCGCCTTACGCTCATCTTAATAATCCCACTGGCATTGCTGGCCGTTATTGCCCGGAATAAGTTCTTTACTTCAGCCGCCGTACGGCGCACCAGCTTCATATACCTGTTCGTGGTGTACCTGCTGCTAACGCTGTTGTATGTGCTGGACCTTGGCCACTATGCCTACCTGGGACTGCGTTTGGATCCGTCTATTACCCGCTTTTTTGCTTCCGGCGAGCGGGCAGATAATGCCAGGATGGTTTGGCAAAGCTACCCGGTAGTACGCGGCCTTATTGGTATAGCGCTGTTCCTGTTCCTGGTGAGCCGTTTGCTGGTATATACTTACCGCCGGTATGCCCGGCAGCAGGCGGTTAGCATCCGTAAAGGCCGTTATGCCGCCTGGATCAGCGCCCTGGTGCTGCTGTTTGCCGCCGGTATCTATGGCAACTTTGCCTATTTTCCCCTGCGCTGGAGCCAGGCCATGTTCACCCGCGACAATGGCATTACCAGCCTGGCCCTGAACCCGGTACTATACTTTGTATCCAACTTTACCGTAAAAGGCGATACCTACGATCTTCAAAAGACCCGCGAATATTACCCTTACCTGGCCAAATACCTGCGGGTAGATAGCCTCGATGCGCAAAAGCTGAGCTATGTAC
>NZ_DATCRF010000378.1:0-4857 GCF_036569125.1 Chitinophaga sp. | reverse complement strand
TAGGCGCGCATATTTTGTTAAACTGGAAAGAGGGGTCTGTATCGCATAAGGTGCTGGACATTATTATGCAAAACTCCACCATCCTGTTCCTGTTCATTGCAGGCTACTTATTTCAGCACCTTTCTGCCAAATTTGAGTATAAGGATTACCTGGTTAAAAAGTTCCAGAACGTAATTTGCCCATACCTGCTGTTATCCATACCCGTTATGGCTTACCGCCTGATATCGCAGGATATTAACGGATTTACACTGCAGGACCACCCGGATTTTGCATCGTGGAGCCTGTGGCGCCAGGGTAGCTATTATTTGCTGCATGGGGCGCATTTGCAACAGTTGTGGTTTATACCCATGATCACTTTATATTATTTGATAGCGCCCCTTTTGCTGTATGTGGACCGTCATCCGAAATTATATTACGGTGTTTTGCCGGGCCTTATTATACTATCGTTAGTGGTACAACGCAGTACCTTAAGCGATACGCTGGTGATGGCAGTGCACTTTTTATCGGTATATGTTTTTGGAATGTTCCTGAGCCGTTATAAAGATGAATACCTTGTATTTGCCCGTAAATACTGGGTTTTAGTAACGGTGCTGCCTATAGCTTTTTTAGTATTGAATTATTTTATCAGTCCCCGTTTTTATGATAATGTGGACTACACACATAAAATGCTGTTCTGCCCTTTTTACCTTTACTGGCTGTGGAGGCTGGAAAAATATGTGCCTAAATTTGTAGATGTGCTGGCAGTGCTGAGTTTTGGTATTTATTTTGTACACTACTTCTTTGTGCTTTTATTAAGAGGTGTGTACCAAATGGTATTTCACGCACCTATGCCGGGTAATTTAGTGGTTTGGACGGTATGCCTTATAGTAGTAATGTTACTTTCCATATGGACGTTACAGTTAACTCAAAGGATATTAGGGAAAAAGAGTAAGTTCCTGGTGGGTGTATAACCCACAATTATTCCGGTAATCAAATTTTAATAGAATTTTAATAGAACGGGAAAAATTTGTTTGCTAACTTGCACAGATTTTAATCGTGTAGACTATTACGTTGTTGTTGATCTAATCGTGTGATCATCTTCGGGAATTCATCTATTCCAATATTTTAACCATCATATCCCATGAAAGAGCCTGGTAACAATGAATTTATTACCGGATACTCAATCATATAATATGATCAAATTCTATCTCCGATTGGTGATACTGATGCTTTTTTGCACTCAGTCATCCTTTTCATGGGCACAAAGCGTGCTGGATCCGAATGATGCAGTAGTAACATACAACTCCTCCAAGCCCCCGGTGCAACCCGCCTATAACCAAATTGGCAAATGGGTAAGGACCAAGATCCTGAGCTGGAACACCGATGATTATAAATGTTATATTTATAATGGCATGCAGTTCCGCCTGCTGTATCCCAAAAACTTCAATGCGGCAGACACCACCAAGAAATACCCCGTTACGATCGTGTTTCACGGCACCGGTTCCAAAGGAGATATTTATAATAACGAAAAACAGCTGGAAGCAGGCGGCACGCAGCACCTGGCTAAGAGGAACGACGGCTCCTACGACGGGTTTGTGATATTTCCGCAGAACCTGACCGGTTTCTTTGGCAATACGCAGTATGATTACCTGGTGCAGATCGTTACCAATTTTATGGCTCCCCAGCTGCATGCGGATATATTCCGTGTAACCATTGACGGTTATTCCGCCGGTGGCCAGGCCGCCTGGGATATGCTTATCCGCCATCCTAAGTTTGTGGCAGGCGCAACGCCCATCAGCGCAGCAAAAGACACTTACGATGATTCCATCGAGCTTTGGAAAGCCATACCGGTATGGCATTTCCAGGGTGGTAAAGATGGTAACCCCAACCCGGCTGTAGCTACCCTTATTCAAACATCTGCCGTAAATGCAGGCGCCAACTATAAGCTCACCATTTACCCCACCCAGCCACATAGCATATGGACTATTGCCTGGAATGAGGCTGATTTTTTCCCGTTCATAATGCGGGCTAATAAAGCCAACCCCTGGCCTTTATATAATCATTACCAGTATTGCACCGGCGAAACAGTGAATACCACGCTTTGCCTCACTGCCGGCTTTGACGCCTATCAGTGGCGGAAGAACGGAACCGTAATACCCGGCGCTACCGGCAATACGCTGCTGGCTAGCAGCTATGGCACGTACGATGCGCGGGTAAGGAGCGGCAACACCTGGTCTGACTGGTCGCCCCAGCCGGTAGTAGTAGGCCCCAAAGCGCCTACCATAACGCCCCCCATAACCACCAGCGGCCTGCAAAGTAACGTGCTGCCCACACCGGAAGGGAAAGACAGCGTAGTGCTGGCAGAACCGGAAGGTTATGACACCTACAGATGGATGAAAGCCGGTGGTACGGATACATTAGGCCGTAACAGCACTTTTGCCGCGCGTGATACCGGCGGCTATATAGTGCGGGTAACTGAAAAATATGGCTGCTCCGACAATTTCTCCGCACCCTTCCGCGTAATTCCGGCCAAAGGCGCACATGCCCCGGATGCCGCTGCAGGCCTTATTGTTTCGTCCCTTTCCCAAACCTCGTTAAAACTGAACTGGATCGATAAGCCATCGCCGGCGTATAATGAAACATTCTTTGAAATATACCGTACCCTTACACCGGGCACCAAGTACCAGCTGGTAGCCAAGGTAAATGCGGATGTGCTTACGTATACAGATGCCAGCCTGCCCACCAATACCCGCTTTTATTATATTGTAAGAGCAGTGAACGATAACGGTGCCGCGCCGGTGAGCAACGAAGCCAGCGCCACTACCAAAGCAGATACCACTGCGCCAACCGCACCAACCTTAACCAAGGTTAGTGCCACCCGTAATACCATAAGGTTAAAGTGGAGCGGCGCTACAGATGCGGTGGGGGTAGACCGGTACGATGTATATGTAGATGGTATTAAAAGCTACACCACGCCTAAAGACAGTTTTGCCATAACAGTATATGGGCTTAATTACCGCCAGGTATACAACTTTGTGGTAAAGGCCCGCGACCTGGCAGGCAATGAATCGCCGGCCAGCAACCAGGTATCTGTTGCGGCAGTAAATGCCACGGATACCATTACCCTGGGCAATGTACCATCCATACCATACAGTTTAACTGCCCTTGCTGCATCCTTTAACCAGCTGCAGATAAGCTGGGCCGATAGCAGCGGCCGTGCTTCCGCTTTTGAAATATACAGGAGCACCACCTCCGGTGGCACTTACAGGATTGTAACCACCGTAGCAGCCGGTGCAAGGAACTATACGGACGGAGGTTTGGCAGCCAACACCAGCTACTACTACAAGCTAAAAGCCATCAACAAATATGGCAGCAGCGACTTAAGTAATTATATACAGGGCACCACCAGCAAAGCGGTATTGCCTACTTCGCCCAACGCACTTACGGCTACCTCCGTATCTGCCAACCGCATAGACCTGCAATGGACAGACAGGAGCAACAATGAAACCAGCTTTGAGCTATATCGCTCCTATAACAATAACAGCACCTATTTATTGCTGGCCACACTGGCTGCCAACGCCGGCACCACCGTGCAGTACGCGGATACCGGGCTGTTTGCCAATGGCCTATATTACTATAAAGTATTGGCTAAGAACGGGGGCGGTAGCAGCGGTTACTCCAATGAGCTAACCAAGCAAACATTGAACAGCCTGCCTGTTATCAGCGGCCTGGCAAACCAAACCATGCGCTACGGCACCCAGCTAACTTACCATATTACCGCTACAGATCCGGATAATGAAGCTGTAACACAAGCCATTACCGGCCTGCCGGCTTTTGCTGCCATTACCGACAGCAGCGCAGGCAGCCTTACGGTTATCTTCTCCCCTGCCCAGGCAGATACCGGCGCATACACAATTACAACAACTGCTACCGACCAGCATAACGGCACTACGACACGAACATTTAAAATAACGGTAGATGATAACTATCAACCGGTAATAAGCCCCGTTGCCAATATAACCCTGGCTGAAAAAGACAGCCTGCAGGTAAGCCTTTCCGCCAGCGATCAAAATGCTACGGATACGGCTATATGGACCGTTACCGGACTGCCTTCCTTTGCAACGCTTACACCGGCCGGCCATACCGCGCAGCTGCTGGTAAAACCCGGCTATGCAAATGCCGGCACGTATAATGTAACAGTGAAGGTATCGGACGGCAGAAGCGGGCTGGCTACCCAGCGCTTTACCATTACGGTAACAGATGTAAATCCCAACTACAACGTATACGTTAATTTTACAGACGGCTCTTACACGGCGGGCAGCCCCTGGAACAATACCAATAAGAAGCCCCTGCAGAACGATATATATTCCGGCTGGAAAGATGATAAAGGCAACGCCTCCGGCTTTAGCATGACGGTGCTTACACCCTGGCAAACCGTGAATGGCGGCGCCAATACCAATAACCAGGGCTATAATGCAGGCAGCAATGCCGGCCTGTACCCGGATAATGTAATGACCAGCAACTGGTGGACCAACACTGACAAGCAAACCATGCAGCTCAGCGGCCTGCCTACAGCAAATAAATACAACTTCACCTTTTTTGGCAGCCGCTATGGCGTATCAGACAACCGTATTGCCAGCTATACCATTAACGGCAGCAGCGTAACGCTGAACGCATCTAACAACACCAGCCAAACCGTAACCATCAATAACGTAAGGCCGGATAGCGCAGGCAATGTTAAAATAGACCTGCAGCCTGCTGCCGGCTCCCAGTACGCTTACATTAATGCGATGGTGATCACCGTTGTTTATGACGATGGTACTGCACCTGCCCAGCCGGGTAATTTTGCAGCTGCCAGTGTTGCACAGGGTGTAAAGC
>NZ_DATCRF010000377.1:0-5449 GCF_036569125.1 Chitinophaga sp. | reverse complement strand
CATGGCACGCAGGGAGTCAACGCCCATCTCTGTCAGCTCGGCACCATCTTCCGTATGCTGCGCCATTGTACTGCCGGTTTTTGCTTCCAGCAGATCCAGCACATAAGCTTTGATGTTTGCATAATTGCCGTCTTCTTTCACTATTGCCAGCAACTTTTCATCCCGTTGTCCTTGCATTAAATTATTAGCCATGGCTAATTTGGCGGCGATGATCTCAAAACGTTGCTGCTGATAGCTGTCCCGGCATTTTACCCGTTGCAGCTTACCGCTGGTGGTACGGGGAATACCCAGCGGTGTGGTTAATACAATATCGTACGGGGTTATTCCATATGCACCGGCTACTGCCTGGTCAATGGTGCGGATCACGGCTGCTGCATCCAGCCCGCGGATGGCGGTTCTTTTTACTTCCGCTACAATCACCAGCGCATCTGCCTGCGCAGCAGTGCTGAATACCGCTACACCATTGGGCTCAATGGCGGCGTGGCTGCTGCTTGCCAGCTGCTCTATATCATAAGGGTATACATTCTTTCCGCGGATGATCAGCATCTCCTTTAAACGGCCATGCACAAACAGCTCCCCCTTGTGCAGGAAACCCAGGTCGCCTGTTCTCAGGAATTTTGTTCCATCCAGCTCATAGAAAAGATCATGACCTGCTTTATTCCAGTAACCAGTAGTAACACTTTCACCGGCAATACAGATCTCTCCTTCCTGCAGCTCGCCACATTCAGTGCCATCATTCAAAGAAATAATTTTCAGCTGCATGCCATCGGCTACTTTCCCGGAACCTGCTACTACCCTGGCATTGGCATGCCCTGCATTCACCAGCTGAATGAGGCCATTGCCTGCGGCATTTTGATCAATGTAAAGGGTAATGGGGAGCGCCTGCTGCTTGTTGCCGGATACCAACAACGTAGCTTCTGCCAAACCATAGCAGGGGTAAAAAGCATCCGCCTTAAAACCGGCCGCTGCAAAGTGTTCGCTGAAACGCTGCAGGGTATCGGGGCGTACCGGCTCTGAACCGTTATAGGCCACCTGCCAGCCGGAAAGGTCTAACGCTGATAGTTCATCTTTAGAGATCCTGTTCACACAAAGATCATAAGCGAAATTGGGCGCGCCGCTGTGCGTAACCTTGTATTTCGTGATCGCTTCCAGCCATCGTTTAGGCGTTTGCATAAACTGGAAAGGCGACATCAGCACACAGGTACAGCCCACATACACCGTATGCAGGATGTTGCCAATGAGGCCCATATCGTGGTAAAAAGGTAACCAGGAAAAAATAACGGAGCTGCTGTTACCATCAAAAGCATTTTGAATAAGCTGTTGATTATGCAGCAGGTTAGCGGCTGTAATAATTACGCCTTTGGGATGACCGGTAGAACCGGAAGTGTATTGAATGAAGGAGATCTCATTCCACACAGGCGCCTGCAATACCTTAAGAGGCACACTTTTATCGGTGCTGATGATCCGGATCTTATCCAGGATCTGCCCTAATCCCTGCTGCAGGTAAGGGATAGAGGCATCCGTACATAAAACGGCGCTGGCCTGCGCATCCTCAATAATGTGTACCAGCCTGGCGAATTGTTTGCTGCCTTTAACGTAAGGCACGGGCAGTGGAATAATACCCGCGTACTGACAGGCTAAGAACGAAACAACAAATTCCAGCACATCCTGGTAAACCAACAGCACCCTTTTACCGGCCCATTGCTTTTCTG
This sequence comes from Chitinophaga sp., assembly GCF_036569125.1. Lineage (GTDB taxonomy): Bacteria > Bacteroidota > Bacteroidia > Chitinophagales > Chitinophagaceae > Chitinophaga. The sequence continues at coordinate 3,737 of NZ_DATCRF010000377.1, read as the reverse complement.
CTAAAGCGGCGGCTACTTTTTCAACCGTGGCTGCCAGTCTGCGATAGGTAATAGCCTTTTCATCATGCGCTTCATTTCCAAGCACAATAAAAGCTTTTTTGTCTGGTGTAACATTTGCATAAGTGAGCAAATGATCAACGATGGTTTTCCCGTTATTTTTCATAACAACTTTTGACTGATCTGATCTAATCTAATGGGCACTAAAGACCCGGTCCGGGGCACGGCGCCGGATGCTAACACAGGTGGGTGTTGTTAGCACTACAGGGCTACAGGGCGTACTACAAACAATAAAAGTGTACTACCGCCTGCGGCTATAAACTATAATCTTCAGTGAAATGTGTACTATTAAACACTCAAGGCTAATGGTTATTACATCAAATAAAAATTTTTCAATAATTAGTATATGTCTGTCTAATGGATTCTTTTTCCTTACTTTTTGGGGGTAACATTAGTCTGGTATCCGGTGTAATATTTATCAACACATCTCTATGAGATACTTATTCAGCGAAACGTTCACAACAATATAGAGGTTCAGGACACTCACATGTACCAATACCTTCTGCTGGCCTTCGTGCTCTGCAATCTCGCAGGACAGGCCTGACAAGGGGCCGTCTTCGATGCGCACTTTTTGTCCGGAATGAACATTGCCGGACAGCACTGTTATATCCGGGCAATTATCCACCAGCATACTTATATTTTGTATCACTTCGTCTTTAACGCGTGTTATCTTTTTTCCAAATTTTACATAGGTGATCACCCCATCCGTATCCGCACAGGTATAGTAGTCCGTCATGCTTTGCAGCTGCACGAACACATAGGATGGGAAGAGCGGAGTAAAACCCAATTTTTTTCCGTCTGCACGATTGCCTTTGTTCTTAAAGACTGGTAAAAAAGTTTTGATGTCTGATTTTGACAACTGCGTGGCCACTTTTTTTTCCTGCCTCGGCTTCGTATAGACCAGGTACCAACCTGCAACAAAAAAACTCATAAAAGCCGGCTTTAGACATTTAATTAACGAAACAGTTTTGAAGGGCATACTGCTTATATGCACTTATTTTATTGCTGATAAAGAATAAAAAACACAGCTACCGCTACAGTGAAAGCATGGCTTGTTTCACAGAAGCTTAAATGGTGGAGGCAGACAACCCGCGCATCAACAAACATACACACTGGTCCTCTTGGGGGACGCGGGCCTTTAGGATATGGAAAAAATTAAAAAAAGTAAAAGCTACCGCTACAATAAGACGTGAATACTTACTGCAACTTAAAATTTTAGGTGGCGGTCTTAAGACGGCATTCCCTCTTAAAAACGACAACTATAGTAACTATTGGCCTGAATTTTAAATCTGAGTAATTCGGTTTTCAGATTTCTCGACGGCATTTTTTCTTATTCAATAGAATCACTGATCCTTACTCCTCTCGTCTGGTGGTCGACTAAACATCTATTGGGTCAATCAGGGGTTACTAGAGTTTTCAAGACAAATATAATTTTAAAATTAAAACAACCAACACTTTTTTTGAGAATTTCACAACAAGATCATTTACGCGGCTCATAAATTGTATCAAAAATTTATTCACTCGTTTCTTGCTGCACCTAAAATCACACTCCGCCACAACCCTTTACTGTAGCGGTTTATATCTGCTCCGGTTATTTTCAAAAAACAGATGCGCCATCTCTTCTCTCACATTAAAATAAAAATATAGTGTACGTAATACGCTTTTGCATCTCAAAAATCGCGTGTATTCTTTTTAATAATGCAATTATTCTAACCAGCTATTATAAATAGCCATGCTTGTAACAGGAAAATAACATTTTAGGGAAACGGGTCAGCGCTAACCTATGTTTTGCTCTCAGGTACACCAGGCTAAATTAGTTTTATTTCAAACCAATTATCCGTACCTTTGTTTCCGGGTGAGCCTGGCGTCTTCCCGCACCCTAACTGCAAAAGCAATAAATTTGTTTGTATGAACACTACGGGCAATATTACCGAACTGGCGCGCGACCTTACAAGGTCTGTCCGGGAAATGCGCTCCATTATGCGGCTGCATATCCAGGCCAAGCTCCGGGAATACCAGTTTGATATTTCTTTTGAGCTGCTGGAAATACTGGCCTATTTATGGCGGCAGGATGGGGTGAACCAGCAGGAAATTGCGGATATTATTATTAAGGATAAATCCAGCACCACTTACCTGATCGATAACCTGGTAAAGCGGAACCTGGTAGAACGTATAGCGGATGAAAACGACCGGCGCAATAAGCTCATCTTTTTAACCAGAGAAGGGAAACAGCTGCAGAAACAATTTAACCCGCTGATCACTGAAATGTATGAAACGGCCACGGCCGGCATAGCTTTCGGTGTAATGGAAAAGGCTATTGTGATGTTAAATAAAATGAATGACAACCTGAAACAAACATTATGAAAACATTACTCATCCCTGTAGACTTCACCGATACTGCGGAGAATGCGGTGAATTTTGGCGCAGCCTGGTGCAAACGGTACGACTATACGCGCATTATACTGCTGAAAACTTTTTATGACAATATCTTTGACCAGATCGTACTATCGGCGGAATATGCGGTGAACCAGGATTACCGGCAGCAGGAACGGCAGGATGTGCTGGACCACCTGGAATCCCTGCGCCAGCGGGTAGCTTCCCAGGTAGACCAGGATGTGGCCATACTCACCGTTGTAAGCGAGGCGCCTATGTTGCGCGCCATCCTGGATACGATACGCGATGAAAAAGCAGATACCCTGCTGCTGGGCAGCGATAACTACAGCTATTCCAGCGGCAGCATTGTAGCCGGTCATGTGGTGAGCATTGCCAAAGTAAGTCCAATTAAAGTGCTGGTGGTGCCCGCCGGTTATACCTATAAACCTGTGGAAACCGCGCTGGTACCCGTAGACTTTGATGCGCTGCAGCCTTTAAGCCGGTTTAGCCATGTACAAACCTCCCCAACCTGGGGCGACACCAAATTGCTGGTGCTGAATGTTGATCCGGAAGAAACCTATTTACACCCGGATGCAACCTTCCGCGAAAAAGAGGAGAACCTGCATACCTATCTGCAGGATTTTACCCATGAGCTGCATTACAGCAATGAGCCGGATCTCCTGAACGGGGTACGGCAGTTCGTAGAGGCGCACCCGGTACAGCTGGTAATAGCCCTGCCGGGTAAGCACAGCTTCCTGTATTCCCTTACCCATAAAAGTATTTCCGAAGCTATTTACAAAAATGCGCAGGAACCGGTGTTAATATTAAAGTGATGACCATTTGTTATAGTTGAGCCGTTACAGTGAAAGGCTGTAACGGCTTTTTCTTTTTGCAGGCTTGGGATAAGTGATTAAATTGAAGCGGACAATTTAACCCGGGGGCATCCCTTCACTTATACATCCCTGCAATACCGTATGAAGTACCTGATAACCAGCGTCCTTTTCCTTACCTGTTTTTGTGCCCATGCGCAGCACAACCTTTCCGGCAGCTTACGCCATAGCCTGTACACTTACGTGTACCGTATTGATAATAAAGAAGCGGCCCGGCTCTCCAAAGACCGGCTGGAAAACGACAATGAAAAATACCTGCATTCCCTGGTGGATTCTTTTAAAACCGGTGATGAGCTGCCTGCATTAAGCGATGGCAATTACCTGCTGGTAAATGCATCCGGTAACCGCCTGGAATACCAGCTATATACTGCCGGCAATGTGCGTATGAAGCTGGTAAGCAATGATCATGATCAGCAG
>NZ_DATCRF010000376.1:0-3401 GCF_036569125.1 Chitinophaga sp. | reverse complement strand
GTTTCCAGGTGTACTACCAGTATGGGCGCTTCGGTGAATTGCGCCACTGCCAGCACATCGTTGATGGTCATGGTAATGGGATCGCCCTGTACAAACTGTGCTCCGCCACCGTTTACAATAATGTGGGTAGGCAGATGAGTGGTAATGGCATCTTCTACATCGCTGCACCAGATAGTATCCCCGGCAATATATAAACGTTGCTCGCCGTAAGTAAACACAAAGCCTGAAACTGTTCCCATCTTTTGCCCTATCTCACCGGTACCGTGCTGTCCGTTGGTGCGGTGAATGGAAATATCGTTCCAGATGAAATTACTTTCAATGGGCTGTACCCGGGTAAATCCCTGCGATTGTATCAATGCTTCATCAATAGGCTGGCAGAAGATGATCTTGTCTTTTGCGATCTGTTCCTGCGCAGCAGGATCCCAGTGATCGCGGTGGGTATGGGTAACAATAACGGCGTCTATATCATTTAATAAAGTAGTTAATTCAGTAGCCGAAACCGGGAGGTCTACCAGGGGAATGCGGTCTTCGTTAGCGGCCATGGGTACGGGATCCATAGCGGCTCTTTTGCTGAGCATGGGATCTACGAGTATGCGTTGGTTATTGATGGTGAGGAGGAGGGTAGCATGGCGCAGGAGCCGGATGGTAATGGTAGACATGGCAACGGTTTTTTGATGGGATAAATATAAGGGGATAGTCCGAGTTTTAGAGTATCCGGGATGTTGTCTTTATTGTGTATCTTTACTATACTTGTCAGTAGGTTGTTAAATTATTTTGTTATGAATACCAGGCAGCAGCAATTATTGGAACGTGTTACGATCATTCCGGGGCTCATGAGCGGTAAGCCAACCATTCGTGGTATGCGTTTTCCGGTAGGGGATATATTGGAAATGCTTGCAAATGGTATGACAGAAAGTGATATCCTGGAGCAGCATCCTATTCTGGAAAAGGATGATATTCATGCTGCGTTATTATATGCTTCTTTGAAACTGAAAAACACGGTGGTGATCCATGCTGCCTGAGGAGGCTGTTAACCTGTTAACAACTACGGATATTGCCATTATAGAACTGGATTAATCCACCCCCTACACCTTTATCCACCCCTTCAGCAGCATCCCCAACGAACTATACGCCAGCTGGTAACCTTGCGGCATTTCATCCAGCAGGCTATGAAATGTTACTACCCGCGTGCCCACCGGTTTACTATCCAGCGCCTGGTACAGCGCACGGGCATTAAAATTATACATCCCTTCAGAGTAGTCTACTTCATCGTCGATCCGGTCGTCAGATTCAACCAGGTGCTCATAAAAAGAGTTGTAAAAATAAAAGTGGTTGTACGGGGTTACATCCAAACGGGTAAAGTCGCCGTGTATAAAAGTTACATTCTCCACACCGGTCAGCGCCTGCGCTGCTTCTGCATGCTCGATCAGCTCCCTGCGTTGTTCTATTCCGTAAAAATGCTGCTCGGGGCAAAAGTGGCCACCCACCAGGCAAAATTTACCTACACCACTGCCAATGTCCAGGATCTTATCACCTGGTTTGGCTGCCAGGAATTGCGCTGCTTTTTTGGCTACGCCCAGCGGGGTCCAGTGGCGTTTGGATAATTGCCGGATACGCTCCGGGTAAATACTATCAAGATCGGCATTAGATGAAAAATAATGCGCCTGCTCTGGGTCAATCATTTCACCGTTTTTACTTTTTCCATCACAAAGTTAACCCCAAAAAATAAATCATAGTCATGATAACACCGGTAAGGCGCCATTACAGCCATCCAAACCAGTGCTTACACAACAATTCAGCTGGCCCTCTTTTCATGCAGCAGCATATTCACGGCATGTTCCAGTGAGCCGGCGCGGATCACCTCTCCTGCATTCACAAAAAAGATCTCATCTGCATTTTCAATCGTGTTCAACCGGTGTGCAATGATCACGCGGGTAGTAGTAGCCGGCAGCTGTTGCAGGATCTTTTCCAGCAGCTGTTCGGTAATGGTATCAATGTTAGCGGTGGCTTCATCTAAGATCAGGAGCTCCGGTTTGCGCAGTACTGCGCGGATGAAAGCGATCAGCTGTTTTTGTCCCAGGCTTACCGCATCTCCGCTGGTCAGGATCTTAGTATCCAGCCCCTGCTCAAAACGCGCCAGCAGGCTTTCCAGGTGGGCTTCTTTTATTACCTCGCTTAGCTGCTCGTTTGTCATGCCCACGTATTCCGCGTTACCAAACAAAATGTTATCACGCAGTGTGCCGCTGAACAGGAAAGGCTCCTGCAGTATAAACCCGATCTTGCTGCTGCGGGTGGCTGCTTCGTAAATGCGGATATCCTTACCATTCAGAAATACCTGTCCTTCCGTAGGGTCGTACAGGCGTGCTATTAAGGAGGCCGTAGTGGTTTTACCGCCGCCGGTTGGTCCTACCAGTGCATAGGTTTTACCCTGCTCCATAGTAAAGCTTACGTTATGCAGTACAGGCGGACTATCAGGATACCGGAACTGCACATTCCTGAACTCCATAACAGCCGTGTTGTTACTTTCCGCTGCAGTGGCCAGCAAAGGCAGGTCAGATTGCAGGGTAAGGATCTGTGAGATGCGGTCCCAGCCGGCCAGCGCTACCTGGAAGTTAGCCCAGAGCACAGAAAGCTGGCGTATAGGATTATAAAAGTTGGTGACGTATGCAAAGAAGCTGATGAGCATTCCAATAGTGAACTGCCCGGTAGCTACCAGGTAAATGCCATACGTAAGCACGGTTAGCTGCGCCAGCTGCGCGCATAAGCCAAACACCGGCATAAATACGTTGTTGGCCATGCCAGCGCCAATAGCAGTACCGTAGTTCTGCTTATTCACCTCATCAAAACGTTTCCGGAAATAATCCCGCCGGTTAAAGGCTATGATCACTTTAAAGTTGTTCAGGCTTTCCTGGATCTCTGCGCTCATGCTGCCGGTGCTTTTCATATTGGCGGCATTTTTCCTGCGCACCCAGGGCGAGATCAAGCGGGTGAATACCAACAACGAAAGCGCCGGTACCAGGGCTGCCCCGCCCAAACGCGGGTGAATAGACAGCAGGAAAATACCGGAACCCGTCATCAGGAATATATTGCTTACAAACTGCAGCAGGTACTGCGAAAAGAACTGGTTCACCTTATCCGTATCATTATTGATACGGGAAATGAGATCGCCGGTTTTGTTCTGGTTAAAGAAAGCTACAGGCAGCTCCTGCAGCTTGGCAAACACCGCGTTGCGCAGGTTAAACAGCATGCGCTGGCCTATACCGCCCATCAGGCGGGCCTGCAGGTAGTTGGCTATAAAAGCTGCGGTGTATACGAGCAGCAACAATCCACAAAAGAGCAGCACATTGTGGTATTGATGGTTTTGTATAAAATGATCGATCGTATAGCCGATGATGATAGGC
>NZ_DATCRF010000375.1:0-9772 GCF_036569125.1 Chitinophaga sp. | reverse complement strand
GGGTAAAGGCGGCAAAATCATCCGCATTATCCGTACCATTAGCGCCGTAATCCGTTACAGATAAATAGTTGGCCGGTAAGGTAAGCGCGGTGGGTACTGCTTCCAGCTCAACAAAATCCACTCCATAGGTAATACCATCATTGTTATCCTTTTTAATGGTAACCTTATCGCCTGCCTGGATAGCTGCATCCAGGCGAAAGTGTACTTCATCAAAACGCATCAGGATCTTGGTGCTGCCGCCGGAGGGCGTTTGCTGCGGATCTGCAGCGGGAAAATACTGGTAAGCCCAGTAAGATGAGAGAGCAATATCGCGCACCTTTACATCATTTACATACAGGCCCAGTGTGCCGGAAGTGCCGGTGCCCGTGCTGTTATCCGGCATAGTGAAGCGCAGGTTAAAACCCTGTGCCGGTGCGGATAAGGTCCATTCCACATAAGCGCCGTTGCTACCCAGGCTTACATACTTTTGGTCCGATGCTTCAGCAGCAATATCTGTTTGTATAAACTGGGGAGAGGATTGTAAGCTGGCGCCGCCTCCACGGGCACCGCTTTCGGCTTCATAGCGCTGGTAGGGTAACAGGTTAGCGCCGCGGGGTAGCCCGTCACTTTGTGCGTATACGGGTAATTGGCTCATGCATACGTATAGCACAAGGGCCAGTACCGCCCGGAATACCCCGGGCGGGCATAGAGTTGTTTTCATAATACGTGGGTTTGGGTTTAAGAATAGTAGTTAAAATTTAATGGGTTATTTACATAGGCTGAATGGCTATTGCAGCCCCTCCTCCGGCTGCCAGCTGAACGGTTAATACAGTATTTGCATCTACAACAGACGTTTTGATCTGGTAAGCTTCCGGATTCTTTTTCCAGTCTGCATCCGGCGCATCTGCATACACGGTGGCGCGGTACTTTTTTCCTTTGTCCAGGAACTGCAGTGGTATGGCTGTTTTGCGGCTGTTCTCATCCGTAATGGCGCCTATATACCAGTTAGATTTTCCTTTTTCCTTACGGGCAATGGTAATATAATCGCCCGGTTCTGCGGCTATAATGCGGGTATCATCCCAGTCAACCGGCACGGCTTTTATAAAGTTGAATGCATCGGCATGCGCAGCATAATTTTCCGGCAGGTCGGCTACCATTTGCACCGGGCTGTAAATAGTTACATACAATGCCAGCTGTTTGGCCAGTGTGGTATGCACCTGCCTGTCCGGCACATTGGGCGCATAGCCTTTTAATTTAAAGATGCCCGGCGTATAATCCATTGGCCCGCCCATTAAACGGGTAAAGGGCAGTATGGTCTCATGTTCCGGCGCATTACCGTTGCTGAAGGCATTGTACTCATTGCCCCTGCCCGCTTCACAGGCCAGCCAGTTGGGATAGGTGCGCTGTAAACCGGTTGGCCGGGGCGGTTCATGCGCATCAATCATAATATGGTACTGCATGCCTTTTTGCGCTACGCGCTCATAATGGTTCACCATCCATTGCCCGTCATGATGTTCCCCGCGGGGAATGATCTTACCTACATAACCGGTTTTTACGGCCGGGTAACCATAGGCCTGCATAAAGCGGAAAGCAGTGTCCAGCTGCCTTTCATAGTTAGTGGCTGAGCCGGAGGTTTCATTATGCATGATCATTTGCACGCCTTTGGCCACGGCATAATCCTGGATCTCCTTTACCTTAAAATCAGGGTAAGGCGTTACAAAATCAAACACATTCTCTTTCCAGTTGCCGAACCAGTCTTCCCAGCCGGTGTTCCAGCCTTCTACCAATACGCCTTTAATATTATTGGCAGCAGCAAAGTCAATGTACTTTTTTACATTGGCCGTGTTTGCGCCATGGCGGCCGTTGGGCACCAGGTCGTCCTTACCGCGCTCACTGGCTGCATCCGCATAGTTCCAGGTACTTTTACCGGTTTGCATCTCCCACCACACACCCACAAATTTCATGGGTTGGATCCAGGAAAGGTCTGTGGCGGCAGGCGGCTCATTCAGGTTCAGTATGAGCTTAGAGGCCAGCACATCGGCCGCTTTATCACTTACAATAATAGTGCGCCAGGGTGTTTTACAGGGTGCATGCAGGTAAGCTTTATTCCCCACAGCATCCGGCACCAGGCTGGATGTAAGCTGATGCGCCGCGCCATTTACATGCAGCTGCATGGCGGGATAGTTGATCAGCGCAGCTTCATGAATATTCACATACAGGTTATCCTCCGTTTTCATCATCAGCGGCGTTTGCACGGCATAAGGGTCCGGCACAGTACGCACCGCAATATCCGTAGCGCTTTGCACCTGCTGGGTATTATTCACCTGGCTAAGCTTGGAGGTCGTGTAAGCGTACTCGTTACTATCATAATCGCCGGGGATCCAGAAGGTGGTGGGATCGCTGGTAAGATTAAACTCCGTTAGCTCATCCTTCACTATAAAATATTTAAGGCCGGGCTGTTGCGGAAATTCATAACGGAAGCCCATCCCATCCTCAAACACCCGGAACACAAGATCCAGCAAATAACCCGGCGACTGCTGCTGCTTTAAATGTACGGTCAGCTGCTCATAGTGATTGCGGATGCTGTTTACCTCTCCCCATACCGGCTGCCAGGTTTCGTTCACGGAACTTTTTTCTGTACCGGTGATGGTAAACCCTTTGTAGAACAAGCTATCCTGTTCCAGCACAAAGCCCTGGCGCGAGGCAGCCACCACAGAGCGGCCATTATACGCCAACGCATATACGGGACGGCCGTCCCCGTCTAAAGAAAAGGACAGCCGTACTTTATTCATCTGCACCTGCAAGGTATTATTTTCCTGTGCTGCTGCACTTTGCAGCATCCATAAACCGGAGAAAATAAAAAACAATCTTTTAAATAACATACATCCGTTTTGATGATTAATTAGTAACCTGCGCTTTGCTTCATGCTGCTATTGGTGTTGATCTCATTGGCGGGAATAGGCCATACATAAGATTTGGAATCGCTCCACTTAATATTGCCGCCTGCCATAGAGGTAGCGTAGTAAGCGGCTTCCCCGCTGCCAATGCGCCAGCGGCATACATCAAACCACCAATGGCCTTCATCAAACAGCTCTGCCCATCTTTCGTAACGCAGGGGGTTATTAGCCAGGTTGGCATCTGCTGCAGAGGTTTTATCAGTAAGGGTTTTATAATCCACGGGAGAGGCTGCGCTCACCGGGTAACCGTAGGCCCTTCTTTTTACTTTGTTAATGTATTCCAACGCAGTAGCATTATCGTTGGTGTTTGCGCTGGCTTCTGCATACAGCAGGTACACATCCGCTAAACGTAACAGGTAATAGTTGGCTGCATCTGCAGCGGCCTGCCGGTTAAAGATGAGGTTATCGTAGGTTACGAACTTGCGCATGCTCCAGCCATTGTAAACGGTTTTAAATTCCTCTTTCATGGCTATGTAACGGCATACCGGCCGCCAGGTAGCGCCGTCATTGCTGGCAGAATCTACCCAGGGCTGCAGCGCTGCTACATACAGGCGCGGGTCTACCGTTTTGTTGGCCCGTGCTGCCAGCGATTGCTGTTTATAAACAGGATCTATCACTTCTTTGGGGTTCAGGTAGGTAGCGGGCTTACTTGCATCAAAAGCAGGATTGCTGACCAGCTTATAGGTACCCTGGTTAAAGCCAAAACGCTGCAGGTTCTTTTCATGGAAAAACTCGTTGCAGTAGCCTAAGCCAATGCCGTTCTTCTCTGTTCCGTCATCTCCCAGTATGCAGGGAGACCATATCAAACCCTGGCTGGTAGTAAGGTTATTATTGAAACTAAAAATGCCATAACCGCCTAAAGAGTTACGGTCCACATTAATCTCAAAAAGGGATTCTTCGTTAAACTCATTGGCATCAATACCGTTAAATGCATCTTTATACTTGCTGAAAGGCATTAAGGTTTTACCGCTGTTGGTAATTACATCCAGCAATATGGGTTTGGCGGCAGCCCAGTTCTGGTTAAATACATAGGCCTTACCCAGCAAGGCTTTGGCCGCCCATTCCGTAGCACGGCCGGTATTGGCGCCGGTCCATTGGGCGCCTTTTAATAAAGTGGCGGCCTGCTGCAGCTCAGTGGTAATGAAGTCCCATACTTCTTTCGTGCTGTTGCGCGGCACCTGCGTAGCATCCAGGGAGGAAGCCATGGTAGTGATCAGTGGCACGCCCATTTTATCGCCACCGGCGCCGCCGGCGCTGATATAGCTTTCGCCGAAAAAACATTCCAGGTAAAAGTAGTAGAGTGCACGCATGAAACGCGCTTCGCCCCGCATCTGGTCTATCTGCGTTTTTTCAGCAGGGGAGGAATATTGCTGCTCATAAAAATCAGCACGGTCTAAAAAGATGTTGGCATTCTTAATGCCGCGGTACAGCCCTATCCACAGGTCGTTGGCGTAGCTGTTGCTGGTGCTCATGTTATTCAGCGTAAGCTCTGTCCAGGAAGCATCGCCGGGGTAGGCCAGGTCTGTAACATGCTCACTACCCGCAAAATCCTTACACAGCAAATTAAAGCCATGCAGCTCGGCGGATCGCAGGTTGGCATATGCAGGCACCAGCACTGCAAACAGGTTAGGCAGCGTGGTGGGATAGTTTAAGCTGTTATACACATCTGTTCGGGCTACCGTATCCGGATCTTTTTTACAACCGGTATAAAACAAAATAGTAAGGAATGCTAACGAAAATATTTTCTTGTACATAATTGTCAGTTTCTGGTGAAGCAAAAGCATTGTTTTAGAAAGCCAGGTCCAGGCCTACGGAATAAATACGGGCATGCGGGTACTGCCACACCGCATCAATACCGCGGGCCGTTACTGTGCCCGACAGCTCAGGATCAATGCCGGAATATTTGGTAATGGTGAACAGGTTATTGGCCATTACATAAATGCGGGCAGTTTTTATGCTCACGCTTCTCAGAAGATCATCTGAAAATGTATAGCCCAGCTGCAGGTTCTTCAGCTTCACATAATTGCCGCTTTCCACATAGTAGCTGCTGGATCTGGAGTAGTTGCCATTAGGATCATTATTATCTATCCTTGGCTGATCCGTTACCTGGTTGCTGCCCAGGAAAGAGGCGTTAAATACTTTGGAGGTGGTGTTGCCATCTGCAAAAGGAAAAGAGGCATATGCTTTTACACCATTAAAAATATCCACACCGGCAGCGCCATTGAATAACATGGCCAGGTCAAAACCTTTCCAGTCAAGCCGGATGTTGGCGCCGTAAATGAACTTCGGGTTCGGGTTACCGATCACGGTGCGGTCCTTATCATTGATCACGCCATTACCATCCACATCTGCAAATATCAGGTCGCCGGGGCGGGCGCGGTTGCCTTCCTGCTGCGGGTGCTTGCTGATCTCATCTTCCGTTTTATAAATACCTTCCACCCTGTAGCCGTAGAACTGTCCAAAACCCAGTCCGGCCTTGGTAATGGTAATAGGCTGGTTCACCATAATGCCAAAGGAAGCATTACCATAGTTGTTGTTACCATCCAGGATGGGGTTGTTATTAATATTATCCAGGTTCAGCACCTTGTTATTATTAAAGGCGCCGTTAGCGCTTACGCTGTAATGGAAGTCGCCCACTTTGTCTTTATATCCCAGCACTATTTCCAGGCCGCGGTTACGTACCGATCCAATGTTGGTATAAAAGGGCGTGGTAATGCCGGAGCTTAAAGGGATGGGTAACCCGTACAGCATGTTCTTAGTGGTTTTGTTATACCACTCAATGGTGAAGAACATTTTACTGTCCAGCAGCTCTGCATCCAAACCGATGTTGCCTTCGTATACGCTTTCCCATTTCACATTGGGATTAGAGAGAAAGGTGGGCGTTACCCCAATAAAAGGCGCGCCACCGGGGGTAAAGTTCTGCGCATTCACCTGGTCGTAGGTGGAAAGGAATTTGTACGCGCCAATGTTGCTGTTACCCAGCAAACCATAGCTGCCGCGCAGCTTTAACTGGGATACCTGCGGCAGTAAAGAGCGGAAGAATGGCTCTTCGCTGATGCGCCATCCTGCGGAGCCGGAGGGAAATGTGCCGTATTGGTTGCCGGTGCCAAATACCGTGAAGTTACCATCGCGGCGGATGGTGCCGGATAAATAATAACGGCTGTTGAAATTATAGTTCAGCCGCGCAAAGGTGGATTTTATTAAGCCATTAGGATCGTAGCTGCCATTCACCGTTGCCTGCGAAGCAGAGGTTTGTATAAAGCTGAAGGAGTTGCCGCCTACTGAAGTTTGCGTGGCATACTGCGAGTTATAAGTGGTTTTAAACTGCTCATACCCGATCACTGCATTCAATGCATGCTTACCAAAAGCATGGTCAAACGATAAGGTATAATTTGACATAATAGTGGGCTGGTTCACATTAAACTTCTGCAGCTGGTTAATGGTGGTAGCTACCTGGCCAAAGTTGTAGGCATCCTGGAAGTAGCTCTGGTTCTCATTATAATAGGTATAACCAAAAGTAGTTCTGAAAGAAAGGTACAGAGGCAGCTGCACTTCCGCAAACACATTTCCCTGTAAATTGAACTTGTTGTTCAGGATATGCGCGGTTTCTATCTGCCCAACCAGGTTAGGCCCGCCAAAGCCAATAGGCGATTTACCCCAGGGGCTTTTAGGATCCCGCGTATCATATACGGGCATAATGGGTATGGAGCGGAAAGGCGGGTTAATGGCGGTTACAATTTCCGGCTTGGTGCTGCGGCTCCATACATACAGCTGTTCGCCCAGCTTCACATATTTACCAATCTTAAAATCCGTGTTCACACGGGCGCCGGATAAGTAAGATGAATTGTTACGGTAAATACCGCTTTGGCCGTTGTAAAAAGCAGATACATAATAGTTCACACCGGGTGTGTTACCGGATACGGAAAGATTATAGTTATCCTCCTTAGCATGGCCGTACAGCTCCTTTACCCAGTTGGTATTGGGCAGGGTATCCACATCCACGCCGGAGAGGTAGTTGGGATCCAGCGTGCGTTTCAGCTTTACAAAATCATTACGGTCCAGCAGGTCCAGCGTCATGGGCGTGGTTACGCCATAACGGGCGGAGAAATTTATGGTAGGCTTAGCTCCCTGCCCTTTTTTAGTGGTGATGATGATAACGCCGCCGGCAGCAGCAGAGCCATAAATGGCGGCTGCGCTGGCATCTTTGAGCACATCTACAGAAGCAATGTCCTGCATATTAATATTATCGCCTGACTGGCGCACACCATCCACGATATATAAGGGCGGTGCATTGTTCAGTGAGGATACACCCCGTATAATAATGCTGGCGGTAGCATCCGGAGCGCCGGAGCTTTTAACTACTTCTACGCCTGCCATGCGGCCCTGTAAAGCTTCCTGTACATTGGTTACAGGCAGGCTTTTAATATCTTCTCCCCTGGCAGAGGCGATGGCGCCGGTAAGGTCTGCCCTTTTTTGTGTACCATAACCTACTACCACCACTGCATTCAGCAGGGTGTTCTGCGGCTGCAGCCGGATGTTTAGCTCTTTGCCGGTAACAGGCACCTCGCGGGTTTCGTACCCTACATAGGAAATAAGCAGGGTGGAAACGCCGGCAGGTACAATGAAGCTGAACTTACCTGCAGCCCCGGTGGAGGTGCCCTGTTTGCCGCCCTTTACGGCAACGGTGGCCCCGGTTAGCCCCGTTCCTGTTTCATCGGTAACCGTTCCGGTGAGCATTGTTTCCTGGGCATAGGTGCGATAGCATTGTAAAAGCATGAGCAAACACAAAAGGAACGTGGAAAGCGATCTTGTTTTTGTCATAAACGAACGTTTGGTTGTAATTAGGGATTGATTGATCTAAAATGGCCGGGATAATTGTCCGTGGTTTTGAACTACAGTTTTTACGGCTGTGGCCTGGATCAGTTTTTACGTGAAATGTTGTTATCAGTTTATTCCGGCATCAAAGAAAGAGTGGTTGGCGGGCGCCGTCAAATTATATGCGGGAAGTATAAGAAATATAGCGATAACAGAGAAAGCAGCGATCTTTAATAGATTGGTATTAAAGGGCTTATAATTATATTAATTAAATTAATATATGTCAATTTGAAAGGCGAAAATGGAGTTGTTTTGGGAAGATCACACCGCTTTTATTTCCATTACACGCTTCTCAAATTCCTCATTGGGCACAATGGATTTGTTCTTGATCTTGGTTTTATAGGTGGTAATAGTATTTACAGAATACTGGAGAATGTGCGCTATTTTTTCACTGTCATGGATGCCCATTCGGATGAGGGCAAAGATCCGCAGATCGGTATTCAGCAGCTCCCCCTCCTTTAATAATAATTGATCCTCTTCCCGGAACATACTATTAAATACCGTTACAAAGTTGGGGAACAGCTTTAAAAAGGCATGGTCAAAATTGCTGATCAGCTCTTCCTTTTCTTTGCGCAGGTTTATTTTGGCGATGAGGGCCTTAACATCGTCCAGCTTACGGTCGGCCACCTTTTGTTCCAGCGACTTTTTCAGCTTTTCTATTTTATCATAGAACTCCGCGTTAAAGTTAAAGAAGTAGCCTATGTACTTTTCCTTGATCTTATTGGCATCTTCCAGGCGGGCATTGGTTTCAGCCAACTGCCGGTTAATTTCCAGCTCATTTACATGGGCGCGGGTAATGATCTTTTGCGCGGCTTTCAGCTTTTTTACCTGCTGCCATACAATTACCGCCAGGCCAATGATCAGTAACAGCAGCAGCGTTACCGTGGCGGCGTAAAAGAGCAGCTTCCTTTTCTGGCTTTCTACCATGTTTAACTTCTGCGCTTCAATAAAAGGCAGTATGGTGCTTACCTGCACCTTGCGCTGCCGGGCGCCGTAGAACTCCGCATCGGCCACGGCCTGGTTAATGCACAGGGAGGCGTTCCTTACATCGCCCTTTTTATATAAGAGGCTGGCCAGGTTAAAGGCGGCTGAAGTTTCCTTGGTGGAAGATTGTATATCTGCAATTACCGCGGTTGCCAGCAGCTGTATGGCTTTATCCGTTTCCCCGTTGCGGATGTACAGGTCACTGAGGGTGGAGGTTGTTACCGCTACCTGGTGCTGTGTAAGCGCAGGATCGTTCAGCAGCTGCGTAAGCATTTCAGATGCCCGCTCTTTATTACCGGCCTTGAGCTCTTTTAACCCGCGGTAATAGCTGGCCTGGTAAGTATTGGCCGGTAACAGCGCCAGGGCAGAATCCATATACCGGCTGCCCTGCACATTATAAACAGGTGTGTGGTACTGGTCATTGTCAAAATCGCCCAGGTCATAATAATAGCGGCCCAGCAACGCATAATATTCCGCCTTGCTGCTATCCGGCAGCCATTGGGTATGAATGCCGGCCAAAGAATCATACGCCTCTTTATACATGCCGGACGATAACAGGGAAAAGGCCAGCTTTATGCGTGCATACATAATACGCCCGTTATCCTTCAGCAACAAAGCTGTTTCTCCTAATTTACGGGCATAGTGGTAAGATGAATCGTATTGGAAAAGGCGGTACTCTTCGTACAGCAGCGTATATACATCAAATTGTTTGGAGAAATCAGCTGGTGTTACCTGTGCTAAAGTTTTCTTCAGGCTGTCGATCCTGTGCTGCCGCTGCGCATCATAAACCGGCACATTGTTAATAGCCTTGCTTAATTGCACCAGCTGCTGCGCCTGGCCATCCTGGCCGGATCCATGGTAAGGTATTAATAACAATAAATAAAAGAGGATAGCGGAAAAACAGCGGCAAGTGGAATTGGGCAGCATATCGGTGAATTAATAGCGTATCCCGACAAATATAGGGAAATAAGAGGCTG
>NZ_DATCRF010000374.1:0-3619 GCF_036569125.1 Chitinophaga sp. | reverse complement strand
GCCTATAATGGGCGTATCCGGGTGCAGTATTTTCCAGCCCCCTTCAAACTGGCAGTGGTAACCGTCATTATCCAGTATGATCCATGCTTCTTCAATACCAATATGCCGGGCTTTTTCCAGCAGGCTATCGGGAATTTTAGGCCGCCCGTCGGGGAAACGTTCCCCCTTCCAGGCAGCCGTAAGAAAGATGAGCTCTTCTTTGGATATGGTTTGTGCTTGTATAGCAGCCGGTAAATAGACCAGCAATGCCAGTAATAACGTTAACGGGTATACTATTTTATATTTCATCCTTGATCGGTTTCAGTGGAATTAATTTTCAGCACCGGTGGCATGCTCATCTACTGCTACGGTAGTGGTGTTTACCTGGTAAGGCAGGCTTGCCAGGCCATTCAGATCATACACAATCCGGCCGGCCCGCATGGTAAGCTCACATTCCAGCTTCTGGTTCCCATCCATGCGGGAACCGCTGGCATCAATAAAGCCAAACTTACCTTTCATCACCTGCAGAATGGCAATGTCGGCCACCGCCCCTTTGGAGAGATTGCCCAATTCCTCATGCTGAATAGCTTTGGCCGGCTCCCAGGTAGATGCTTTGATAACACTGCTAACATCCATGCCCATGTTCAGGAACTTGGACAT
This sequence comes from Chitinophaga sp., assembly GCF_036569125.1. Taxonomy (GTDB): domain Bacteria; phylum Bacteroidota; class Bacteroidia; order Chitinophagales; family Chitinophagaceae; genus Chitinophaga. The sequence continues at coordinate 2,980 of NZ_DATCRF010000374.1, read as the reverse complement.
TACGTTAAGCATATCTTTCATACCGGCATTCATGCTGGTGGCATGAATATCTGTGCTGATGGTGGAAGGGTAAAAACCTGCTTTCAGGGCCGGTATGGCCTGTGAAAAGGAGAAGCTGGAACCGCCGTGGCCTACATCGAAAACAATCCCTTTTTTACGGGCAGCCAGGGCAAAAGGCTGTAGCTGCCCCTGGTCATTTACAATAGCCATGCGGCTTCTTAATTTGGCATAGGCATGCGTAAAAATATCGCCGGGCCGCAGGTGTGTCATAAACAAAGAGTCCAGCGATAATGCGGGACGCTGCTCGCCAAAATCTATCATCACCGGTACCCCGGCCATTTTACCGGCTTCCACCGCCCTGTCCACCGGCGTCCATTCGGCGCCTACATAGTGCGCTACCTTAATGCCTACTACGTATTGTTTATTGTGAAGGATAGTTAACGCCGTCATCTTGGCGTCCATATCGGCGGTGTTCTGCTCATACACGCCGCCGCGCATACCTTCTCCCACAATGTTCAGGAAAGCCAGCACCCGCGTTTGCGAATGCAGTATGGTTTGTGTTCTGAATTTTTCAAAGCTGCGCCAGCCGGAGCTGCCGGCATCCACTACGGTGGTAACACCACAGCGGAAAGTAAAGCCATCCGGCGCCAATGCTACATAACCGTTACAGAGATAATGGTTCTCTTCTGTGCCTGCAAAGTTGTGGGAGTGTATGTCTATTAATCCGGGCGTTACATACAGCCCTTCCGCATGGATCACCTTCCTGGCCTGTGCTGCATCAATATCAGCAGCTACAGCGGCAATGGTATCTGCCGTGATGGCAATATCCATAATGCGGTCAATATTATTCTTTGGATCGATGACGTGGCCGCCTTTTATCAGCAGGCTGTATTTTTGTGCATGGGTTACCTGCGCCCGGCATAATACCAGGCATATGATCAGCAGGCTTCCGTTCCTGATCATCCGTTTCATAAGCGTATCTTTTATGAAATTAAGCTCCCTGTGACAGTACTTCCTTCAGCCTTGCTGCTACTATCTTCTCCTGTCCGGGTACCAGCATCCAGGTGGTAATGCTGATGGCGTATTTATTTCCTGGCTGTCCGTCTGCTACTTCTATTGATGGGTTGCCTTTGCGCAGCTTATCGCGCAGGTCTGCGGCTGTTACCGGGATCTTTTTCTCATCCCAGGATACGTGTAAGGTGGGTATGTGATTGGCCACTGCAGGCACTTTCACCTCTGTTACCACACCAGGTACCGATTTAGCGGCATTGCCCACCAGCGCTATCTGCTCTTCCCACATCTTCCATTCTTTAGCGTGGTCTTTTGCCAGGTAGTATTCCAGCGCCACCATCATACCCAGGATCTCTTCCTTATTTATTTTCATGCCACGGCCCACAGTATTACCACGGGGCGCCATACTTAAGCGGGCGGCTTTAATATATTTTTCAGCGCCTAATAACAAACCAGCGCTTTGCGGGCCGCGAATGCCTTTACCGCCTGAAAAACAAACCATGTCATAACCCATTTTGGTAAAGCGCCACAGGTTCTCAACCGGGGGTACATCAGCTGCACAATCGATCATAGCCGGCAGGTTATGCGCTTTGGCTATTTGTATAAATTCCTCTACCTGCACCTTACCGTCAAAGTTGTTGGCATTTACAAAAAAGAGCATCGCGGTCTGGTCATTGATGGCCTTTTCCAGCTCTTCCTTTGTATCTACCTGCAACACTTTTACCCCGGTATTTTTTAATGCATGTGCATAGGGAATGTCATGCGCTTTCAGCATGATCACTTCTGTTTTCATGCCGGTGCCTTCCAGGTGCGGAATAGCTGCTGCTTTCTTTTCATCCATGCCCGTTAATACGCCGGTTAAACCCAGTGTGATAGCCGAGAAGGCGCCGGAGGTTACCACAGCATATTCGCTGTGCACCAGGGAGGCAATACGTTTGCCCACTTTATCCTGCAGGTCGTCCAGCAGCACAAATTCTTTGGAGGCGTATTGTATGGCGGCCAGCACTTCAGGCAGCATCAAAGAACCGGTCATGGCGGTATAAGTACCGGCAGCATTTACAAAGGTGCGTACTCCCAGCTCTTTGAAATAATCTTTAGCGGGTGCGGTGCTGGTCTCGTCCAGGAAGGGTAATACTTTGGCGGTACCTGCCAGTCCACCCAATAGGGGGACGGCAGAAAGATTCCGTATCAAATTTCTGCGCGTAATCATAAAAGGATTTTGAAAAAAGAAAAAAAGAGGAGTATCAGATAAGAGGCAGGAGGCAGGATGTATTCCGTATGATCTCAGGCACTCAAAATGTGAGTATCTTACTTTTTACATCCTGCTTCCTGCTTCGTTTATTGCGCTGCGATGCAATCCATCTCTACCAGCGAATCTCCCGGCACGCCGCCATACACGGCAACGGTAGTACGTACCGGCGGGTTAGCGCCAAAACGGCCGCGGAACACTTCGTTCATGGCTTTGTAATCGTTCAGGTCGTGCAGGAACACACTTACCTTTAATACTTTTTCCATAGAAGTACCTGCTTTTTTCAGCTGGGCTTCCATTTCTTTCAGTACATGGTCCGTATGCGCTTTAATATCGCCTTCAAAGTGGGCGCCTATGCCGGCCAGGAACACCAGCCCGTTATGCTTGGTAATGCTGGAGAACAAGGGTACTTCCTGGTCGTACACCACTCCATTTACTATTTTCTCAGTATTGCTGCGGGTAACCGTACCCGCTGCTTTGGCTACGGCATTAAAACCGGCTATGCCTGCCACGGAAGCAAAAAGTTTTTTCAGTACGTTCCTTCTTTCGTTTATCATAATCTGAGGGTATTGTTTAAATGACGTGAGATGTTTTCCTATTTATCCCACCATACGCGGGTAGTAAAATTGTTGGCGCCCTGGCGCTGCACCGCTGTCAGGAAGTTGGCGCTGTTCACACTTTCTTCAGAGGGCGGGTAAATAAGACGGCGCGGTATAACAC
>NZ_DATCRF010000373.1:0-9329 GCF_036569125.1 Chitinophaga sp. | reverse complement strand
GCCCCAATACAAGGGGTAGTGTTTGATCATACTTTCAGCCTGCACGGCAGGAACGCCAATGCCGGTAAGCTGCTTATAAGTTTCCGAATTAGTGCCTAATTCACCGCCGGAGCTGCCGCCATAAATGTTGGGCGCCATCAGGGTAAAGGTTTCAAACTTGCCATAGCTCCACTGGAAGGCATAATCTTTATCCAGGCCGCCGGCTGTTTTATTGCCTTCCTGGCCGGGCAGTGGGGACAGTTCCGACTTACCGCCCCGGTTACTGGCATGGGAATATTCGTAGGTGGTCCACAAACGCATGGCGTTATAGCTCATACCTACCAATACGGCTGCCAGCACTACTGCGGAGGAAATGAACAGGTGTTTATAATCTTTTTCACGAATGGTGATCACTGCAAATACGATGGCGATGACGGCCAGGAGTAAAAAGAAGTAATACGTGATCTGCAGGTGATTGGCTTCTATAAAATAACCTAAAAATAATGCGGTGAGGCCGGCGCCCAAGAGGTATTGCCGTCTGAGTACCAGCATGATACCGGCTATTACGCCTGGTAAATAGGCCAGGGCTACGGACTTGGTATCATGCCCTGCTGAGAGGATGATGGGCATATAACTGGAATAGGCGTACGCTACTGCGCCAATAAAGCCTATCCAGGGATTTACCCGCAGCACCATGCATAGAATATAAAAAGTTAACGCTGCCAGGAACAATACGTTAATAGGCTTAGGCAGGTTGAGCGTTAATATGATAGGAATGATCTGCCCATAATTGTAAGGGCTTTCTGAAGAGATCTGGTAGGTGGGCATACCGCCGAACATGCTGGTGGTCCACAGGGGGGTAATACCATGTTTTTCCTTGTAATCCAGTGATTCCTTGGCCATGCCTTTCCATTGAATTACATCGCTTTGGCCTAATACTTTGCCTTCCAGGGCGGGTTTGCAATACAGCACTGCCAGTACCAGGAATGCCACTACTACTATAATGTGCGGCAAAAGCGTTTTAAGCCAGTTATTCTTCATATTTATGGTAAGCTTTTAAATTATGGAAGCTTTTAAAACAGATAAGTAGCAAATATATATTTTAAAGTTCATAGTTGTTAGTAGTCAAGGTCCATGGCCGATGTTCCATGGTCCATTGCATACTGCGCGGTTAAAAGTTGTACAAGTAATGCGACTACCGTCATCACATGCACCCCCTGATATACGTACTACGCCATGGACCATCGACTATGGACCATGGACTATAAGACTATTCACTAATATTACTATTTTCGCTGCATGCGCTTCGTTAAAATTTTGTTGAAATTCGTTTTTATATGCAATCTTTGCTACCTCGCAGTGTGGCTGTTGCGTATTACAGAACATGGGGAGCGCTTTTCGTGGCTTTTCAATTCCGTGATCGTACTGGGGATCCTGGTGGCGCCCTGGGCCAATATGCTGAGCAGTGTGCTGGCCATTGTATTACTGCTGCTGCGCAAGGTGAGCTGGGCAGAGCTACCCGGTTACCTGCTGATCCTTAACCTGTCAATATTATTAGTTCAAATACTGGTATGATCAATCATCTTCTGAAAGACCGGCCCACCAAGCTGTTTGTCATCTTCTCCTGTTTTTTTGTGGCCAACGCGCTGATAGCGGAATGTATAGGCGGTAAGATCTTTTCCCTGGAGCGCTTACTGGGCCTGCCGGTACACACTTTTACCATTTTCGGGCAAAGCGGATTATCGTTTAACCTTACCTGTGGGGTATTGTTATGGCCGCTGGAGTTTGTAATGACGGATGTGGTGAATGAGTATTACGGTCCCAAAGCGGTGCGGCGCATTTCCTATACGGCTGTGGCGCTGATCCTGTATGCTTTCCTGATGTTTTTCCTGGCTATTGAAGTGCCGCCGGCTGATTTCTGGATAGGCAGCAAAACGGCTGATGGCCTGCCTAACATGCAAACGGCCTTTACCGGCATCTTCGGGCAGGGCATGTGGATCATTGCGGGTAGTGTTATTGCCTTCCTGGTAAGCCAGATAGTGGATGTTACCGTATTTCACCGTATTAAAAAACGCACGGGCGATAAACATATCTGGCTGCGGGCCACCGGCTCAACGGTAGTATCCCAGCTGGTGGATAGCTTTATTGTGTTGTACATTGCGTTTAAACTGGGGAATGACTGGACATGGCAGCAGGTGCTGGCCATTTGCCTGGTGAACTATATTTACAAATTTACCATGGCCATTATACTTACACCGCTAATCTATTTACTGGAAAAACGTATAGAACATTACCTGGGCAAGGAAACCACCGCCAAGATGAAAGCCAGCGCCATGGGGCTTAGCCAGGAGTAAGGAATAGTTTTTGCTGAGCATGCAATATATACTTCAGATCATAACACAACGATATGCAATTAAAAGATGCAATCACTACCTGGGTATCTTACATCAGAAGACCGGCCAAGCGAAAGCTGATCAATTACAGCGCGCAGCTGCGCGGTAAGAAGGGGATTGAAATTGGCGGGCCCAGCGCGCTGTTTGCAGTAAAGGGATATTTTCCCGTTTACCTGTTTGCAGAACAGATAGACGGCGCTAACTTCAGCACCAACACTATTTGGGAAGGGCAGATACAGGAGGGGAACAACTTTCACTATTATAACAAAACCGGCTACCAGTTCATACGCGAGGCTACCGACCTGCAGGGCGTTGCAGATAACAGCTACGACTTTGTACTATCCTGCCATTGCCTGGAGCATGTGGCTAACCCGCTGAAAGCGTTGTATGAATGGAAGCGGGTATTAAAACCCGGCGGGCAGCTGGTGCTGGTGCTGCCGGATAAGCGCCATACCTTTGATATTAACCGGCCTTATACCACGCTGGAACATTTACAGCAGGATTATAAGAACAATGTGGGTGAAGATGATACCACGCATTTTGAGGAGATCATACGCCTGCATGTAATGGATGAAAAGGAAGGCACGCGCGAAGAGCTGGCCAGCCAGATCCGGCAAAATACGTTGTACCGCCGCGCGCATCATCATGTATTCAGCCTTGAATTAATGAAACAAATGCTGGAGGTGTGCGGGTTTACAACGCTGTACCAGCAGGATGGCGCGCCGTTTCACTTAATAACTGTGGCGCAGAAAAAATAAGAATGAATAATTAATAATTAATAATCGGAGGGCTGGTACGCCATTGAAATGCATTTTCTGCAACCAGCATAATAAAGGGGGCGATATTTCAAATTGAAATATCGCCCCCTTATTATTAATTATTCATTCTTAATTATTAATTACTCCGTACGCGGATTTTTTACCGGTGCAGCGCCGGAGCCCGGCGGGTTGTTGGCCACTTCATTATCCGGAACATCCCAGTAATCCAGGAAGCTGTAATCTATAGTTGCATTGGTGTTAATATTGCCGGAGCGGTCTATTACCACACAGCCGGTACGGCCGCCGCCTTTGGATACAGGATCGATCACTTTCCAGCGGCGTGCATCGTAGAAGGAGAGGGCGCGGAACAACAGGCCTATCCTTCTTTCCTTACGCAGCTCTTCTTTGGCAGCAGCTGCCGTGGCGGCCACGGTAGGCGCTAAGCCGGCGCCCTGTGCATTGCGTACAACATCGATCAGCGTCATGCCTGATATGATAGCCGCAGGGCTGAAATTATCCTTGTACATAGTGGCTTCTGCTTTCATCAGCTCATTTTCTTCCCAGCTGCCGGCCAGGTACATTTCCGTTGCGCCTACACCGGTATTGCTATATACAATTACACCGCTTATTTTTTTACCGCCGTCTATCAGCGCATGGTTGGTGTTAAAAGAGTTACCACGGTCCGCATTACCGATCCAGGTGGTGCCGGTTTCAAAGTTGTTGGCCAGGCGTTTGTCGCCGGGTTTAAAATCCTGTATTAAGCGCTCGCTGATGCCGTAACCACCGCCACCAGGGTCTGTGCTGGTAACCCTTGCTGCCACGGTGCCGTCTGATGCGGCAATAATATCGCCCAGCTGGTCTGAGCGGCCGGTGAATACAAAATCATTCTGCTGTATGCCATTGTTCGTAAGGGTAAGGATGCTATCCCAGCGGGTGGCGGGCATCGCATCTACCGTAGTATTTACCAGCAGGTTGCGGGCTTTAAGCGTATTAATGTTACGGATCCACATATCCGGGGTAAGCACGCCGCCTTTGCCTACCTGGTAAAAAGCAGGTATCAGCTTACTGAGGATGGCATTATAATCTGCCCCGGCGGAAATACCGGTCAGTAATTGTGCGGCCGTATCCAGCTTAGCGTTGGCCGCAGCTATCATGGCTTCTTTGGATACATAGTTGTTGTTAGTGGTTTTAGGATCATCTGCAACAGCCAGGTCGTCGTTAACAATGCCGGCATAATACAAGGAGCCGATGCGGGAATACACATAGCCTTTCCACCAGTAGGCCCAGGCTTTTACCACATTCTTTTTGGTGGCGGCATCGCCGCTGAACTCCACTTTATCCAGCGCGGCCAGCACCAGGTTACAGTTCTTATTGAGCTGGTACATGTAGGCCCATTCGTAAAAGAGCGGGTTGGCGCCTGCTTCGGCATTACTGTTAATGGCGCGTATAAGCTGCAGCTGTTTGGAGGGAAAGCCAGGACTGGGCACTACAGTGCCATCATCCAGCGTAACCTTATCGGGACAGCCTAACTGGTTCATGTATTCGTTGGCGGCTTCCATACCTATTACATCGCCCATCTGCTCCTGAAAGCCTATGGCGCCCGACCAGAAGCGGCCTATAACTGCATCATAATACTTAAGATCATAAAACCCGCTTACATAAATGCCCTGACCCAGGGCTACAATACCTTTTTCTGTAGCTGCGCTTTCGGGGGACGGCTGGTTAGGATCATTGATATCCAGCTGACTTTTACAGGCCAGCATGCAGAAAAGGGATATTACCAGCGGTATATATTTTGTTTGTGTATTGATAGTCATAATTGTTGCGTTTAGGTGTTGACGTTAGAAACCAAGATTCAGGCCTACCTGGTAAGATTTATAGTTAGGCATGGTATTGTGGTCTGTGCCGCGGTCCCAGGGTGAGTTGGCATTGCCGGAGCTGATCTCAGGATCCATACCCGTGTACTTTGTGAAAGTAACCAGGTTGCGGCCGGTTAATACCAGCTGTATTTTCCGGATCCCTTTTATTTTAAAGAAGCGGGCAAAGTCAAAGCCTGCGGACAGGTTCCGTAAACGCATAAAAGAGGCGTCTTCATAAAAATAATCCTTGGTGCCGTTGTTACCCTGGGCCTGGTATACGCCACGGTAAAAGGCGGTCCAGGCGCCGGTTTCACCATTAATGGTAATGGGTTTTTCGTAATCGCTGTGAATGCCATCACGGTACATCCATTCCTTGGTTTGGTTATACAGGTGGCTGCCATTGATCCAGTCCCATTGCATGGAGAAGGTTACAAAGTCTTTAAAGGAAAAGTAGTTGATGAACGACATGTTGAACTTAGGGTTAGGATCGCCAAAGCTTACTTTTTCCGGTGTAAATACGGGCTGTTTGGTGGCCTTGTTCACTACATACCCGTTGCTGGCTACTTCGTAGCTGCCTTTATCTGCTTCAGCTATATACAGGTTGCCGCTGGCATCCCTGTCTTCCAGGGAGTGCAGGGCTTTATTGCCAAAGATCTGCCCAACCTTTAAACCCGGCGCCAGCACATAGTTGGTGCTGCCCGCAGAGGAAATGATCACTACCGGGTTGCCGCTTACTGCTGTTATTTCAGACGACTGCCTGCTTAAGTTGGTGGTAAGGTCCCAGGAGAAATCCGTGGTGGATAATACGCCGATGTTCAGGGATGCCTGCCAGCCTTTGGATTCCAGGGAAAAGGCATTATCTACCAATGTACCGGTACCGGATGATGCGGGTGCATCGGTATCATAAATGGCGTTATTGGTGCTGCGTTTCCAGTAAGTAACGGAAAGGCCTGCATTCTGCAGCCAGCTGCCTTTCAGGATGTTGAAAGAGAGGTCGGTACCGGCTTCAAACTCTTTGGATACTTCTACATCCAGGTTAGGATTGCGTTGTGCAGTACCGGGGTACAGCACGCTGCCGGCGCCTACACTGCGGGGTGTTAGCACTGTATAGCGCTGAAAAGGCCCGGGTTGTATGCCGGCTTCGCCATAGGCGGCGCGCAGCTTGAACTCTGTGATAATGCCGCCTACGCCGCCATCCTGCCAGAAGTTCATGGACGATAATCTTACATAAGCATCGCCACGGGGAAAGGTAAAAGGTTTGGAGCCTTTACCGAAGGCGGAGGAATAATCGCTTCTGAAGCCCCCGGAAATGCCGGCAATATCGCCCCATTCAATACGCTGGTTCACCAGGTAGCCGAAGGTTACAAAGGGCTCTTTCAGATCCATATCAATATTACGGGTGGCATAATCCTTTAAGGTATGCGGTGCAAAGGACGGCGTGCCTTCCCCGTGCGTGATGTATTGTTTGAAGGTATTGTAACGCCAGTCGAAAGCCGCTGTAGTGGAGGTTCTTATGGGAAGGCCCAGGTTAAAATCCTTCTGGAAATCGGTGTTAAAAGTTGCGGTGCCGGTAAAATGCTGGAAGAACACACTTACATTATATTTCGTCATTTCCCCGGTGGCATCGGTATTATTATAGTTGGATAGCCAGCCCCGCTGATTGATCACGTTCAGGTTATCCGACTGATCGCCGTAAATAAAGGTTGAATCGTTACGCTGGTAGTTGATGCCGTATTTGGCATCCAGCTCCAGGAATTTTGGCAGCTTATAGTTCAGGTTAAAGGTTTGTACAATGTCCACCTTATTGCCGGTAGCATCCGTGTACTGGGCGTTGTAGTTGGGGTTATTGGCATTTACGCCAACAGCATCTCCATAATAATAGGAGTAGTTGCCGTCGCTCATTACATCGTCATAATTAGCGAAGGGACGGGCGTTGTTGATGGCATAGATCACGTTCTGGTTCTCTATGGTGTTCTTGGTGTAAATGAGCTGGGTAACGCTGCGGAACTTCAGTCCCTTATACAGCTCTGTGCCTACGTTCACGGAAAAATTACTGCGGTCGTAGGCGCCGTTATTTTTGAAAATGCTTTCCTGGTGATTGTTGGATACGGCAAAGGCGTAATCCATTTTTTCACTGCCGCCGGATACTACTATGGAAGTGTTGTAGGTAGTGGTTGGCTTGAAGAACATTTTGAAATGATCATAATACTTCAGGTTCTTGTCATACGGCTTATCGGCCTTACCGTTGGGGTCCAGTGAGTTGTAGATGATGTTCTCCTTATAAATGCCGGTGGCGGGGTCCCAGCTGAGGGGGGCGCCGGAGGAGCCTACTACTTCGCCGGCGGCATTGGCTTTAAAGTTATTGAACCTGGATTTACGCAGGTCGCCAACGTTCAGCACTTCGTTGCGGGCTACGCTGGAAGATACGTCGATGTTCATTTTCCCGGGCTTGCCCTTTTTAGAGAACAGCTGTATTACGCCGTTGGCGCCCTGTGCGCCGTAAATGGTGGCGGCGGCGGCGCCCTGCACCACTTCCACCCGCTCAATGGCGTTGAGGTCAATGCTGTTTAAGCTGGTGGCGCTCAGCTGAATACCATCCAGCAGGATCATGGGGGTGGTGCCGCGGCCCAGCGCATTAATGGTGTTGATACCGCGCAGCAGGATGTTGGTTTGTGCGCCGGGCACCCCGCTGGTGCTGGAAATTTGTGCGCCGGCGATCTTACCTACCAGGGCCTGGTCTACCGATGCGGTAGGGGCCTGTGGCAGCTTGTCGGCTGTTACGGATTCCACGGCAAAGGCCAGCTTCTTTTTGCTGGTGGCTACGCCTACGCCGGTAACTACGATCTCACCCAGGGATTTGGTGTCCAGGCGCAGCTGTACAATGAGGTTGCCGGCAGCTGTCACCTCCTGGGAGCTGTAACCGATAGCGGATACGATCAGTTTTGTAGCTGGTTTGGCAGAAATTGTAAATGTGCCATCGGGCATGGTGATGGTACCTGTTTTGGTACCTTTTTCGACGATAGTAGCCCCAATAATTGCGGCTCCTGATTCATCGATAACTTTTCCGGAAATGGTGGTTTTTTGTCCAAAAGAGTTAATTCCACCACACAATACCGCTAAGACGGATAACATTAGAGTTTTCAACATGTGATAGGATTTTAGTTGGATTTTGGTTGATTTGATTGATAGCTAACGGTTTACGAGAATATTCTTTTCTTGTGTGTCTTCTATTGAAAAATAGTAATTTATTAACGAATCAATTAATATTGTTTTTAATAATATGTTAGGAGGGAGATAGAAAAGGGTTAGGAGAAGATATGGGGTAACTGTCAGCATTACACGAAATACCGGATAAGGGTATGGGATGTGAGAATTACGAATTTTTCAATTACGAATTACGAAATGCGAAGCATTCATGAATGCCATTGAAAATAAATTATGATTATGAATAATTGAATGCGGCGGAGATGGAAGGGTATAGGGAGGGGAGAAGACTTACCGGAACGCCTATATTAATATTTAACTTTTACCAGATCGGCTACTACTTTATCAATGGGCAGGGTTACGGTGGCGGCATTAAACTCATCCCAATTTATCCAGCGTACACCTTCAACTTCAGTAACGCCTTCGGGGATCTCAAAATCAAAGGGTTGGTTTAAAATAGGTGCGGTAAAGGGGGAGATAGGTTTTACAAGATAATAGATGGAGATGATCTGCGTGGTGCCGTCGAATGCGGAGATCTGGAAAAAATCTGTGGTGTAGATATGTTCTACTACCTCTACCTGCTGGCTCAGCTCCTCCTGCCATTCGCGGATGATGCATTCCAGCGTACCTTCGCCAAACTCAAGCCCGCCACCGGGAAACTTGGTGTAATAGCCGCCGCGGATGTACTCATCGCTTACCAGCACCTGCTTTTGTTCATTGATCATAATACCGTATACGCGGACATTGAACATAATTACGAATTATTTAATTACGAATTACGAATTGGGCAGACCATAGTGGAGTGACTGCGGAGCAAAGGTAATTGTCAATTACGAATTATCAATTATGAATTACGACCCCGCCCAAAGCGGTGTATGAATGCCATTGAAAAGCGAATGGAAATTGTGGCAACAGGTGGCTTGTTGGACCTATCAATTAAGTACAAGAAATTTTGAACTACTCAATTCGTAATTCGTAATTAAATAATTCGTAATTCACTAAAACCACTTCTTCTTCATAAAATACCAACTCATGATCACGGAGATCACGATGGAGAGTATTACGGGAATGTAGAATGCGTGCGGGGAGTGCTGGTAGGGGATATCCACGTTCATACCATAAATGCTGGATACCAG
>NZ_DATCRF010000372.1:0-10168 GCF_036569125.1 Chitinophaga sp. | reverse complement strand
CCCGTTTTGGAGCAAACCCTTTAGGCCAGGCGCTTTGGGCGCTTCCAGCTGCCCCAGTTTCTTTAATGGATCCTTAGGTTTGAATGCAGAAAGGCCTCCCTTAAGCTGCTGCTTACCTCTTTTTGCAGCGCCGGAGACATCGGGTGCAGGAAAAGCACTACTATCCAGCAGATTACTGATCACTTCCTGCTTTTGCTGCAATATATGATCCGGTGAATCCGGCATACCGGGAATAGTGTCACATATTATACTGACACGATTAACAGGGAAAGTATTTGCTACTGCCAAACTGTTTATAGAAAGGCTACAAACAAGAAAAAACAGCGTCTTTAATACGGTTACATAAGGTATAGGTTGACAAACCGACATAGGGACTTACTTCATTTATGGGCACAGGATAAAAGTATAACCGGAAAAAGAATTATTTTATTTTTTAGTTCGGAAATTTATGACTACTATATATTTATATGGTAAGGAGTCCCCGTTCCTTTTCAGACCGGGGACTCCTCCTTCTCCTACAAATTCAACTCCAGCCTCGTAAACAAAAACCTTCCGTTATACCCAAACTGCGTAGCACGGCGGCTATACAGGAACTGTCCGTTGGTAGTATTGGCGGGGTTCTCTACTTTCTCAGGGTAAATATCAAACACATTATTAGAACCGATGCTGAGCTTTACAGCCGGTGTGAATTTATACCCTACGGCTACATCTGTTACCACACGCGGATCAAATGTCTGGAAAAAAGCAGGGTCATTGGTGGCTTCTTCTACGCTGCCAAAGTATACATTCCGCACAAAAACATTAAAACGTTTAATGTTGTACGTTAGGGTGAGGTTAATCTTTTCACGCGGCACACTTCTTTCCAGGTAAATGCGGCTGGCCCGGCTGAAGTAAATGTTTTCCTTGCCGGCCAGCTTTGCGGATGCTTTGATATCGCCCACCTGCTGGGTGTAAGAATAAGTACCGGCTAAATCTGCACGGAAGCTGCCGGCGCCTAAGCGGGTACCGTAGGTTAGCACCAGGTCCACTCCTCTTGTTTCAGAATTGATAGCGTTGGCAAAAAATGCCGCACGGTTGGCATTCGCAAGTGAAAGCAGCTGGTAGATCTCTTTATCAACCGGCGAAGCGCCGGGTGCATTGCTTCCGGAGAACTGGTCGGTATATACAATGCGGTCGTTGATGCGGGTGTAATAACCATCTACCGTTAGGTTAAACTTCCCAAAAGCGCCGGTAAAACCAGCGCTCAGGCTTTTGGATTTCTCCGGTTTCAGCTGCGGGATGCCCAGCAGCTGTGCGGGACGGCTATCATTGGTAAAGGTACCCACTTCATATGGCAGCCCATCTACGAAAAGTGTAGAGGTGCTGGAATAAAAACGCTGGTGCAAAGATGGTGCGCGGAAACCGGTGCTGCCCGATGCGCGCAATGCCGTTTTCTCACTCAGCTTGTAACGGGCTGTTAGCTTGCCGTTGAGCGTAGAGCCGAAATCGTTATAGTTCTCAAAACGTAAGGCGCCGCCTACCAGGAATGCGCTGCTGAAATTGGCTTCTACATCCGCATAACCTGCAATGGAGCTGCGGGAAGTATTCACGGCATTCTCCGGCCGGAAGCCGGGAAATACCTGCGCGCCGCCGGCACGGGCAGTACCATCGGGACCAAACTTAGTATTTATTGCGCCCTTCGGATCAGGCACCAGGATATCCTTACCATCTGCACCCACGCCTATTTTAGTAGCACGGCCATAATCGGTGTAGGAGTTTTCTGCGCCGGCTTCCAGCTTGTAATTTTCAAAACGGTATTCTCCGCCAAACGCTACATCCAGGCCTGCCAGCACATCAAAACGCTGGGAGAAATCCAGGTTAGTGGTATTCTGCGTGAATACAGGTCCGCCGGCGCTAAAGCGCGTAGGTGATGCTTTTTCCAGTGAGGCGTTCAATGAATTCTCTACGCTGAAAATAAACTGGTTCTGGCCAAAGGTATTACTTACATCCACCTTCCACTTACCCAGGTTACCGCGGATGCCAAAGGCCAGCGACTTATCGTAAATATCAGAATGGATCTCCGGTAAAAATCCCAGCGGGTAAATGTCCAGCACATTACGGCTATCACTGGGCAGGCGGTACACACCGGCTGCCTGGCCATTGCGGTATCCCAGGCCGCCGAACAAATAGAACTCCGCCTCATTTTCCATAGGCACGCTGGCATTTACAAACAATTGCCCGCTGCGCAATTTGGACTGGCCTACCCGCATGCGGATATCATCGCGGGTAATGTTATTGGCTACCAGGAAGGAATCTGTTTTATCTACTGCGCCGGGATAGGTGCGGTAAATAGCGCCCTGCCAGGGACCGGAGCGGTTGGTGTAGTTGCGGAAATCATAAGAGCCGCCAAAGTTAATGAAGCCGCCACGCTCCCCTACCGGTATACCATAGTTTACAGCAGTTTGCACCGTTTGCCCGTCAATGTTATCTACCGACTTATCCGTTACATTGGCGCCGGTGGTAACGCTTACGTTTAAACGATTTACGCTGTTCTTAAGAATGATGTTGATAACACCTGCGATAGCATCAGAGCCATATTGCGCAGCAGCGCCATCGCGCAGAATTTCAATACGGTCAATGGCGGCAGTTGGAATGGCGTTCATATCCGTACCTACAGCGCCGCGGCCGAATGTACCGTTTACATTCACCAGCGCGGTATTGTAGCGGCGTTTGCCATTTACCAGCACCAGCACCTGGTCGGGCCCAAGGCCGCGCAGGGATGCGGGATCAATATGATCCGTACCATCTGCCACTGTTTGTGTGCCGGAGCTAAATGAAGGCGCCACATAGTTCAGGATCTGGTTAATGGATACCTGCGGCGCATCGGCAGCTACCCGTTTGATGTCTATTACATCTACCGGTACCGGGGTTTCCGTTTGTGTTCGCGGCAAAGTGCGGTTGCCCAGCACTACCAGCTCATTCATGGTTGTGCTGGCCGGCAGCTTAAAATCCAGCTGCGTGGTTTGTCCTGCAGTTACCGTAACAGGCTGCCGTTGTGTAGCATAACCTACATAACTAACAATAACGGTGTAACTGCCGGGAGCGATGCTAAGCGTATAAGCACCGGATGCATTCGTATAGCCGCCTTTGTTAGTACGTTCTACCTGAACGGTGGCACCGGCTAATGCTGCGCGGCCATCGGTGACAGTACCCTGGATAGTGCCGGTTTGTGCCTTTACGACAATAATATGAGTGAGCAGGCAGGTTAACAGCAATAAAGCGGGTTTCAACCTGAGGTTGGTCAGGGGATTTTTCATATGCTACAGATTTTGGTTACTTTAAAATACGAATAAAAACGTTTAATGGTTGCTATGTAAGACAGCGCATCATGATAAGATACTTTCATTATTGGCCAGGCGCCGCTACTTGCTACTAACTGCTGTAAGTAGTACCTTAGTTCTATAAAATCAAAGCTTTGCCATGCGTTTATTGTTATCGCTCCTGTTACTATCCATTACAGCATGCACCTTTGCACAGCCATCTGCCAGGATTGATCCGTATCATTACAACATACAAAAACAGGTAGTGGCAGCGCATGGCGCTGTGGTATCTGCACATCCGCTGGCCAGCCAGGCCGGTGCGCTGATATTGCAGCAGGGCGGTAATGCGGTAGATGCAGCTATTGCTACCCAGCTGGCGCTGGCCGTGGTGTACCCCGCTGCAGGCAACCTGGGCGGCGGAGGTTTCCTGGTGGCACATTTAAGCAATGGAAAGAATGTTACTATTGACTACCGTGAAAAAGCGCCTGCCAAAGCGCAACGCGATATGTATATAGATTCCAGCGGGGCAGCCAACACACAGCTTAGCCAGGATGGTCATCTGGCCGCTGGTGTACCCGGCTCAGTGGCAGGCTTTTTTGCATCCCTGCGTTATGCCAAACTGCCCATGTCCAAACTGATAGCGCCTGCTATTATGCTGGCGGAAAAAGGATTTGTGATCACCGCAGCAGAAGCCCGCGGCCTTAATCGTAATGCGGCTACTTTCCGTAAGCTGAACACCCGGCCCAATGCTTTTGAAAAGGAAACACCCTGGCAGGCCGGTGATACGCTGGTGCAGCCCGACCTGGCCCAAACACTGAAAAGGATCCGCGATAAAGGGCAGGCCGGTTTTTATGAAGGGCCCACCGCTAAATTGATCACCGATGAAATGAAGCGCGGTAATGGCCTGATAACCCTTGCCGACCTGAAAGCCTATAAAGCCAAAGAAAGAACGCCCATTGTTTTTAACTATAAAGGATACACGATCTTAACCATGCCCCTGCCATCCAGCGGTGGTGTGGGGTTACAGCAGATGATGGGAATGGTGGAAAATTACCCGCTGGCTACCTGGGGCTTTCATTCGCCACAGGCCATTCAGCTGATGATAGAAGTAGAGCGCCGCGCTTATGCCGACCGTGCGCAGTTCCTGGGCGATCCTGATTTTGTAAAAGTACCGGTACAACAGCTTACATCTAAAAAGTACCTGCAGGAACGTATGAAAGATTATGATCCGCATAAAGCCGGCAGCAGCGAAATTGTAAAAGCCGGTAACGTAGCGGCGGAGAGTATGGAAACCACCCATCTTTCCGTAATGGACGACCAGGGTAATGCAGTAGCGGTGACCACCACCTTAAATGGCGGTTATGGCAGTAAGGTAGTACCGGGCGGCGCCGGCTTTTTCCTGAATAATGAAATGGATGACTTCAGCGTAAAACCGGGCGTACCTAATATGTACGGGCTGGTAGGCGCGGAAGCCAATGCCATTGCGCCGGGTAAACGCATGCTGAGCTCCATGACGCCGACCATTGTATTAAAGAACAACAAACCTTATGTGGTAACGGGCACGCCGGGGGGATCCACCATTATTACCTCTGTGTTTCAAACGTTGATGAATATACTGGAATTTAACCTGCCTGCTGACCGGGCTGTATTTGAAAGCAAGTTCCATCATCAGTGGCTGCCGGACCAGGTGGATGTGGAAGCGGATTTCCCTGCGGATGTGATGAGCTCCCTGGAGCAAATGGGTTATAAAGTGGTGCGCGGCAGCACTATTGGCCGTACAGAGGTGATAAAGGTAAATGAGAAGGGCCTGCTGGAAGCAGTGGGTGATAAGCGGGGGGATGATAGTGCGGAAGGGTATTAGATGTGCGGATGTGCAGATATGCAGATGTGCAGATGGGGGTAAAGTGTTAATGTGCTGATATGCTAATGTGCTGGTGAGTTTGATGATGTGATGATGATGTGATGATGATGTGGTGGGTTTGATGATGTGATGGTGGGTTTGATGATGTGATGGTGATGTGGTGGTTGGATTGATGATGTGATTTGTTTGATGAAATAACTTATTCTTAATTAAATAATTCATAATTATATGTCATTCGCTGATATTTATCTGGATAGCGTAAAAAAGCGCTTCCTTACACACCGCCTGCTGGGCGAGAAAACGCTGGAACGGCTAAACGAAGCCCAGCTGAACTGGCAGCCGGATGATGGCTCCAACAGCATTTACCTGATCATTAAACACATAAGCGGTAACATGCTTTCCCGCTGGACCGATTTCCTGACCAGCGACGGTGAAAAGCCCTGGCGCAACCGGGATACAGAATTTGAGAACAGCCAGGCATCCAAAGAAACCATATTGGAGCTATGGAACAAAGGCTGGGATCGTATGATGCAAACCCTGGACAGCCTGCAGGAGGCCGACCTGGAAAAAACGGTGCACATCCGCACGGAGCCGCTTGTGGTGGTAGATGCCATTAACCGGCAGCTGGCACATATTCCGTATCATGTGGGGCAGATCGTGTATATTGGCAAAATGTTGCTGAAGGAGCAATGGGAAAGCTTATCTATTGCTAAGGGAAAGTCGGATGATTTTAATAAACACATGTCGGGCCGTAAATAAAATATTATGATAAAAAGAAGCTGTTACCTGCTATTATTCATGTTCCTTACCGCGCTGGCCTGCAACAGCAATAAGGCCAACCGCCTGCTGCTGCATAAAAAATGGCGGGTATATGATGTGCAGGTACCTGCCGGCGATCCGTATGACAACACACAGATCACACAGGCTGCTGATCTTAAAAGAGGCTACTACAGCAACGTATATTACCAGTTCCTGGATAATAATGTATTTATTGCCACTATTGATAATAAGCCGGATTCAGGTAAATATTCGCTGCTCAGCAACGGCAGCATTATCAGTGTAACTGCCAGCAATGGCCTGCGCAGTGCAGAAAACCTGGTTACCATTGTACACCTGGACGATCACCTTTTTGATATGAAGGTAAAATCCGGGGAGTATTATTTTGTGCTGAAGACAAAAGCAGAGTAGGATTCAATTACGAATTATTTAATTACGACCCCGCCAAAGCGGTGCACGAATGCTATTGAAAGTAATTATGATATGAATAATTACGAATTGAGTACTCCATGAGGATATAGGCCCATTAGAAATTATTAATAAATTAATTCTCAATGATAAATTGCTGAATTGCGAATTAGATCAATACGAAGAACTAAATTCGTAATTCGTAATTAAATAATTCGCAATTAACTCATGCTTCCCCTTCACTCCGATACCACACCTGGCAGAACCGCGGTCATTGATGGCAAAAGTCATCTTTTCTTTTCCGGCTTTTCTTACCTGGGCGCGCATGCAAAAACGGCTTTCCGGGAAGCATTTGAAGCGGGGTTGGATCTGTTTGGCCCGGTATTTATTTCCTCGCGGGTGGCCAATATACGCTTAAGTATATACGAAGAGCTGGAGCATGCTTTGGCGGTATTGTTCCGGCAGCAGGCAGCTGCTGCTTTCTCATCCGGTTACCTGGCTGCGCAGGCAGCCATCCATTATGCACAAACCAAAGGCGAAGTATTATATGCGCCCGGCACACATCCGGCGATGCGCCTGTATAATGCGGTACTGCCGGCAATGGATCACGAACAATGGGCCCTGCAAACTATTGCCCTCATCAACAGTAAACCGGACCATACCTTTGTGATTGCCGCAGATGCGGTAAATCCCCTAACCAGCACTATTCATAACTTCAGCTGGCTATCGGCCATTGAGCGTAAAGTGATGGTGGTAATTGATGATTCGCATGGCGCCGGTATCCTGGGGCCGGAAGGCGAAGGCATTGTGCATACGTTACCCCTTCATCCGCCGGTACGGTACCTGATCACAGCTTCCCTTGCAAAAGCTTACAGTGTAGAAGGCGGGCTGGTGGCAGGGCATGCGGCCGATATTTCCGCCATGAAAAAACTACCCTTTTTTACCGGCAGCACACCCATTATGCCAGCCAACGCATACGCCTTTTTGCAAAGTAAACCCCTGTACGCTGCAGGACGTAATAAACTGCAGCTTAACATCCACTATCTGCAAAAACAGGTTGCCAAAAGCACGTTTGTACACAACCCTTTCCATTTGCCTGTTTTCCTGTTACAGCCGGCTCCTCATCACCCCTATATTGATCAATACCTGCTGGAACACGATATCATTATTTCCTCTTTTGCGTATCCTGATCCTGACAGCCCTGCTATTCACCGGGTGGTGGTTTCTGCGTTGCATGAACCATATGATCTGGAAAAGATCGGAACTTTAATTACGAATTATTCAATTACCACACCGCAAAACGGTGCATAAGGACCATTGAAAATTATTATGAACCGAATAATTACGAATTATAATGCAGCGAAATCTTTAAATTACATCCGTTGATCTTCTGCTGATCCTTTAAGCCATTCTATAAAAGGAACCATTGCTATACGGAACCTGTTATTCCAAACTCTTTTTTGCTTGCCATCTTTTGTAATGCTATATCTTCAAAATCTTTGCTACTGCACCTACACGCATTACCACCCTGTTGCACTACCCAATTCGTAATTATTCATAACCATAATTATTCTCAATGGCATTCATGCACCGTTTTGCGGTGTCGTAATTGAATAATTCGAAATTCTCTTCTACTCCTTCTCTTTCGCTATTGCTGCTTCTTCATTATCTATGCGCTCGCCGTTACGGTTCATAAGGCGCATGTCGTTCCTTTCTACTGCCAGGTATTCACGGATATGATCTTCATTTGCTTTCAGCAGGGCCTGGTCCCAGGCTATTCGTTTGTCGAGGCGGTTGGCCTTTGCGATGTTACCCTTTGCTTCTGAGCGCTGCTGCCTTGCTTCTATCATCGCAATATCATCCTCCAAGCTGGTTTTCACCTGTACCAGGTCAAAGATCGCCTGCTGCTGGTCTGCAATATTTGACTGCAGATCATCATTCTGTTGTTTCTGCTGCTGGATCTCCATTTTATTCAACGCAATATCGTCTGTGTTACCGTTGCCTGCACTTGCAAAAGCACCGGTTGTCATCATGGCTGCTACGGCCATTAAGCTCATCCCGTTCATATAATCTTATTTTTGGGTCACTTAAAAAAGTTATCGGGTATAAGACGGCCGTTTATTTTTTGCGTTTAATACAAAAGTGCATTTTAAGCTCTTCTTAAGTTGTGTTAAAGGAATGCAAATGCCTTATCTTTCCGTAAATTTTGTACATGCGTAAATGGATCACGCTGCTGTTATGCCTGCCCTGGCTGCAGCCACAGGCACAGCCAGGCCCTGATAAGCCCAGCTCTTCCCTGCTATGGAAGATCTCCGGCAAAGGCATGATGCAGCCTTCTTTCCTGTATGGCACCATGCACCTGCTTTGTGAAAAGGATTTTAGTTTCCCGCCCAGCGTTACCACCGCATTACAGGCCAGCCAGCAGCTGTACCTGGAAATTAATATGGACGATTCCCTGATGCTGCAGCAAATGCAGCAGCTGCTGCTAATGCCGGAAGGATACTCCCTGAAAAAGCTGTTTAAACCTGCCGATTACCAGAAACTAAATGATTATTGTAAAAAGGAAGTGGGGTTGGATATGGCGATGTTTGACCGCATGAAACCTATGGCCTTAACTTCTTTGTTGACCATTAAGCTGTTCCTGTTCTGCAACGAGCCTTTTTCTGTTGAGAACGAGCTGCTGAAGATAGCCAGGGAACAGCAAAAAAGCATTGCCGGGCTGGAAACCCTGCAGGACCAGGTAGCGGTATTTGACAGCATACCTGATAAGGATGAAGCTGCCATGTTGGTGGAAATGCTGGATCATGTTGCTGAAGAACGCGCGGAGTTCAACACTATGTTAAATGCCTATAAAGAACAGGATGTGCAACAGCTGTATACCCTCACACAATCGTCTAAAGACATTGGCCCTTTCCAGGATATTTTGCTGGACCAGCGGAATGCCAGGTGGATCCCCATTATTACCCAGCAGATACAGGCCACTCCCAGCTTTTTTGCTTTTGGCGCCGGGCATTTGGGCGGGCCTAATGGGGTGATTGCATTGCTGAGGAAGGAAGGATATTTAGTTGAGGCGGTGAAATAGTTGGCAGTGGGCAGTGGGCAGTTGGCAGTCTGCTGAAGTATTACACGCAGTATTTATAGTGCGTTAGTATAGTAAGTATTATTATGGAATAGATTAATAAATAATAGGCAGTCAATAACCGGTTACTATAAAAAGCATAACGGCAAACTAAAAACTTATTTGTTTAACGAAGTACATTCCCCTGACTGCCCACTGCCCACTGCCAACTTACTTATATATAAGCACTTCGATCTTCCCATCCTCCGTTACACTGCCCCGGTACATGCCGGCTGTATTGAAGGGCATGGCAATGTTCCCGCTCTTATCAATGGCTATTAACCCGCCATCGCCGCCCAGGGCAGGCACTTTGTTCATAATAAGCTCGTTGGCGGCCTGCTGTATGGTTTCATTCCTGTACTCCATGAGGTCACTAACGGTTTTGGCTACACATAAACGGATAAAGAACTCGCCCCAGCCCGTGCAGGAAATAGCGCAGGTGGCATTATTGGCATAGGTACCGGCGCCAATGATGGGCGCATCACCCACACGGCCATACTTTTTGTTGGTCATACCGCCGGTGGAGGTAGCTGCGGCCAGGTTTCCCTGCTTATCCAGCGCTACTGCGCCTACCGTGCCAAACTTATTATCTTTATTTTCTATGCCTAAACGGGAGGTTTTGCGGGTGGTATCGGCATCATGATCCAGCTGTGTTTTATTTTCATCTGCAGCCTTTACTTTCTGCAAGGCTTTCCAGCGTTCTTC
>NZ_DATCRF010000371.1:0-2437 GCF_036569125.1 Chitinophaga sp. | reverse complement strand
CGCTCACACAGATGCAACGTAATCCTGCATTAGGACCACAAAATCCCGGTTGGGAGTAAATCTTTAAAAAAAACTATCATGAAATTATCTCTGAAAATATTACCTGCGCTCCTGCTTTGCGCCTGTTCTTATAACGCATCTGCAGACGATACCCTCCGCATTATGACTTACAATATCCACCACTGTAATCCTCCCACAAAGAGCAAAACAGGGGAAATTGAGGTAGATGCCATTGCCCGCGTGATCAACAGCCGTCAACCCGACCTGGTAGCTTTACAGGAGGTAGATGTAAATACCAAACGTTCCGGCGGTATTGACCAGGCAGCGCAACTGGCCGCCCAAACAGGCATGCATGTATATTTCGGGAAAGCCATTGATCATGATGGCGGCGGATATGGCGTGGCTATTTTATCGAAGTTCCCTTTAACAGATACCCAAACCATACACCTGCCGGAAACGGCCAATCCAGGTAGTGAAGACCGCGTAGTAGCAATGGCCCGTATCAATTTCCGCAACGGTAAAAAATTCATTTTTGCCTGTACCCATATGGATGTAAGCAGTGCAGCCGTGAGAGATGAACAGGCCGGCGCCATCAATAAAATTGCGGCCGCCAGCCGCATGCCCTTCATCCTTGCCGGTGACCTGAACTGCAAACCGGAAAGCAACTCTTACCAGGTATTGCTGAAAAAGTTCACACCCTCCTGTACTGATTGTGGATTCACCATCCCGGTGAATCATCCCGACAGGGTAATTGACCACATTATGTGGACAAATGCCACAGGATTTAAAGTGCAGCGCAGTGAAGTGGTAAATGAGCCGTATCCATCGGATCATTTACCCGTAGTGGCAGATATTGTGATAAAGTGATCAACCGATATATTCTAAGCCGCGTAAGTTTCCCGACTTACACGGCTTTTATTTTTGCCAATTAAGCCTCATCATTTCATTCAGCGTTACCAGGTTCTTCAGGGCATCGCCGATAGTGTTGTTGAAATATACATACACCTCCTTTCCTTCTTTTAACCATGCACGGATCTGTTTTGCATGCTGCGCCAGTTGTCCGTCGGTATATCCGTTCTTATAATCCCCGGCAGGGCCATGAAAACGCAGGTATACAAAATCCGCCTGCCGGTTCAGCTGTTCGTTCCGTGATTTTGGAATATCATGCAATACAATGCTGCAGGCATACTCATCTGCCAGTTCGAACACCTCCCCTATATACCAGGAGCTATGCCTGAATTCCAATGCCACCTTCCAGCTATTATCAGGATTGGCCCCCTGCACAATGTTCAGCAATTGTTCCACCTGGCTGTATTGCTCTACTGTGATGCCTGGAGGGAATTGTATCAGCAGGCTGCCTTTTTTTTCGCCGGCCTGGCTGATCACTTCCATAAAATGCAACACATCGGCTTCCCGGAAAGCCAGTTTCTTCACATGGGTAATTTCACGCCATAATTTAAAAGTAAAGGTAAAACCTGCCGGTACTGATTCCGACCATTTCCGCACTGTTGCCGCTTGCGGTACTTTATAGAAAGAGCTGTTGATTTCAATACTGTTAAACAGCGATGCGTAATAGGTAAGCCGGCTTTTATCGCGGAAAGCCGGAGGATACGACTGCTTGTTGGGCACGGGTAGCACGAGCCCGCTTGTACCTGACCTGTAAAGGCCTTTGTGGCTGTTTGCCATAGTTGCTGTTTGCGAACACCTGAAGCAAAAACCCAACCAGAGGAAACAATCGTTATGATAGGGTTGAGATTGAGGCAGCACCATTACATCTACGATTATTTTATACGTTTATCTATAGTAGCTTCTATGATACAATCTATTACCGCTTCAGCTTTACAATTATTAAGTCCGGCCCCCCAGCAGGCATTAAATTCAAGTATAAACCAACCAGTTAACTTATTAAAAGCAAGGTCAACAACAACAGCCTTGGGTAGTTGGTCTTTATAACTATTGATAAATTCCATTAAAAAGTTTCTCCCTGCTATCAGTTCTGCGAAACCTTCGTACAAAGCGATATCTCTAATTACCCCATTCAAAACGAATGCCCTGGCCTCCGCTTCGATGGGATCAACAATTGATGACATCAAAACCTCCTCATTACTTGTCAATCCTTTAATTGTCTCTCTAAAATCAACTATACTTTCAAAGATACCTGCGGTAAATATCTTGGGAATAACTGGTTTAATAAAGACTGGAAAATTATTTTCGGCGATCTGACCTATTTGTTTTAGTTCGACATGCCGCTTGGTCCATTCATTTTCTAGGCGGGCTATTAAGGTATCATCCGGAGCAATAAGTTCCACTCCATATATCTGAGCCAGTACCAAAGCAAATGTCTGATTCCCATAAATCGCAATTGGATGTTTGGTTAAACTATCTTCCTTTATCCAATATTTCCCCAATCTCTTTATCATCCCGCCTTTATTTGTCC
>NZ_DATCRF010000370.1:0-5799 GCF_036569125.1 Chitinophaga sp. | reverse complement strand
GTCCAGCACCACTTCCCACCAGGGCTGTTTTACCGTGGTGTTGGAGGTCCAGTCCGTAGTGAAATCATCGTCATTGGCAAAGTCCATAATGTTCATATCATCGCTCCAGCTGGAATTGGCAGGCTGGTGTTTGGCAATGTTGGAGGAAATGATGGGCGCATCAGCTTCCGGCAGCTTTGCCCCCGGGCCTTCATTTTTCCATTGTTTGCCAATGGCCTGCAGGGCCTGCAGCGCGTTCTCATCTATCAGCCCATCCCGGTTAGGCGCCACGTTTAAAATAAAGTTGCACCAGGCATTGTTAAAAGGCACAATGTCATCATTCACCAGCATCTTCGGATCCTTTACCGGGTCTTTCGGGAAAGTGGTTTTCCAGAACCAGTTCTTATTAACCGGCAGGCAGGAAAGGGCCGGCAGGCGGTTATTTTCCTTGGAGATATGCTGGCCTGCGCCCTGCTCATAAGATTTAATGTCGGTATACATCAGCGCTTCTGCGGGGTATTTGGCTGAGTTCAGGTCCATCACCAGGCAATTGGGCTGCAGGGTTTTAATAAGGGTATAGATCTCTTCAAACGGCACTGCATCATACGAGATCCTTGACCAGGGCGCATCCCAGCCGTCTATGATCAAAGCGGTGATCTCCCCGTAGTTGCTGAGCAGCTCTGTAAGCTGCGCCTTTATCATCTCCACCTGCTGGCGGGTAATAAAACCCGGGCGTATCTTATGATGCGTATCCAGGATGGAATAATACAGGAATGTTTTTAAGCCCTTTGCACGGAAAGCATTCACATACTCCCGTACCACATCCTTTTTCAAAGGACTGTGCATTACATTATAATCGGTGGTTTTAGTATCCCAGATGCAAAAGCCGCTATGATGCTTGGTAGTTAAGCAGCCATAGCTCATATTGGCCGATCTGGCGGCCGCCGCCCACTGGTTACAATCCAGCTTTTTAGGATCAAACAGGGCAGGGGAGGCCTCAGGGTCTGCCCAGTCCTGGTCCATGAACGTAGGAATGTTAAAGTGAATGAACATGCCAAAGCGCAGGTCCACAAATTGTTGCTGCAAATCGTGTAAGGGTACCCGTGAGGCGGTTGACTGTGCCTTCACCCCTACGGATATACAACAGCAAACAAAAAACCAGAAAAGCCTGTTCATTGATAGCGGTTTGAAGTGATGGGGCTAAAATTATATATTTGCCAACAATTTGCAAATAAAACGTCCGCTTATATATGAAAGCCGTTAAACCATCCTATGTTCTATTGCTTGTTTTGCTGAGTTGTTTTTCCTTTTGCTCACCGCTTATTTCCCGTTATAATGAATATGCCTACCAGCAAACCACCGCGCTGAAAGTAGATGTGCTGAAGGCCATGGACCTGGGAACAGACAGCTTTTCCCTGCATAAGGAAGCACTTTCCGAACTGCAGACGAAAATTGACAAGGCCTATGAATACGAGGTGCACCGGCCCAATAATAAGATCACCCTGGAAATGTGGAATACCATGAAAGATCCCGGCAAGCACCTGTTAGGCGGTTATTTCAAATACTGGCAGGATCATGCGGTGCTCAGTAAACCCTTTATTGAAGAGGCCAAGATCCAGGTTGGGGCAGCTTTTGACAAGATAGCTGAGCTGGAGAGCGGGAAAATTAAGAATTAAGAATTAATAATTAATAATCATGGCCACCGGCTTTTCAATAGAAAAAATTTCTTCACGTAGCCTGTTCAGTATTCATTCTTAATTAAAACTTCATCCACGAACTATCTATTAATTATTCATTATTAATTATTAATTACCTAGCGATGAACTTCGACGAAATATTCGATAAACTTATAAAAGATATCTCAAGCCTGGCTAAATCTACGGTTAAGAGCTATTCTGAAGCGGCCATAAAGGATGGAAAGCAGTTCATACAGGAATCTGAAGAAAAGCTTAAACGCTGGACCCTGCTGCTGGCCAGCAAACAGCTCACCACCGAAGATTTTGAATGGCTGGTAATGAGCCAGAAAGACCTGGCCCAAATGGAGGCGCTTAAACAAAGCGGCCTGGCCCTGGCCCGTATAGATGCATTCCGCATGAGTATGCTCAATCTTATTATTGACACCGTTTTCAGCATTATTAAAATATAGCAGGAGGGGCAGGAATTTTGGGCGTTTACAACGAGTTAACTTTTTATTTAATTTATTACTGTTAACTTCCTGCAAGTAAAGCCATATACTATGGAATTTATGATCACCCATTACCAGATATCCCCACTGGTGCATGGCATCCGGAAATGCCGGTTTATTTACGCTCTTGATGATGGCACCATTACAGTGGTATGTGTGAATGGAAGAAGGAAAATGCAGGATTTTCTTGCCAACACCGGTGCTATTGAGCTGGAAGAATCAGTGAGCATCTATGAAAAAGCCAATGAAATAAGGCGTATGCTGGGCAAAAATCCTATACCTGTTCCGCAGGAAGCGGAAGATTAACAGCCTCCCTGGCTGTTACGTTATTGTGAATAGGCTTCAAAAGCCTCCAGGTATTTATCAATATAGGCTTGTTTGGTTTTAACTTTATACTGCATCACAAAACGCGGATGTTCCAGGGGAACTATTTTCTCAAAGAATTGCTCCTTTTCATTCAATGCCTGCAGGAAAGCGGCATTTTTTCCCGTGCCCATACAGTAACACACTTTGGTGCTGATACCAAAGCCAAGCTGCTTACGCAGGCTGCGCACAATAAGATCGTGTACTGCATTGGTTAAAGTTTTGCTGTCGTAATAATTATAGTTCACCACCTTATCCTTCCCATTGCCGGCAGTAAACCCTAACGGACATACGGAGCTGATGTAAAAGTCCTGGTAAAACGCCTGCACACCGCCGTACGCATGTATCACATCATACACAAAAACAGAGGATGGCTCATGCGTTTTAAACCCTTTAACCGGAATGCCGCATTCTTCCGCCAAACGTTTGGTATCGCTGAAAGGCACGCCTGTAGCGCCGGAGCCCAGCCGGCCCGGGTTAATGCCCAGGATCAGGCGGCGCGTGTGCGTATCATCATAGAACTTTTTATAGAACTGCTGCATTACATCTGCAATAGCAGCTTCCCGGAAGGGATTCATGATCTGTATGCCGGGCGGCAATGCCCCTTTAAATTCCAGCGAGCGGTTAAACTGGATCACATGATCCGCAAAAGTTTGCATCCGATAAATTTAATTAATAATTAAGAATGAACAATTAATAATCATGAGCACTGGTATCTCCAACACCGGTTATGCTGCAAAACATCCTGATCATAGAGCTCCCTCAATACGATTATTAATTATTAATTCTTAATTATTCTCCACACTCCGCCGCATTTATTAATTATTAATCATTAATTATTAATTTCCCGGTTCAACCAAAACCGCCCCACCATGCGAACCGAAAAGCAACTCCTTAACAGGAGGAATTTCCTCCGGAACACCGCTACCATTGCCACCGGCCTTACCGGCCTCAGTATGCTGCCCCTGGGCGGCTGGGCCGCTGGTATCCCTGTATCCAACGTGGAAAACGACATAAACATTATTGGCCCCAAAGCCGGTTATTCCCCCCAGGTAGGTACCCTGGTATCTATGATGGACTGGATGCGTTTTGTGGTATTATTATCTGTAAGTAAAATGCAAACCACCGAGCTGGATTATCTGCATGATGCAAAATCCAACACCATTGGCGCCATGTTATTACACCTGGCCGCCACTGAACGTTTTTACCAGATCCATACTTTTGAAGGTAAAAAATGGGGCGATTGGAGCGAGGCCGATAAAAAACGCTGGTCCATTGCCTCTGAGCTGGGCGAGCCTGCCCGGGAAGCCATTAAAGGCCATGACCTGAACTATTACCTGGATACCCTGAAAGAAGTACGGCAGCATACCCTCGATGAATTTAAAAAACGTGATGATAAATGGCTGCTCTCCGTAGATAAAGAATGGCCCTGGGGCCCCACCAATAACTATTGTAAATGGTTTCATGTATGCGAGCATGAATCTAATCATAACGGGCAAATTAAGTGGATTGCCGGCCGCCTGCCCGGCGCCAAGCCCCATGAAGGATGATGGAATGTAAAATGTAAAATTTTAAATGTAAAATGATAAAGTAAATGCAGCGATACTTTTCCATTTAAAATTTTGCATTTTGCACTTCTAAACTTTAAGTAACACATTCATACTTTTACATTTAAGATTTAAAATTTTACATTTTACATTCCTAAATTTCTCCCTGATGGAAGTTGAATTAACGGCAGGCCCGGGATCCAGAGTACAACATGCCCGCTTCGGCCCCGGGGTAATTATCGGCGTAAAATATGCCCAGTACGTGGTAACCTTTATGAACAGCGGTATTGAGGAAATAGATAAAACCGATCCGCTGTTCGAAGTGCTTTATGCCGAAAACCAGACCACGGAGCTGGAAACCACCTCCGATGTGGAAAGATCACTGTTGAAGATCCTGCGCCTCTGGGGCGGCTTTTCCGAAATAGTGCCCATTGGCGACCGCTGGTCCAAAGGCACCATGATCCTGCAACCGGCAGATGCGGGCTTAAAACCCAAGGAAATACCGCTGGAAGTGTTCTTTCACAAGATCGTAATGGTGCGCGACCGCCTGCGGGTGCTGGAACAGCAGATCAACAGCCACAAGCTGCTCAGCGATGACGATAAGGTGAACATGCAGCAGTATATTACCCGCATTTATGGCTCCCTCACCACCTTTAACGTATTGTTCCGGGATAAGGAACACTGGTTTACCGGCGAAAAGGGGGACTAAGTAAAAAGTTAAAAAGTAAAAATTAAAAAAGTGACAACATTGTTTAGATAATCACTATCACCATATCTTTACATGTCATATTTTTTTTTAATTTTTACTTTTTAACTTTTAAAAGTGCAACCATATACCTCACTGAACCTCCGCAAAGGGCTGTTACTTGCCTTTGTGTGCTTATTACCCGTAGCCCTGTGGGCACAATCTGCACGTCCGCCAAGGGATTCCGCCGGCAACCAGAACAGGGAACGCCCCGGCTTTGCAGACAGTATTCTCCAGAAAATAGAGCAGGTACAGCAAACCCTTACCCGTATCAACAATGTTACGGAAGATGGTTTTAACACCGCCGACATTGAGCGCGACCTGCCCGACATTCAATCCAACATCCAGATCATTAAGGAAAACCTCTCCGTATACAGCAGTGTGCTCAATATCAAAAACCTGCTCACCTTCCAGGTGCTGATGGGCGATATGCAGCAGCGGCTGGATGGCTGGCGTACCTCCCTGTTTAAATACAACCGCCAGCTGGTGACCATGCAAATGGAAATGCGCGGTTTTGCCAAAGATGAGGTAATGCAGCAGCTGCGTAAAGACAGCCTGCTGCAAAAGCTTTACCTGGATGAAATAGCCGATATAAAAAAGAACTGGAAGCTGGCACGCCGCTCTGCCAAAGCCAACCAAACACGTATTGCGCAGCTGCAGGCCAATGTATCCAAAAGTTATTTTGCGCTCATAGAGCTGCAGGATGATGTGCGCGACCGTATCCGCCAGTCCGGTATGCAATCATTTAGCAAAGAGTATAACTACCTGTGGGAGGTAGCAGATAGCAATAAAGCCAGCGTGCAGGTAATGGCCCTGGCGCGTAAATCATACGCCGGGCAGCGCAAAATGCTGGGGTATTATTTCCGGGCGCATAAGGATAACTGGCTCTGGTTAATACTCATAGCCCTGGTGTATTTCAGCTGGGTGTTTAACGCCTTCCGTAAAATACGCCGTGCCGGGCAGCAGCAGGTGATAACAGA
>NZ_DATCRF010000369.1:0-7006 GCF_036569125.1 Chitinophaga sp. | reverse complement strand
CTTTCTGGCCGGCGCTGAACATGTACATGCAGGCATCATCTGTATAGTCCATGAAGTTCATCGTCATTTCAACCGGCGATCCGGAGCAGGTGCTCAGGTGCGGGTAAGAGGGGCATCCGAAATTAGCGTCGTTATGCTGCGGCGTATCGCTTACCAGGTCGCTGCCGCAAAGCGCATCACCCCAGATATGATACAGGTTCAGGAAATGGCCTACTTCATGCGTAGCGGTTCTGCCAAGATTAAACGGCGATACAGCAGTGCCGGTATTGCCAAAATAACGGTAGCCGATCACCACACCATCTGTAGCAGCGCTACCACCGGGGAACTGCGCGTAACCCAGCACTTCCTGCCCGCCGTAGTTAATGTAATTCACCACCCAGATGTTCAGCACAGAATCCGGTGTAGTAGGATTAATACCACCTAAAGAACTTTTCTTCATGTTCTCAGTACTGGCAGACCAGCTGGTTTTGGTAGAGGATTTACGTACCACATTTTTCAATGTAAAGTGAATACCCACATTAGCCTTTACACCGGCAAACAGTGCGGGTACGCTGCCATACTCACTGTTGGCGGCATTGTAATCTCTTTCCAGCACATCGATCTGTGACTGGATCTGCGCCAGGGAAATATTTTCCGTTGTGGTGCGGTACAGCACATTTACCACTACGGGTATCTGCACGCTGCCATCGGGCAGCAGGCGGCCTAAAGACCTGTCTTTAGCAATACGCTGTGTAAGGTTTTCAATAGACTGCAGGCGTTGGCCACGGGCCGGGTCTTTTGAGATCTGGTCTTTCAGTATGCCCATGCTGGCGCAGGCACGTGCGGTTGCTGCTGCGGGTACAGGATCTTTTTCCGGGTTGCCGGCAGGGCGTTCCTGCTTGGTACAGGCAGCCAGCATAAGGGTTATACCAAATAGGATACTTAGTTGCTTTTTCATACAGATTGCGGTTTTGTTGTTTGCTCATACAGCTATCAGGTAAGAAATACCTTGGGGGGAGCCGATAGCAGGAGAGTTAAAACGGGTTCTCCGCGCTAAAGTAACTAAAATACCTTTGCGCATACCGGGGTGAACAACGGGACCTGCCCGTGTAATTATGAGGGAGTGTTTGCGTGATGACGCAGTGAGCTATTATCCGGCTGCAGTGCGGCGCGGTACTCGCCCGGCGTTACCTGCTCCTGTTTCCTGAACTGGCGTATAAAATAAGGGATGTTATTAAATCCGCTCTGGTAGGCTATTTCAGCTATGCTTATGTCGGCCTCCTGCAGCAGCTGCCTGGCCAGTGCAATACGTTCGCGTACAATATAATCTGCAGGTGAAAGTCCCAGGTAGCTTTTAAATGCTTTAAAGAAATTGGTGCGGCTCATACAGGCAACGCGGCTCAATTGTTCTATGCTGATCTTTTCAGTGATATGCTGTTTTATAAAATGCAGCACATGTGCAAAGTGATTGCTGTTATGGGCATATTCGCTGGCCTGCTCCGTTTGTGAAAGATGTTGCTGCTGCGCTATCAATACCAGCAGCTCTTTCAGGGAAAGCTCCACCCGCAGCTCATTCATCGGTTTATGGTCCAGGCTTAGATGTACGATCTTATTTATAGTAGCGGTGATCTCCGGGTTATGCAGAAAAAAACAGCTGTCCATAGGTAAGGCCCAGTGATGGCTGTTATCCATTGTATTATATTCCTCATCCAGCTGATCCAGGTTTTGCTGAATAAAATTTTCTTCCATCATTAAAGCCGTGCATTGAGTGGGAGAGGAGACGCCGGCTTCCGGATAATCGATCAGCATGGCACGCTGCGCCGGTATGATCAGCGATTCACCGGGCAGGTAATCAAAAGGTGCTGAACGGTCCATGCGGATCACTTTTTTACCCCGCATCATAGACATTATGGTAAGATGATTGAACTGTAATGGCACCGCCTGTGCCTGCTGGGTAGTTTCAAACAGGTTCAGCTCACAATGGGCGTAGCTGTACACGCGGCGTTGCTCTACGGCTGGCTGTATAATGGGGGTTGGTTGTGCCATAGTTCAATTTAATGCATTTCAGGCACTCATAGCGCACATTTGTACGATAGTGTTACCGGAAATGTATTATAGTGTTATGTAAAGGAGCAGGAATGCAGGAAGTTTGAATGCAATTATTCCGCGTTTTCTTCACTTTTAAATTATCTGAGCTTATGAGTAACAACAGGGGTGTAGTATACATCAAACCAGGGGTAGTGGAAGTGCAGTCTATTGATTTTCCCAAGCTGGCGCTGGGCAACCGCAAATGCGAGCACGGTGTTATACTGCAGATCGTTTCAACCAACATCTGCGGCAGCGATCAACATATGGTAAGAGGCCGCACCACCGCGCCCGAAGGGCTGGTGCTGGGGCATGAGATCACCGGGCTGGTGCTGGAAACCGGCCGGGATGTGGAGTTCATAAAAAAAGGCGACCTGGTATCCGTACCCTTTAATATTGCCTGCGGCCGCTGCCGCAACTGCAAGGCCGGGCAAACCGGCATTTGCTTAAATGTAAATCCTGCCCGCCCGGGCGCTGCATATGGGTATGTGGATATGGGCGGATGGGTAGGCGGCCAGGCCGAATATGTAATGGTGCCTTATGCTGATTTTAACCTGCTGAAATTCCCGGATAAGGATCAGGGCATGGCCAAGATCCGCGACCTTACCTTATTATCTGATATTTTCCCCACCGGCTATCACGGCGCTGTTACCGCAGGCGTAGGCCCGGGCTCCATTGTATATGTAGCCGGTGCAGGGCCTGTGGGGCTGGCCTGCGCAGCATCCTGCCATTTGTTAGGCGCAGCAGTGGTGATAGTGGGGGATATGATCCCCGAAAGATTGCAGCAGGCTAAAAGCTTTGGCTGTGAAACAGTAGACCTGCGCAGCGATACCCCTTTACCGGACCAGATCGCAGCTATCATTGGCACACCGGAAGTTGATGCGGCAATAGATTGTGTAGGTTTTGAAGCAAGGGGCCATGGCAGCCACTCGCATTCAGAGCAGCCGGCCACGGTGTTAAATGCCGCTATGCAAATTACCCGCGCCGGCGGCGCCATTGGTATTCCCGGCTTATATGTAACAGAAGATCCGGGCGCTAAGGAAGATGCCGCCAAACATGGCAACCTGAGCCTGCGCCTGGGATTAGGCTGGGCCAAATCATTGTCTTTTGCTACCGGCCAGTGCCCGGTAATGAAATACCACCGGCAGCTGATGAATGCTATTTTGTATGATAAGATTAAGATCGCCAAAGCCGTAAATGTAGAAGTAATAAGGCTGGATGATGCGCCCCGTGGGTATAGTGATTTTGATAAGGGCGCTGCTAAAAAGTTTGTGCTGGACCCCGGTGGCCTCATCAAAAATTAAACCGTTAACGAACCGTGAACATAACCATAACCTGCCGGTGCTGACCAAAAAAAATGTAAAATCATAAATGTAAAATTTTAAATGTAAAAGTAAAATGCCGTGAATATACCTACCCAGTTTCGAGGCATTTACTTTTACATTTATGATTTATCTCGTTCATAAAGTCTTTTCAATGGTCTCTATGAACCTCCTTTGTCGGTTTGAAATTTTACATTTTACATTCTTTTGGTCTCCGGTAGTACCCTTATTTATTTTGTAATCTAATATCGTAATTATGAACCTCACCTTAGCACAAGCCGAAGCGGCTGTAAAAGCGGCTAAAGAAAAAGCTGCTGCCTTGAACACTTTAATGAACATTGCGGTAGTAGATGCCGGCGCCAACCTCATTGCATTTGTACATATGGATGGCGCCTGGCTGGGCTCCATTGACATATCCATGCGCAAAGCCCGCACGGCCCGTTTCTTTAACATGAACACCGGCGATATTGGCCAGCTGTCGCAACCCGGTGGCTCCCTGTATAACATTGAGCATTCCAATGGCGGGTTGATCACCTTTCCCGGCGGCATTCCTGTTAAGGACAGCAAGGGCACGGTGATAGGCGCTATCGGCGTTTCCGGCAGCACGGTGGAGAATGATCATGCCGTTGCAGAAGCAGGTTTGAAAGCAATAAGCTAATCTGTGGTAACGTTAGTTAATGCAGCAGAACAGATCATTGTTTTGCTGCATTAATATTTTTATATGAGATCCCTTATTGCCTGTTGCTTACTACTGCTTACCCTCAGCGCCGATCATGCACCTGCCGGTAATGCTTACTATGATTTCCCGGAAACGATCATCGCACATAACCAGCACAATATAAAAGATGGTACATTAAGCCAGCTGTTATCCATTTGCGGTTATTACCGGGAAAGTATGCAGTATGAGGATAGCGCCGGCGCAGTAAAGCTGTCATTAGCCGGCTACAAAGTAACCGCTGCAAAAACGGAGATCATTAAAGAAGCAGGGAAATACCGTTTTTTACTGCTCAACGAAGCGCATAACAGGCCCCAGCATCGTTTGTTCACCAAATCGTTATTGAAGGAGCTGTATGCGAAGGGCTACCGGGTATTTATGGCAGAAGGTATCTGGCAGGGCAATACCCTGGCCGCAAAAGGTTACCCGGTGTCAACAGACGGCCGCCTGATCAATGAACCTAACTATGCATCCCTGCTGAGATATGCGCGGAAACTGGGTTATAAGATCTATGCCTATGAGTATGAACCCCGAAAAGCAACCTGGGACGATAGTATTAAGCTGGATCAATACGGCTCCGTGAAATACCTCAGCTATGATCCAAAGGATTCCATGAGTGTGATACGCAATGAAAAAGGAGAAATAACCTGGCTGCATTACACCGCTGTAAGGGAGGAACAGCAGGCCGCCAATATTGTAAAGGTAGTGAAGCAGAACCCCGGCGCCCGCTTTGTTATTCATGTAGGATACGCTCATTTGCTGGAATGCTGCTCCATGATGACCAGCCAGCTGAAAACATTACTGAACCAGGAAGAGGTGCTCACCATTAACCAGACCAACCTCGATGAACGGCGAACCATCTTAGATACAGCCACCGGCAATATTGTTAGCCGTCCGTTCTTTTACCTGTTGAAATATAAGGATCAGCATAAATTTTACCGGAATGCGGAAAGCGGCGCAGTGGATCTGAATGTTTTTAATGCGCAGCTAAAGGATTCACTGGGCCGGCCGGGTTATTTATGGATGGATGTGGAAAAGCGTTTCCCTTATTACATTCCGGCCAACCAGTTAAAAGAAGGCCCCTGCATTTACAGCGCATATGATGCTGCAGAATATGCAGCAGAAGACAGCAATACCATTGCTAAAGATGTTATTTATGTGAAGGATGTAAATGCTGCGCCACCCTTATTGTTATATAAAGGCCGTTATACCATTGTGAAGAAAACACGCGATGGTACTTATAGCAGCTTCCCTGCAAATATTCCTTAATGTGGCCTGCTTCCTGTACGCAGATTAAACGGTGTGGTGCCTGCCGGCAATCCTGCATTAAATAACCTTAATAAACGGGTAAGGTGCCGGGTATGTACATTGGTGGAGTGGTAAGAATCGCCCATAATAGTATTGGTCCGGTTAGCCCCTACAGATGCATCGCTGGTAAGGTCAGGCGCGGCCTGTGGCGATCCGGTCATGCCCTGCATGTTGGAAAGCGCCAGGTTCTCTGCATCAATAGCAGTAGGAGGAGTATGTACAAAACCAGGAATGGCGGCCGTAATTTCTGCGCTGGTGCCCGGCAGGTTGTACTCATCCGATGCGCCTATGATATGCCCGAATTCATGCGCTACCGTGCCATTAGGCACATTCAGGAACCAGCAGGTTTGTTCGGAACGGCCCGGGGTTAGATTGGGCGCACAGGTTAAGGCATTATTGGTCATTACGCGGATGGTCACTGCATCCGGGTCTGGTTCTGAAAGGAATAAGGGAACAAACACTATATTATACGACAAGGTTCCGTTAGTGATATAGAAATGCCTGTTCCATACACTCGTAATAGCATTCATCCACCGGTCATACACACCGGCATTGGCTCCCAGGAAATAAAAACCGCTGCAGCCGGGTGCACCTGTAGTAGGGCAGTGTGCAGTATCATTCCCGTCCACAAACCGCATGCGTACTATTACCCGCAGCTCTGTACCGGAAATGTAGCTGTTGGCGGAAATGTGTCCTGTAAACTGTTGCATGGCATAGTTGCCGCCGCCTACAGGGCGCTCATAATGCGCTTCTTCATAAGTGGTGCTATGCCGCTGACTGATGTTGGCATCATCCCGGTGATCTATCAACCGCAGCAGCTCATTCAGCAAGGGATCGCCGCTGAATTCCACGGTCACTACCTCACGCAGCATGGTGAAATAAATATCGCGGTCATAATCAGGCGCGCTCTGTAATACTACAATGCTCAGCATATCTGCCAGCAGGCGTGCATCGTGGTTAGATACGGCCAGGGATAAACGTAAATGTGGCTCCGGGGTATGATTATGGAACTGGAGAATGGTATACACCGTCCATAAGGTACGGCCACGGAAATACCGGCGTATGGTGCCAAAGAACACCGTATCACGGATCAGCAGGTCGGCTTCATCCGGCGTAACGTTGCGTAAGCGGTTCAGAAAGGTAATACCATCTGCCCGTGCGCCGGTTAAAGGTTCCAGCACCCGCTCGCGTATGATGCGCGTTCTTTCCAGCCTGGCCTGGTTATCTGCGCTGATAACGCTTTCTATCATCCGCATAAATTCATCATGCGGGGTAGCGGGTGTGGGTGGCGAAGGCGCTTCCTGTTTTTGAATAAAGGGTGTTAAGGGTTTGCGCTGCACTTTTTCCTCTTCCTCGCAATGCGCGCATTTACGTTGAATGAAGGACGGTTCCGGCATGCGCATAACGGTATCGGCTATATTATCTGCTTCCTTTTCCAAAGGATCATCTACTGCGCCTACATTTAGCCGGCATTGTATG
This sequence comes from Chitinophaga sp., assembly GCF_036569125.1. Classification (GTDB taxonomy): domain Bacteria; phylum Bacteroidota; class Bacteroidia; order Chitinophagales; family Chitinophagaceae; genus Chitinophaga. Next base: position 118 of record NZ_DATCRF010000369.1, on the reverse strand, counting down.
GGCAGCCGTTGCAGCGGCTCCAAAGCACTATCGGCAGTAAGCGGCTGTGTAAGCATTGCCGGTGCTTCTGCGGCCGGCGCCTGTTGTGGCTGGGGTGTTATGGAACTGTGTGTTGCCA
>NZ_DATCRF010000368.1:0-9798 GCF_036569125.1 Chitinophaga sp. | reverse complement strand
TTTGAGAGGAACTCAATATACTGTACCTGCTCATGTTTTAACTTGCTTTTGGACGTGTCTGCCATAGATCTTATGCTTTTTGCAAAGGTATAAAACGGTTGTTGTTGCCTGTTTGGAAAAAAACGACAAACGAAAAAGGCCCTTCAACTTTGTTAAAGGGCCTTCGTGTCCGTAACAGCTCTCTCAGGCTGGCGGTAATACAAATTCTGCCGGGAACTTTTGCTGAACAAGATTCTCCGCTTCTATCAGCATGCCGCCTATGTTTTGCAGATTGAAATTAATACCCAGTTCTTCCAGTGCGGTCTGCGTACGCATGCCTATCTGCCCGTCAATATTGCCGATCACTTTTCCGAGCCGTATCAGGCAGGATTGCAGCGCCGCAGCCTGTTGGTTCTGGCCAAAGGTATCTACCTGTACGCCTATTGCCAGTATGCTGCTGGCAGAAGCAGCGGTATACGGCTTGAAGTTCGTTCCCTTCTTTTCTAAATAATATTGGTACACCAGCTGGTGGCTTCCCCTGCAGTCAAAATGCCAGGCTTCAGACTTTGATTTCTGGGGTTTATCTATGATAGGCACCAGGCCAAACTTCCCGGCTATTGTCCAGAAGTCTGCCAGCTCTATCTTCATCGCTTTCAGATCAAGATCAAAGGCCCTTCCTGATTCATGAAAGCTGCCACCGGGAGGCGGACTAAAGGCTTTCTTCTTGCCGGATATAAAATCCTGGTGTGACTGGGCCTGCATATCATGGCTGCGGAACAGATCACTTAAGATCAGCTTACCGCCCTTTTTTGCAAGTGCTTCAGCTGTTTTGAAGATAGCGATGTGCGTATCAGGGGTGCATTTAGCCATGCGTGCAGGCAGGGGAAGCAAATCCCCCAGCTTGTTCTTATAAATGGAAATGATGTCAATGGGAATCAGGGGCGATTTCATGTGAATATTATTTTAGGGGTTATGGGTATTATACCGGCTTTTTGTTTTTGATCATTCCCAGGTAGCTCTCTGTATGATCCGTATTCATTTCAATCCACAATGGAAAGTGGTCGCTCATCTGGTAGGTCCTGAAGTCATTAAAAGCTTTGTCTGAATCAATCTTTTTACTCTGATGCCTGTTGATCCTTGCAGCGTAATCTTTGAGGTTGCCAAAAACTGAATCGTAATATTTGAAAACACCTGCCTTTGTAAAAGTGATGTCGGAAAACTGGTTGTAATACAGGATCTGGTCGTAGATCTTGTCCTCTTTGGCATTGCTGAACAGGTTCTTTCCCAGGATCGCATCAGGTATTTTAAAGGCAGAGGAGGTGGCTGCTTTGTAGGTAGGGCTTTTGGTATCCTCGATATTGAAATCGCCCAGCAGGAACACATTGTAAGCCTCCTTCTTTTCTATATAGTATTTTTTGAGATGGCCGGTAATGGTGGCTATTTCATTCACCCGCCGCTGGTACTCTTCAGAATTTTTAGCGTCTTTTCCATAGTAGATATGTGCCGTGCAGATATCAAATTTCAGCCATCCCGACTGGAACCGGACAATATAGGGTGATCTTGCGAACTGCGTGGTATCATCTGATTCAGGGAGAATGATCTGGCCTGCAATGTTGCGGAATGCAACGGTACGTTTATCATATACGAAGGCCAGCCGCTCCCTGTTACCGGAGGCTCCCTGCGTAACAACACTGGTGAACACGCCCCAGTCGTTGCCAAGAATGCGGCATATTTTGTTGAAGTCTCCCAGCTGGTCCCTTACTTCCTGTATGGCTACCAGGTCAAACCTGGAAATGATCTCTGCAATGTAATACAGCGATTCCGGCATACGGCCTCCGTATTTAGTGTTGCCCAGTTCCCGCAGGTTCCAGGTGCCGAGGATCAGATTGCCTGATAATTTCTTTTCGGGGATGCCTTTCTTTTTATCGCTAAGCTGCTCTCTTAACCGGATGATGTTATCTATTACGGCATCGCGGTCTGCTTTGTCTTTAATATAGAGGGGTTGTTCGCCTATGGCGTTGAGGTAATAGTAGTTCATGACAGTGAATTTGTTTAGTTATACAATTGTGGTGATTGTACAGGGAATGTATATTGGGGCGCATAAATCAGGGGTTGCTGGTATTACAATATTAAGGAAAAAGCACGGAATAGCAGCTTTCAGCATAAAAAAGGGCCGGCCGGAGGCCAGCCTCACTTATTTGCGGTATTATTACCATTTGGGATGCCGCTTCATGTCTTGTCCCAAGCCGTATCTAAAAATCCAATTTTACCGCCAGGGCCGGGTTGGAATTGCCTAAAAGCCCCGGCTGCATCTTAACAGGGGGCTTCTGCATTTCAAAACCTGAAGAAAGGTTCATTGCTTTCCTTTTATTGCTGCCCGCAGAAATAAAGAAAGGAATGCTTACAAGCGAAGTAACAATACCGGTGCCGCTCATGAAAACAAGTGGTACCGCTGCTTCAGCGGCTTCGTCGTTGTGCTGGGAGGCAACAATAATACCTCCGGCAAAGAGCGCAACGCCGCTTCCCAAAATAATCCAGGCAGCCGTTTTCTTATTTTTACTGCTTTTTTCATAGTATTCCTGGCTGCGTAAAGGAGCTGGGGTGCTCCGGTCAAATATGTTTTTCGAAACCAGCTTATTCAGCACCAGCCCGGCAGCAAAATTTAAAGTGCTGATGGGCCGGTATTGCGAAGAAATCCCGATATGCTCCGTAAACCCGAATTTTGTAAAATGAATGGATGCGTAGGGCGCCAATGCAGAAGTCCCCATAATACCAAAGCCGCCGGATAAATAGATGGCTCCATTCCTGCGAAGCGTATAAAATTCGTTTGAAAGATATTCCATGGAGTAAATACCATAACCAGGATCCAAACTGGCGTAAAGCCTCCATTTTGGGATCGGATAATAATATTTCAGCGTGGCAAAAACCGGTATGTATAATTTACTGTGTTCCTCAAATTTAATAGGTCGCACGCCTAAGCCTATGGAAAGGTTCTTTGCCAATTGGGCATTCCCGGTAATTTCTGCTCCGAAACCTTTTGTTTTCGAGAAAACGCCTGATGCGCCCAATTGCAGGCTGGATTGGGAAAACGAGGCCTGTCCGGATAATAAAAATAAGGTGATCAATGTGAGGGATAGCTGTTTCATGCGCTTGCGGCCGTTCATAACTTTTAGCTCTTTTTCAACTGCCAAAAACAAATATAAGCATCTTGTTACGGAATAAACTCCTTTTTAATTCCCAGTTTTTTCATCCTGGATTTTAAGGTAGAAGGGGGGATGTTTAAAATTTCAGCGGCTGCTCCTGCACCCCAGATCCTTCCATTGCATTTTTTCAGGATTGATATAATATAATCCCGTTCATTCTCGTGAATGGTCTTTATGTACGAGCTTTCAACGCTTGCCGCGGATGTTTTTTGAATGGCCGGCAGCTGAATATCTTCTATCAGGCTGCCCCGGGCAAGCAAAATGCTTCTTTCAATCAAATGTTCAAGCTCACGGATATTACCGGGCCAGTTATAAGCCATCATGCTTGTTAAAACGTTGTCTGAAATACCACTGATCTTTTTCCCGGATTTGTAATTGTAATAATTCATGAAGTGATAGGCCAGCGCAGGAATATCTTCCTTCCGTTCCCGCAGGGGCGGAAGCCGCACGGGAAAAACATTTAAACGATAATACAGGTCCAGCCGGAAACGCCCTTCTGCAACCTCTTTTTCAAGGTTTTTATTCGTGGCTGCAATAATCCTTACGTTGATCTTCAGGGTATCCCGGCCACCTATTCTTTCTATCTCTTTCTCCTGCAATACCCTTAATAATTTTACCTGCAGCTCAAGGGGCATTTCTCCAATTTCATCCAGTAAAATAGTGCCATGGGCAGCTTTTTCAAACTTGCCGATACGTTTATCATGCGCGCCGGTAAAAGCCCCTTTCTCATGGCCAAATAATTCAGATTCAATTAAAGTTGGAGGCAGCGCGGCACAATTCACTTTTATAAACGGCTTGTTTTTCCGGGTAGATAAATTATGAATAGCATCGGCAATTTTCTCTTTCCCCGTCCCGCTTTCCCCGAGCAACAGAACAGAAGTATCTGAATAGGCTACCTGGCCTACCAGGTCCATTACATTCAGCAAGGCAGGGCTTTTTCCGATAATAGTTCCAAAATCCGGGTTTGGATCAGCTGCTTTACGATGGGGAATGCTGGTAAATGATAATGCCGGTCTTTTTTCATTTGCAGCAATACTGTTCATCACAGCGATCAGTGGTTGCTGCAGGCGGAAAAGCAGGTCAAGATGTTCTGCGTTATAGCCTTCTTCCAAACGGCGGAAGAAGCTGAGCGAGAACATATAGCTATCGGAGCTTATGAACGGCAAAACCAGGTTGGAAGAAAACCCGGACATTTTTGCAAGCAAAGCTTTCATGGGATGAAGGGAAAGTAATCTTTTAAAATCATCACCGTTATACCACTTTGCCGTGTTATCAATGGGGCTTTGTTCAAGCTGGCCTTTAATTTCTTCCATGGGTCTGCCCGACATGGTTGAAAGGCTGTTCACATCAATGGTCTGGTATTCACTAAACCCCGTTCGCATAAATGCAAAACAACTGTATTGCCTGCTCTCCAGGGGCTTGTATTTTACCTCCATACAATCGAAAGGTATGTGCTTTTGAAGCACCTTAGCCGTTTCAATCACTTTTGTGTTCCAGTTCCCCTCTTCCTTCTCAATGTTAAATAGGTCTTTTGTAAGCTGCTTTTCGTTGCGCCATTTTGATTCCTGGTTGTGTTTATGGCGGTAGTGTGCAATTTCAAGCGCAACAAGGAGATCCTTTTCCCTGAAGGGCTTTACTAAAAACCCATAAGGCTCGGTGGTTTTGGCTGCATTCAGCACCTCCTCATCAGAATTGGCCGATAAATAAACGAACGGAATATTATCGGCAGAGAGCTGTTTAGCCAGGTCAATCCCTGTTTGCCGGCCTTTTAAAAAAATATCTACCAGCACAAAATCGGGCTTTTCACTTTTTATGAGCTGCTCTGCCTGTGAAACCGACCGCGCAATGCCGGTAATAATATAACCTGCCTGCGTAAGCATCATCCTCAGGTAATCGGCTTCCACAAACTGGTCTTCAACAATTAATATTTTCTCTTTCATGGGAATAATGTTTTAACGCTTATTTATGATGGCAAAGGATCATAAATAAATTCCAGGGTTATGGCGGTTCCATTATAACCGCTGATGCTGAATTTTCCGTCTATATCTTCACTCAATCCATACATAAGCTTCATGCCCATTGACTGTGGAACTGCGGTAGCAGCACTTTGCCGCAGCCCAATTCCATCATCACTGATGGTTAATAATAAATTATGCTCCGATTTATGCTTTAATGAAATATTGATGGTGCCATGCTTATTACCCGGGAAAGCATACTTGATCGAATTGGTGATCGCCTCATTCATAATAAGTCCCAGTGGAACGCAATGCGAAAGATTTAATTCGATGGGTTCAATCTGTAAATTGAATTGAACCGATTTGCGGATATTAAAGCTGTCCCGCAGGTAATCTGCCAGCTCATATACATAGTCCGGCATATAGATGGCCGATAAATTCTCTGACTGATAGAGCTTTTGATGAATGAGCGACATGGCCTGGATGCGGTGGTGGCTTTCACTCACGGCTTCAATAGCTTCATCTGTTTTAAGATATGCTGATTGGGTTGCCAGCAGGCCCGACACCGTATGGAAGTTGTTTTTTACCCGGTGATGGATCTCCTTTATGAGCCATTCTTTTTCTGTAACTAAATGTTGAAGGGCAAGGTTCTTCTTTTCGATCTCCTTTTGCTGAACCTTTAATTTTTTATTAGCCTGTTGCCGGATCCATGAATTATTTGCCTGCAGGCCTATAATAATAAGCAGCAGTATACCAACACCAATAACCCAGTTACGGGTTTGATTGGCCTGTGCTATTTTATTTTGCTGCAGCCTGGTGGCATTTTCAAGCATCTTGATATCCTGGTTTTTCTTCTCCGTTTCAAACTCTATCTGCAGCTGCTCAATGTGATTGCTGGTGGTTTCATTTAACAAAGAATCACTTAACAGTTTATACAGCTGGTAATGGGAAATGGCGCCAAGATAGTTGCCTTGTATAGAATCCAGCTTAAACCATAAATAATGATTGTGGTTTAATTCTAAAGGACTTTGAATGGCTTTGTAAAAAGTGTCTGTTCCCGCAAGATGTTTACGGGCCAGCTCATATTGATGGGTAGCCAGGTAAAATTCCGTTACCGGGTATTGGACCTCGCTCTGGTCCGGCTCGTACTTATCAAGCTTTTTGGAAATAGCTAAGAGCTGGCCGCAATATTTTTGGGCTTGGTGGTATTGCTTTAATTCTTTATAAGTGATCAGCAAGCTTGCAGTGAGATAGAGCTGTGAATAGATCTCCTGTGTAGGATATTTTTGTTGGGCCTCCTGCAGAACTTTTAGTGCTTCATATGGTTTATTTAATGCTATAAGCGTTCTGGAGATCTTGGAGCTTAGCAAAACAATGGTTTCAGCGTTGTTATATTTTTTTGCTATGTATAATGCCTTTTGGAAATAATCATAGGCGGCATTATATTTTTTCATATGGCTATAGGTGGAGCCTATGCGGTTGAAAATGGTAGCCAGCTGAATAGTGGTATCATGAACGGATGCAGCAGCATTTACGGCAAGCAGCCCATATTTTAAAGCTTGTTCATTATTTCCGGTAATACTGTAAACAGCGCCTAAAAGGTCATAAATACCTTCAAGATTGGGATATTTAATGGATTGGTATAATTGAAGGGAACGATGCAGCACAGATAAGGCCTTTGTATAATTCCCAATTAGCTGCAGCAGGTCGCCCAACTCTTTCAGGATATCTGCTTCCTTTAATTTACTTCCTGACTTTTGAAATGCGGGTAAGGCAAGTTCTTCTACTATGCGGATCCTTTTTGTTAATTCATCATTTTTATTTATTGAATGATAACCTGACAGATCATAGTAAGCATAACCTAGCTCCAGGAAAAAGCCGTGCGCTTTAAAAATAGCAATAGCCTTATCCGCAAATTGCCTGGCTCTGGCCGTATTATTTTGTACGTGAAGGATCTTCGAGAGCTGTTCGTAACTATTTCCAATGCCTTTGGGATAATTTAAATTCTTGCTAAGCTGTTCAGCCGCATATCCGTATGATAGCGCACTATCAAGGTCTTTTTTACTGCCGGATGCTTTTTTGAAATAATGTTCGCTTAACTGCAAAAGCAGGTTTACTCTCAGGGTATCTTCTTCACTTTTTTTCAATTGCAATAGCAAACCGGCGCCACTATGATCCGGTTGCTGCGCAGCAACAACCGCAGAATAAATAAGCGCTGCCAGTATAAACACATATTTAATTTGCCTTCGCATAATGTGCGGAGATATTTCCTGGTGGTTCCTGATTGGAATTAAAAACTGTTTTTGGAGCTAAATATATATAAATAATTCGCGTTCCTTTTGCTATCCTTTTAAAGATACAATTAATGCCGTTCTATTTCGTGGTATTGTTTTCAGCACCGCGATATTTCGCGGTGGCTTTGCACTTCACTTTCATCAAGTGTTTGATTGATACTTATTTAGGTTGATGGCACCTTGTTTGGTGCTGGAAAACAATTATTAACCAAAAAACGGATCGTGCAAAATATTCCTCCAAAAACAATAGTTTTTATTACAGGCGCTTTTGTCGGTAACAATTGCTGGGATGAATGGCAGCGCTATTACGGGCAGCATGGATACCAGACAATGGCCCCTGCCTGGCCCCATAAGAATGCTTCCCCTGAAGTTTTGCGTAATAGCCATCCTAACACAGAGATAGCTTCCATGAGGTTACCGGCATTAATTGACCACTATGCTTCGATCGTGAAAGCATTGCCGGAAAAACCCATATTGATCGGGCACTCAATAGGAGGGCTCATTGTGCAGCTTTTATTACAGGAAGGCCTGGGCGCTTTGGGAATTGCCATTCACTCCGTACCGCCGCAGGGCATCATCACCTTTAAGCTATCGTTTTTAAAAGCAGGCTGGGGCCCGCTTGGCTTTTTCACTCCGGCCGGGAAATCATTCTTAATGTCTTTTAAGCAATGGCAATATGCATTCACCAATGGAATGAGCTGTGATGAGCAAAAAGAGGCTTACTACAAGTTTGCTATACCAGAATCAAAGCTTATTGTAAGAGACACCATAACAAAGGCTGCCAGCATAAAGTTTGAAAACCCGCATGCCCCTTTGCTGCTTACTTCAGGCAGCGCGGATCACACCATACCAGCTTCTCTCAACTACGCCAACTACCGGAAATACAGGCACAGTAATTCCGTTACGGATTACAAGGAGTTTGAAGGGCGCAATCACTTTGTGCTGGGCCAGTCTACCTGGAAACAGGACGCTGATTATATTCTTGAATGGATAGGGAAGCAGGCAAAGTAATAGCTCAGACACAATTTAAATAACCGTATAAAATTTTCTGCTATGAAGTTAACGTTCGTTCTTGTTGCCGGCTTTCTTTTTGCGGCATGTAATAACCCGCAGCCGGATCTGAAAGCCGCCGGCCCTGTTAATACAGATACCGTTACCGCAACGCTGCAGCCTGCGCCGCCGCCGGCCAATTTTAAAAGCGCCACCGTCAAAATTAATGGTACCGGGATCCACTATGTTATAGGCGGCTCCGGCGAGCCATTATTGCTGATCCATGGATTCGGGCAAAACTGGTATATGTGGAACCGTTTATTGCCGGAGCTTTCCAAACACTTTACGGTTATTGCACCTGACCTGCCGGGCCTGGGTGAAAGCGATAAACCTGATACCGGTTATACCAAAAAGCAATTAGCGCAGGATCTGCATGGCCTCATAAAGCAGCTTGGCTACAGCAATATAGATGTAGTAGGCCATGATATTGGTCTGATGGTAGCCTATGCATATACCGCGCAGTATAGTAACGAGGTGAAAAAGCTGGCACTGCTGGATGCTTTGCTGCCCGGCGTGGAGCCTGTTTGGAGCGAAGTAAGGGCAAAGGCCTGGTGGTTTGGCTTTTTTGCCCTGCCAGCATCGGCAGAGGTGGTTGCCGGAAAGGAAAAAGAGTTCCTTACAGGTTTTTGGCCCGTGGTAGGACATGTACAAAACGCATTTACCAAAGAAGAAACAGATGAGTTTATACGCGCTTACAAAACCCCAAGATCAACCTACGGCGCTTTTCATTGGTTTGCTGCTTTTGACCAGGATGCACTGGATAATAAGGAGTTTATGAAACATAAGTTAAAAATGCCTTTGCTGGCAATGGCGGGCGAATACGCAAGCGCCTTTTTGCCGGAGCATTGCAAACTGGTTGCGGAGCATGTAACACCCTCTATCATTAAAGGAGCCGGGCATTGGATCGTGCAGGAAAATACCCCACAGGTGCAACAGGATCTGCTTGCATTTCTGCTCGAAACGAAATGATCTTCCATTAATCAATAATAAATGAAACTTATGTACACAGTTAAAATAAACCTATTATTCCTGTTATTGCTGTTTTTTGTTGCTTCGGCAAGTGCACAGTCTGAGGGGAACGGGCAGCTGAGAATGACGCAGCAGGAAATTATCAATACAAAGGCAAGCGGTGTATCTGCGCCGGGTTCTTCCAACTTAAGCGCGGTACAGGTGATCGTTATTCACGGCGATCCTTCCAAACCCGGCCTGTACACCATTTTGTTAAAGGTAGCGGCTAACACAAAAATTCCGGCCCACCTGCATCCGGATGACAGGATGTGTACCGTAGTAGCAGGAACCTGGTATTTTGGATACGGC
>NZ_DATCRF010000367.1:0-2535 GCF_036569125.1 Chitinophaga sp. | reverse complement strand
GAAGAATTAGGATTGCTGTTTGATGCAGGCGACGGTATCACAGCTGCTTTACTGCAAAAAGCAAGAAAGATAGATAATGTTTTTATTTCTCATGCAGACCGGGATCATTTAACGGGACTGCTGCAATTCAACCAGCTGAATGCAAGAGAAGGTTTTCCCAAGATCTTCTATCCTTTAAGTTCCAGCTCCTTCCCTGCCATAGAAACCTTTTCAAAAAATTTTGATCCGCATGTAAGCGGCACTACCTGGAAGGGCATCAAAGAAAATGAGCACATTCAAATAAAGGACGACCTGTTTGTGCAATCCATCCGGAATAATCACGTACCGGCAGCAAAAGATGTTTTTAAAAGTTTTGGTTACCAGGTTTACCAGGTAAAGAACAAATTGAAAAAAGAATATGCGAGCTTATCACAGGAAGCCATCTTACAACGGATCGCGGAAATTGGCAAGGAGCAAATGACAGAGCAGATCAGGACCAACATACTCACCTATTCAGGAGATACGCCGGTGGATGATCCTGAGAGATGGAACAACACGAAAATACTGATCCATGAAGCTACCTTTTTAGGAGAACAGGAGCTGCACCACGCAAACACCCACCGGAACAAGCACAGTAATTTAGAGCAGGTTTTAAGAATGGTTTCCCAATTGAATATTGAAACGCTGATCCTGGGGCATTTCTCATCCCGCTATTCAAATGAAGAAATTGACAGGAGCATAAGAGCCTTATGCGTTCAGCTAAAAATAAAAATACCTGTTTACCGTGTGCTGCCTGGCGAGGTGCACAGGAATATACTGGCCGGGGAGCCAATTAATAGCACGATCTAAAACACGCCTCCTCCCGCTCCTATATTCTGCCCGGTTATCCACCTGCCCGCATCGCTGGCCAGGAAAACCGTTACATCGGCCACATCTTCCGGCTCTCCTACCCGTTTAAAAGGCGACATGGCCGCAGCTATCGCGCGGTCGCGCTCGGGCAGCAGATCTGTATTCGTAAAACCCGGGGATACTGCATTGACCGTAATATTGCGCTCTCCCAATTCCCGCGACAGCACTCTTACAAATTGTTCTATCGCTCCTTTACTACCCAGGTAAATGGCGTTCATAGAAAAATACATTTGTGTGCCGCCGGTAGAGGTAACGATGATGCGGCCCCCATCCTTTACCCTTCTGGCGGCTTCCTGCAGCACAAAAAAGATGCCTTTCGCATTGGTGTTGAACACAGCATCATATTGCTCTTCCGTAGCTTCGGATAATAAAGCGGGGATATAGTTGGCGGCATTGGCAACTACGATATCAGGTTTCCCCAACGCCTCTTCCGCTTTATCAAAAAGTGTTTTGATAGCCGGCAGCTTGGAGATATCTGCCTGTATGGCAACGGCTTTACCATCCTGCTGCCTGATCTTTTCTGCCATCTGTTCCGCAGCGGAAGCGCTGTTCACATAATTAATGGCCACTGCGGCTCCGGCTGCGGCTAAACGTTCTACGATGGCCTTTCCAATACCTCTTGAACCACCTACTACAATAGCGGTTTTACCTTTGAAGGCATCCTTTGCAAATGTTGTCATATCGGGCGCTTTATTGAGGGAATAAAGTTAAAGCTTATCTACGCTGCTTGCTCCTTCCCTGCTACCACAATCTTTCTTATATCCAGCTTACCGCTTACTGCATTAAACCGCACCTTCCCATTCTTCTGGCTTACATTCCCAAAACCACTTTCTGTGCTCAGGAAGCTGGTAAAGTCGCCCACCTTTGAATCAACATACAATGTTTTTTCAACTGCATCATAACGTACGCCGGTCAAAGCCTGCAGCAATCCATAGCTTGACATTGCCCTGGCATACCAATGCCCGCATTCATATTCATTGAACGGGTTGCGCACTTTGCCGTTATACCGGTCCCGGCAGGTTCTTACGATCTGCAGGCCTTTCTCTACCTCGCCCATAAAGATCAGGTGTGATGCTACCTGGTATTCTATCCCCGTCCACACTTCATTGCTGTAAACAAAAGGCAGGGAAAGCTTTCCCCCTTTAGGCCAGGAGCACAGCAGCAGGCCGCCCTCTTTTCCCAGCGCATAGGTAGGCCTTTGCGGGTTTACATGTTCGGAAAGGTCCTGCCGCAGGTTGTATTTATACACTGCAGCCAGGTGGCTTTTAATTTTAGCGGCATCCATAATATTATCCAGCCCGCAAACCCGCGCTATCCAGGCTCCCAGCACACCATCAGACAAACAGCCGGCGCCGTACTGATATTTAGGACCTTCTTTCTTTAACAGCTCCAGGGCTTCCGGTGAATAAGCGCCGCCGAATGATTGCGCCTTTACCGGATCGGGTGCATTCAAGCCTGTCCACTGGATCTTTTGAATAAAAAATTCGCCGTTATAGAGTTCCGTTTCCAATTGCTGCCTGCCTTTATTATACAGTTCTTTATAGTCAGCTGCATCCTGGTGCAGGTGTTCTGACATTTCAGTGAAGGCGCGCAATGCGCCCAGGTAAAAGCTGGTGCACATACCGGTAGCGCCCCAGAACTCTATAT
>NZ_DATCRF010000366.1:0-6900 GCF_036569125.1 Chitinophaga sp. | reverse complement strand
GGAAGGTTGTGCTGGCTTGTTTATCGGCTTCCACCGTTACAGATTGCTGTATGGTGTTAAACCCGATCAGCGATACCACCAGCTCATAGGTTCCGGGCTGCACATCGCGTAGTATAAATTCGCCTTTCTCATTGGTGACCGCATATTTTTTGGTGCCCTTTAACAGTACAGTAACGGATGGCGCAGCATTACCGTCGCTGGTTACTACGGTGCCTTTAATGCTGCCGCGTGGTATCTCCTCCGCGTTCACGTTCATATAAGACAATACCAATCCCATTACAAATAGTAGATATTTGTTTAGAAGTCCTTTCATCTGTAATTTATTTGGATGCAAAGGTTGTCATGATAAAACGCAGCTGGTAATCGAAGCGGGAAAAGTATTTATGCAATGCGGAAAAAGAACGGGGCTGTAATTAAACAAAAAACTAAATGAAGGCTTATCTTAGCGCATCCAGGGCTGCAGGTTAGCATAAAGGCCTTAAATTGATTATGACCACGTTTAAAAGAATACTGGTACTCATTGCTTATATAATCATAACCGGTTATCTCTACGAGTTTTCCATTGACAAGATAATAAACCAAAGCACCTCCATCAGGTATTACAGCACAGAGATCGGAGGAAGTACGCTGAAAGATCTGATCCTGGTGCTGATCTATTGCCTGGTAACCTTTTTTACGGCCATACAGGCCTTCCGCGCATTAAAAGAAAGCCGCTGGTGGCCGTTGATCATCATCCTGGCGCTGGATGCTGCTGCATTACCGCTAAGCATGCTGCTGGTGGTGATGAAGGGCCTTTTCTGGAAGATGGGTATGATGAATATAAGCAGCCTGCTGGACCCCATTATATTGATCATTATATGCTCCCTTATAAATGCGTTGTATTTTCTGCCCTATCAGATGATCGTAAAAAGAAAAAGAGTATAATAAAAAACCCTCCGGCTTTTCCGGAGGGCTTGTAAATACTGCTTCTCTGTATAAAACACTCAATATTCTCCATCCAGCGCAAAAATGGGTTTGCGGTTCATCCATTTCCCGCGCGTAAAGTCCGGGATATACTGCACCTGGCCGCCTTCTGATACGGACTGCTCGCTCAGCGGGGTAATGGCATACCAGGTAGCCAGGTCATATACATCCAGCGCATACGGTGTGCCGCGTTTAATGCTTTCCACAAAGGAATTGATCACAAACCAGTCCATGCCGCCATGGCCGGCGCCTGCAGTGTCGGCGGAGTAGCGCTTCCACAGCGGGTGGTCATACTTAGCCATGTAGCTGTTAGCATCGGATTCATCACCGGCCTTGTCCCAGGTATGCGGTTTGCTTTTACCTTCTACGTACACGGATTGTACATCATCCATCCACAAGCCATTGGTGCCCTGCACGCGGAAGTTCAGCGAGTAGGGGCGGGGGGAGTTGGTATCGTGCGACAGCATAATGGTTTCCCCGTTATTGGTTTTTATCAGCGAGGTTACAATATCGCCCAGCTTAAATTCCACCTTTGCATTGGGATGGTTTTCGCCGCCATGATCTACTATGTACTTATGCAGCCCGCGTGATTTGGTAGCCATAGAGGTAATGCTCATCAGGCGGTTGCCGCGGTTAATGTTGATCATGTTGGCCACAGGTCCCAGGCCGTGCGTGGGATACAGGTCGCCATTGCGGTGTACGGAGTGGTTGGTTCTCCATTTGGCTTCTGATAATGCGTTCTCGCCAAACTCCACACCACCACCGTAATATTGTTTGCCGTTGTTGAATTTCACTTCGCGCAGATCGTGCTGGTAACCGCCCTGCAGGTGAATAAGCTCACCAAACAGGCCCTGGCGCACCATATTCAGTACCGCCATCACATCCCTGCGGTAACATACATTCTCCATCCCGAACAGGGGTACGCCGGTTGCTTCGCTGGTGTTCACCAGCTCCCAGCACTCCTGTATGTCAGATGCGCCGCAAACTTCCACGGCAGGCGTTTTACCGGCCTTCATGGCAGCTACGGCCTGTATGGTATGCCATTCCCAGGGGGTGGCTATAATTACAGCGTCAATATCGTCACGTTTCAGCAGGTTATGAAAATCTTCCGGGCCATTGGTATACTCTGCTACCTTTTTAGCGCCGTAGGCTTTGCTGATCAGGTTCCGCGCTTTGGGAATGGTGTACTGCGTATCCGGGTCTGCAATGGCTATTACCTCTACATCACTGCGATGCAGGCAAAGCTCTAAATGCCCCAGCCCGCGGGCGCCTACGCCTATGAGGCCCATTCTTACCTTAGCCTTTTTTTCTGAAGCTATCAGCTGTGCCGGTGTTTGTAACAGGGAAAAACCTACCCCTGCTACGGCGGTGTTCCGTAAAAAGTCTCTGCGTTTCATAACGATTATAATTTGAAGAATATCTTTTTCTGGTATAACCAGTAACAAATATACCATTCCAAAGCCCATACTGCAAATGCAGATAATACAGCCTGTATGGCCGGTGTGATATGCAGCCAGCCTGTAAAACCGGTTACGAAAATAGCTACAACGCCGTTCAGCCACTGTGCGCCTACTGTTTCAAAAAGCAGGTAAATGAAAATGGAGTTCATGCCTATCACTACGGCGACCCAGGTGCCACGCGGATGGTCTTTTACATCTATCCACCAATATACCGCGGCCAGTATCAGCGTAACCCAGCCTAAGGAGGCCAGCACAAAACCGCCGGTGCTGATGCGTTTAATGATGGGCGAAAGACCGGAAAGGTCCGCGCCAAAACCCAGCGCCAGCGCAATAATACCCGCTATTACCAATGCCTTTATTTTAACAGCGCTGCTATAGCTGCTCATTAACAGCTTACCGGCCGTTACGCCTAAAATGGTATGTGCCGCTGTGGGAATACAGTTGATGGCTACCCAGCCGTCAGGGTTTATTTTACCCATCAGCAAGGTATCCATATAGGCGCCAAAGTTATGGCCCTGCACAAAAGGCTGGTCAAAACCGGGCACCAGTATGCTGCGGTACAGCACATCATTCAGTATCACCATGCCCAATGCCACTGCTATCTGCACCTTAAAAGAGCGGCCTATCAGGAAATAGGCCACCAGGGTGGTGAATGATAGCTGCGTAAGCACATTCCACAGCTCCCATACTAACCGTCCTGCATATACGCAATGCAGGCCGGTACCGAAAAGGAACAGCTTCAGGCTGCGAATGGCAATGTGCCGGAAGTTATCTTGTTCAGAAACACCTTTGGCACGCTTGCGTGTTACGGCAATGTACATGGCAGTACCAGCCATAAACATAAATGAAGGCTGCACCAGGTCCCAGAAACGGAGGCCGTGCCAGGGATGGTGAAAGAACTGTGTAATGAGCATATCAAACAGCCCGCCTATATGCAGCTCGTGTAACGATTCGTATACCCGGCAGCTTTCGCCGGCCAGCAGCAGCATAATAATGCCGCGCATCACATCCAGCGACAGTAACCTGCCATTAGCTTTTAGTTCAGTCATAGGGTTTATTCAAAGTTAACCTGAATAGCGGCTGCACCGGCGCCGGGAATGCGGCCTAAGCCGGCCGACCAGTCGCCTTTGGTGGCCATAATGCCCATTTTAAATGCCGTGGTAGCTGCCAGGCCTTTCAATTTACTGCGGGAAATGCGCATTTCAAACTTAAATGTGTTGCCATCCTGCGCTTTATATCCTACGTTGTAAAATTCCGTAGCACCGGTAGGGTCCCAGGAAAATTCATTGGGTGCGCCTTTATGGTTAAAGGCATCCAGCCAGTTGCCCAGCACTGTGCCTTCCAGCAATACGTCGAACCCTGCGCCTGCAAAGTCGGTTACAAAACCGGTGCTGGCGTCGTTATCCGTATCCAGGTAAAAATCGTAGATGTCGGCATTGGCTTCTTTGGAGTTCACTTCCACCAGCATGTACACGTACGATGCATCATAGTCAATGGTGAGCTTTTTAAAGTACGTTTCACCGGCAGCCGGGGTAATCACATAATCCGTTACCGTAGCCCAGTCGGCAAAGCTGTTATCATCCAGCTTCACAGGCGATGTTTTGGCAATGTAGATCACCGTTGATCCTTCCGCTACCTTTCCGTTGTTATCGGTAGCATATAAAGTAGGCACATACTTGCCTTTATCGGGATAGGTGTGTACCGGGCTGGCTTCTGTAGAAGTTGCCCCGTCGCCAAAATCCCATTTATAAGATACGGCGCCGGTGGTGGTATTGGTGAAGGTAACGGTCTTGTCCTGGATGGCTACCGTATACACGATATCCGCTGCAGGTGCGGTTTCATCTTTCTTACAACCCACTGCTATTGCAGCTAACAGCAGGCCGGTATATATATGTTTGCTGATTTGCATAATAAATACGGATTAATGATTAAGGATTTTGCTGGCACAGCTTGTTGGTCTGTATCTCATCGATCGGTATAAAATATATAATGCGGTTAGCATCCGGTTTTATGATCATGTTGGCATAACCGCCGGGCGCTGCCGCCAGGTTTATGTCAGATTCTTTTAAACCGGGCAGGTGATAACCCCAGTAGGTGCGGTTCATGTTCCGTTTATTACGGTACACATCAAAGTTGCGGTGCCCTTCAAAGGCCAGCTCTATACGCCGCTCCTTCAACACCACATCCAGCGCGGTTTTGCCGGCAGGCAGCACTTTGTTGTACAAGGCATTCTGCAAACCGCGGTTCTTGCGGATCATGTCCACGTTATCCAGCGCTTCGGCAGTATTTCCTTTTTTAGCAGCTGCTTCCGCCTTGTTCAGGTACATTTCCGCCAGGCGGAAGAGGATAGGGGAGCTAAGCGTAGGGCTGCCCTCCTGGAAAGAGAACTTGCTGATGTAATACGTTTCAATGCCATTCTTCTTCTGCAAACTGCCATCGGGGTTCTTGGCCGGTACTATATAAGACCAGCGTATATCTTCCGGATGTTCTGCCATGGTATCCCGCAGGGATTGGGAGGCAAATTCCTCGCCCCAGCCGGAATTACCGTCAGAATAGATCATAGAAGCAATGGAGCCTCCTTTACCATAATCATCCACCTTTGTAAAGGCAGCGCAGAAAATGGTCTCCCTGCCCGCCATGGCATTGGCGAACAGCTGCGGGAAAGTGGCGGCTGTTTCCAGGGAAAAGCGGTTGGAGTTTATCACCTTATCGGCATAAAAAGTAGTGCTGTCATTATTCTCTTTGTACAGGTAGGCCCTTGATAACAGCGCCCAGGCAGCTTCTTTGGAGCCGAACTGTACCCCGCGCGGCTGGTTCATCAGCTCTGCGCCTTTTGCTGCATCGGCTACTATGGCGTTGTATACTTCTGCAACCGTTGCGCGGGCCTTTAATGCTTCGTCGCTGGTAGAGGTGCGCAGGATAATGCCCTGGCCGGAAGGGTTCTGTGTATAAGGCCTTGCAAACAAACGCACCAGGTTAAAGTGGCAGAATGCGCGCAGGAAATAACATTCGCCTATCAGCTGTTTAATGCCTTCATCCGGGTTGGCTATCTTTTCTGCAGATTCTATTACCGTGTTGGCATCGTTAATGATCTTGTAAGAGATATACCAGAAGTAACGGCTATTCGTTTGTGTAGGCGTATGATCCAGTGAAAAGCTGTAGTACAGGGGATCCGTAGTGGTTTGTGCACACACAATATCATCAGAAGCAAAATCGCTGAGCTGAAAATACTGGCGCAGGTACATGTTGTTAAGGTCTGTTGTACCATTGAACTCTGTATGATCTTTGAATAATGCGTAAGCACCGTTCACCGCCTGCTGCAAACCTGCTTTGGTGGCGGTTAGTGAGCCGGTGTTCAATGCATCGCTTGGATTTACATCCTTCAGACAGCCGGCTATCAGCAGCGGCAAACCCAATATAAGGAGTATGAATTTTGTACGCATGATCTTAAATTTTTTTCCTAGAACCGGATGTTAATATTTAACAGGTACTGGCGATTATTGGGATACTTAAAGTCAGACACGCCGGGCATTACATAGCTGCCCGTGGCAATGGTGGTGGATGGATCCTGCCCCAGGAACTTCGTGAACGTATATACGTTATCGGCAGTCAGGGAAAGGGTTACATCATCCAGCTTCAGAGGGCTGGTCCATATTTTAGGCAGCGTGTACGACAGTGATATGTTACGGATGGCAAAGAAACTGCCGTCTTTCAGGTAACGGGTAGAGGTTTCTGTGGCATTCGCATTATTCTGCGGGCTGGGCTCCGTAGCATTATCCCCGGGTTTGGTCCAGGTGCTGTAACCATCCGGCAGCACTATCTGGTTGTAATAAGGCTCAATACCATCGTTCATTACAAAGCGCAGCGCATTGCTGAACACTTTGTTGCCGGAAAGGAAATAAGCATTTACGCTCAGCGCAATGTTCCTGTACTTCCATTGGGAGTTAATACCACCCTGGAATTTAGGCAGGGCCGATCCTACTTCCTGGTAAGTGGCGCTGGCGTAGTCGGAGGTAGCTTCGCGGGAGGTTTCCTTTCCATCAGCATCCCGGTGTATCACTTCCCATTGCGGCGCGCCGGTTTGTGCATTTACGCCTAACCATTTAGGCATGTAAAACTCATACAGGTTGCCGCCGTTACGGTAGATCTGTGAAATGCTCCAGGTAGGCTGTGTGCGCGTAATATCGCTGGGCAGCTTTTGCAGCTTGTTGGAGTTGAAGCTGATGTTAAAATCCGTGTTCCACTCAAAGTCGCGGGTTTTAATATTCACACTGCTTAAGCCCAGCTCAATGCCTTTGTTCACAATTTCACCGGAGTTTTCCCAGCGTTGCTCAAAGCCAATGGAAAGCGGCTGGGATACCTGCAGCAGCAGGTTTTTGGTAATGTTATTATATACATCCACCGTAAGGTTCACGCGTTTGAACAGGCCTATATCCACACCGGCATTCAGCTGGTGCTTGCTTTCCCAGGTAAGGTT
>NZ_DATCRF010000365.1:0-50374 GCF_036569125.1 Chitinophaga sp. | reverse complement strand
GGCAGGCCCAGTATCAGGCGAATGCTATCGCCCGCCATGCCGGGGTGCTGGAATTGCAGGTGCTGGCCTATATAACCAATACCTACATTAGAGCGGATGTGGGAGGCCGTAGTGGTATCCCCGTCTATAGCATTACCCGGGTTGGTTACACTGCACAACAGGCAAATGCTGAGCGGTGCGGTGTATACCGGGCTTTGCTGCGCATTGCTGTAGGTACAGGGCAAACCGCCGGGTGCATTCACCAGCTGTATAACGCCTACTGCGCGGGTGCGGCTGGCCTGGTTAGAGGCATTCACCGCCTCTGCATATACTTTACCATTTGCAGTTATGGCAGGGGTAGTATAAATAGTATCTGTAGCCAGCACTACGCCGCCGCTATCCACACTATACCAGCGGTAAGTAAGCGCCGGATCAGGATTGGCAATACGGAAGGTGGCCCTTTGGCCGGTGCTTACATAGGCGGTATCGGGAATAATATCCGGTACCGGCGGTAAGGTGGAGATAATAACGTAAACGGGCGTACGCTTACTGCTGCAGCCGCTGGAATCGGCCTGCACATAATAAACAGTATTGGAATCCAGCGCAGCGGTTATGAACTGTGCGCCGGTGTGAATGGCTGTGCCGCCGGTATTTGCTGTAAACCAGCGGTAAGTATAATTAGCGTTGGGAGATATTACGTTAAAGGTGGCAGTATGCCCTTTGTCTATTGTAATGGTGGACGGGTTCACCGCAACAGCAGGCAGGCCCAGTTTTACCTGAACCGGCGTGCGGGTATTGCTGCCGCAGGCATCTGCACCGGTGGATACTGCTTCTACATAAAAAGTAGTATCTGAAGTAATGTTGCCGGCGTTAAAGGTGGCGCCGGTGAACAACAGGTTACCGCCGGAATAGGAATCGTACCAGCGGAACACGCTACCTGCAGGCAAAGTAGCCTTTAAAGCTACACTGCCGCCGGGGCATGCCCTTACCACGCTGTCTGCCACCACGGCGTTGGGCGGGGTGAATTTAGCGTAGTAGATCCTGAAGGAGCTGATGGCTGCCAGTAAAGCGTTGAAATCTATTTTTACACTGTCGAATGCTACGCCGGGCGCAAAAACAATTTCTCCGCGGGTAGTATCACCCAGCAGATGCAGATCCAGCAGGGCTGCGTTATTAGCCTGCGCTACCTGGGTATTACCGCTATACAGGGTAAAGGTTAAACCGGATAAGGCGCCCAGGTTTAACAGGCCGGTGTTGACGCCCACGCCTATACGCAGCGTATCCTTAGCGCCGCTTAATGCGCTAAAGCCTAAACCCTGGTACACCCCGCCCAGCAGGCCAATGGTTACACGCAGCTCAGATGCGCTATTCACATCGCCATCAATGGCCAGTAAGGGATTTATTACGGAACAACCCAAACACGCTACACCACTGGTGCCGGCGGATTGTGTGGCGGCGGCCCCGCACAGGAGGTTATTCACCGCCTTGGCGTAAATGGGTACAGCTGTACGTATCAGGCTATGTAAGCCATCGTTGGGTGAAAATGCTTCTACATAATACACCTTGTTATCCAGTATGTCCGGTGTGGTAAAGTTAGCGCCGGTAAATACAGGCGTGCCGCCGGTTGGTGTTTCATACCAGCTGAAGGTAGCATTGGGAATACGCGGAATACCGGCTGTAAAGCTGGCCGTTTTGCCCACTTCTACGGTATCGGATGCGGGGTTTACCCTGGTTACCTGTACCGGCATCATGGCGGCGGCTTCATATACATTTAAACCGTCTAATAAACCTACGGTAGAGGTAAGGTCTATACGGGTACCATCAAACGGTTGTGTAGCGGCAAAGGCTACACGGAATTTATTAATACCGCCGTCTATGCCCAGCAGGTCCAGCTTAATAAGGCTGCTGTTCAGGAAGGTGGCATCACCATTAGGGGTGGCGCCATTGAAAGTTTGTACCCGGATGCCGTTCAGCAGATTGGCGGTAGCCAGGGGATTGTTCTGCGTACCTAAGAAAAATACCACGCTGTCGCCGGCCTGGTATTCAGCCGGGAAGCGGATCTGCTGCCCTACGTAGGTAGCTACGCCTACCGGCAGCACCAGGCGCGAAGCGGTAGTGGTATCTTCATCTACAGCCAGGTTAGGGTTGTTAACGGCGCACAGCACGCAGGCAATACCGCCGGTTATGGGGCTTTGCTGGTCCACACCATACGTCCACAAGGGGCCGGCACCACCGGCTACTATTACGGGTACGGCTGTACGTTTAAAGCTGGTTTTACCCAGCGGGTCTACTGCCTCTACATAGTAAGTAGCATTACGGGTAAGCGGCGGGGTGGTAAATGTACCGGTGGCCAGCGGTGCGCCACCGGTGGGAGATGCGTACCAGTTGTAGGTAGCGCCTGCTATACGCGATGAGGGTGTTAAAGTAGCGGTTTGATGATAAGCCACAGTATCGGGCGAAGGGGTAACCGTTACCGGCACCATAGCCACGGCTTCATATAATTTAAGGTTTTGCGCCAGCGAAAGCGATGCGGTAGATCTCAGGTTCACCTGCACTGCATCACAGGTATCCTGTATGGGCAGTGTAACCCTGAATTTACGGTTGCCTCCGGAAAGGCCCAGCAGGTCTATCCGCGCCAGCTGAGCATCCAGCACCGTTGCATCATCGTTTGCTACCGGAGCGCCCAGGATAGCATCATGATAGGTTTGTACAATGAGGTTAGGTAATAGCTGTCCGCTAAGGAGGTTGGCCGGTGTTTCCAGGATCAGCACCAGGCTATCGCCGGGGTAGTACACACCCGGGAATATCACCCGCTGGCCTAATGTGGTGGCCAGTCCCAGCGGCATTGTGAAAGCTGATGCGGTGGTAGTATCGCCGTCTGCCGCCTGTGCGGGATTGCTTACCGAACACAGAACGCAGGCAGCGCCGCCAACAAAGGGCCCGTCCTGTTCATCGCCATACGTCCAGATAGGGCCGGGTGCGCCGGACACTCTAACTACAACGGGCGTACGTATATAGCTGCTTAAATTATCGGGAGTAGTAGCCTCTACATAATAGGTAGCTGCTGCTGTAAGGGGCGGGGTATTAAAGGTAGCGCCGGTATGCAGGGCAGTGCCGCCGGTGGGGCTGCTGTACCATTTGAACTGTGCGCCTGATAAGCGGGATGCCGCGGTGAAAGAAGCGCTTTGCCCTGATACTATTACGGTACTATCGGGGTTTACGGTCACCGGTACAATGGCTGCGGCCTCATAGATCCTTAAGGAGCCTAAAGCTGCCAGTACGGAACCGGTAGTTACCTGTATGGCATTAAAGGCCTTTGTTACCGGTATAATTGCACGGAACTTACTGGCTGCGCTGCCTAACAAATTCACCTGTACCAGGGAACCATTTAAAGCGGTTGCATCATTATTCAGTATTCCGTTATTGAGCGTTTGTACGGTAATGCCGGACAATAAGCCACCGGCCAGCAGCTGGCCGGGCACTTCCAGGTCCAGCGCTATTTTATCACCGGCCTGGTAATCGCCGGCAAAAGTAAGCCGCTGTGTTACAGTACCGCCTACACCCACCAGTGTTACCAGGGCGGAGTAGGTAGTGGTATCGCTATCAACGGCGCGGGCGGGGTTGGTTACCCCGCAGCCCAGGCATATGCCGGTAACAAAATTGCTTTGGGTAGCGGCAAAGCTCCATAAGGGGCCGGGTGCTCCGCCAAAAAAGCGTATAGCCGTTTCCTTTAGGGCAAAGGGAGCAAAGGGATGATCCTGCAGGTAGGCCTGCTGCCAGCTGTTATAGGTTTGCCGGGAAAATACAGCCTTTGCAGGGGCAATACGGGCATAGGCTCCCATAGCCACGAGCAGCGGGATACAGGAGATGACAGCAAAAATAAAAGCTCTTAAAGAACCTTTAGGAGTAACTTTTAAATGCATAGACAGCAAATATTAGTTTGGTAGATATAATGCGTTTTGGTTTTACATAGTGATCACTATGCATCTAAACTCTGGCCAGGTTACGAACGGGGAGTAAGGTTTCAAACGGATCTTAAGTTTCTTACTAGCAGATTAAATTGAAAGCAAAATCACAACTTATCGGTATAGCATTTTTCACAATCTGTTAAAGAAGTGTTATTGTATTCGCCTAACGAAAGTACTCTCAAAAGGGAGGAAACGAAAATTCATTTCATTCATGTAAGCGCCTATGTTCAGACTTATTCAGTAAATATCGTTTTGTTCATTTTGTTCATTTAAGAATTGTTGTGAGAGGAAATATATCAGGAGCTCCGCATTTTATAGAACGGCGATATGTAAACGCGGAAAAAAGATGTAGGGTTTTATGTAGGGGGGTAGAGTTGCACTAGGGTTGCGCAGCAATTACGGAGCCTTTTTAGGAGGGAAGCATACCAATAACACCCGAATCAGACTACCCTTACACTGCTTAAAAACAACGCCTGCAATTGAAGCGCAGTTTCACTACTCATTTAAATAGCTGATAAGAATAACCGTATCAGTAATGCAGTAACCGGTATCGATTGCAAAAATATTCTTCATGGGAATATTAATGTGTGATCATACTGTTAGATATAATATTTTCCCTCTAAAGCCATGCAATATTTTAGCAGCCGGACCTATCTAACATTTGTTATCACTGCTATTGCAGCCGATCTATTTTGCTAAATAAAAATCTAAATGTGTAATCTATACGTAACTATTCATGGAAATCTAAAGTCAATCACCTAAAATCCATTATTGTTCCCTATGATAGATCTATCCTATGATTTTATCGTAGCGCTGCAAAAAGAAGTGCTGTATAGATTTGGCGTGGAAGTAATGTTACCGGGGGATTGTAAGCATCTCTCCCAATCTATCCTGGACGCCACAACTAAGCTGGTAAGTGAAACCACACTTAAACGTGTATTTGGTTTTGCTGTTGCCCAGCATAGTTTTTCGCGTTATACACTGAACACCTTATCGCAATATTGCCGGTATAAGGATTGGGAAGATTTTCAAACCCATCAATACAAGCAGCTGAGTGGAGATATTATTGTTGATAACGATAAATGGTCTGATCTTAAGAATAAGGCAGACGCTGTTTCCTATTACACCATTGTAACCTTAAAGAACCGTTCCGGCATTCCTTTTAACTACACTGTACCGCGGCAATACTGCACCGCGCATATTGAACGTTTCCTGGAAAGCGACTATGCAGCTACTGCACTTATTGCACCTTCCGGCTGGGGTAAATCCGTTACATTAGTTCATTTAGCCGAGCATTTCTGGTTTGGCCGGGAGGCCCGTTACAAACAGGATATCTGCTGGTTCATACATGCGCATGCAGCCGGCAGCCTGCTGTTAAAAGGCTTCTCCCTCTCATCCTGGCTGGATAACCAGCTGAATCTTGGCAGCGGTGAAAACTTCCGGGAATACTTTGCCCGTAATTTTGATAAGAAGGGCGGCCGCCTGGTGCTGATCATAGACGGCTTTGATGAAATAGCTGTGGCAGGCGATAAGCTGCGCCTTATGTACACCAAGCTGGAAGACTTTGTGTATTCCAACGATCTGTTCCCCTGGGTGAAAGTGATCCTTTCTATCCGCAGCAATACCTGGTCAGAGATCTTCCAGCACTCCGTGCAGTACCCTGCCTTTCGCCGCTACTGGTATGTAGGCGCTGAAATGGATGAAGAAACCAATACCAATCTGCCCCTGCTTACTGAACAGGAAGTAAAATCCGTTTTATACAATCATCAGTTTAACCCGGTAACGGTACGCACTTTCAGTGAACCCTTCCTGCAAAAGCTGCGTTACCCTTATTACCTGCAGCTCTTTTGCCAGCTGAATGCAGGGCCGGACCAATCGTTTATAGATGAGCACCTGAGCCTTTTTGAGATCGTATCGCGGTTTGTGCAGCAGCGGGTGTTTAATTCCCAGAATAATTCCTTTAAGATCAGGATCCTTGACCAGCTGCTGGACCTGCTGGACTATGGACGTAACGGACAGTACACGGATAAGATGCTGTTGCTGAACCAGCAGGATATGGCCCTTGTACAAGCGTATAAAGAGCTGCTGGCCGATAATATACTGGTGGAGGAAAACCTGAGCCAGGAGATCATGTTCCATGTGAAGGTGCGCTTTGCGCATAACTTTCTGCTGGAATATTTTACCGCCATGCATTTTGTGCGGGAAAGCGGGCAGCTTACAGACGATATGCTGCAGCAGATCCTTACGCATTTCCCCGCATCTGCTTACCGGGGCAGCATATTTAAATGGCTGCTGCGGTATGCTATTAACCAGCGGCAAACAGACAGCGTGCATAAAATACTTTGCCTGCCGCTTTCCGCCCCCGAAAAATCTGTGCTGCTGGAATACCTGGTGCTGCACTACCAGCAGGAGGGCGACCGGCAGCAGGACCTGAAGCATGTTTTTCCGCCCGGCTATTTTAAAAAGTACCCGCTGAACAGCTTTATCAGCGATGACTTTTTGCACCCCGGCAAACGCAAGGTGCTTACCGCATTGCTTACACTGGCCGAGGCGCCGGAAGACCGGCTGAAGATACGCAGCATCCTGTTCCGCCTGGCGCTGCTGCAGCTGGATGCGGAACAGTGCGAGCAGGAGCTGAACAACATTAAGAAGATCTGCGCCAAAGAACCGCAGGATGAAGGGTTGTGGCTAAGTCCCTATGAAATATGCCTGTTCATTTATGAGTATATGAAATTCGGGATCGTGAATGAAGGCATCCGTGAAAAGATCTACGATTATACACGCTACTGGAATGGCAGCAGCCGGCAGTCTATTACCGTGGCGCAGGAAATTGTGTACCGTAACATGGGATTTATATTCCTGCTGCTGGAAGATTATGAGCACCTGTTTAACTTCAGCAAACGCTTGTTTGCCTATCACCCTGCCCTGCCCTACCGCACTACGGACAGCTTACGCCAGGTACTGCTTTGCTGGCAGGCCTATGCACAGCTGCAGCTGGGAGACCCGGACACGGCTTCCAAAATATGCCGCCATGTAGACACGGTACTGAGCAAAAACGCAACGGACCATTACTGTATGCGGCATGTGGAAACGCTGCAAAAGATCATTATGGCGCAGGTGTATGATAACCGGCAGGAGTATAGCAAGGCACTGCGTACGGCAGAAGGGGCTATGGAAATAGCGCTGAAGCAGGACCTGAAGCTGCTGGCGCTCCTGAACTTTTCCCTGCTGCGGAGGATCTATAAACAGCTGCAGCTGGAAAAACAGCTGGATCAGGCGCAGCAACAGGTAGAACTTTTCCATAAAAGCACCTCCTTTAAACAAACGGCCCGGTTATGGTAAAGAGGTAGAATGATTACATTTGTAATTTACATTTTACCTTCATATGAATGGCAATTGATGAAAGCAGATACTCCGGCCTGCAGCAATTCCTGCTCAACCTATTGAGCCTGTTAACCGTGCTGCCCCTGGCGCCGTACCTGAACCGGTACCTGCCACAAATAGTGGCCGGTGGCTGGCACCTGGATATGATGGTGGCCATTATCCTTTCCTTTTTATTTACCCGCCTGCTGCTGTGGATCTTTAAACCGCTGATCATACCGGCGTTTTTGCTGGTATGCGGGGTGCTGGTATTCAACTACTTCACTGACAGCTACAGCTTTAGCAACGTTTTAAACGATTATAAAGGCGTGGTACAGGGCAACTGGGGCGCCAAGGACAGCAAGCAGCTGGACATTTTAAGCCTGTACCCCCGCCGTGTGGAAACCTACCGGGATAAAACCGTACGGGGCATAAAGTCGCGGGTGGATTTCCAGGATTCTGTGGTACGCAACTTTTCTGTGCGGCACTCCCTGGAAGATTTTGATGAATATTTTCCAAAGTATGGGCGGGTGGTACGCTTTCTTTCCCTGTTCCGCTACATTAACACCCATTTCAAATATGTGCAGGATACCCGGCGTGATGAATATTTTGCCACGGCCCGTGAAACCATCTTAAACGGGCTGGGTGGGGATTGTGATGATCACTCCATTCTTATGGCGGCCTGCCTGCAATCCATTGGCGCCCAATGCCGTATTGTGCTTATCCAGGGGCATGCTTACCCGGAGCTGTACTGCGGCAGCAAAGAAGATTTTGAGGCCATGAAACAGGCTATTATCACACTTTTTCCCCGGCCGGCAGTAAAGGAGATCTATTACCACGAAATGAAAGGCAGCTACTGGATAAACCTGGATTATACCGCCCGCCACCCCGGCGGCCCTTATATGAATGATAAGGTGTATGCGCTTATAGAATTATGAGCCTGTCGGCTCACAATTCTATAAGCACAGTCTATGGTCGATGGTCCATAGACCATGGCCTAGTGCGTATGGCGGGTTGCTCGTTGAATGGGCTGCTGTCCACGGACGACGGTTTACGGCCCATTGCATAGTTCGTATAGCTTGTTTAGCGTGATGAACTGCAACTACCTGTTAACGTATTATTTACAATCCTGAACCATGCCATGGACTATGGACCATCGACCATGGACCAGTATGGTCAGCGATGGCCCGCAGGCCATCACTAACCATACTTTATTACATTTGCACCATGAGCCATTACAGCCGGATACGGAAATACCATAGCTTTTTCAGATTTAAACAGGATTTTGAGCGGTACAGCCTGAAAAAGGCCCGGAGCTACGAGATCATTATTCATTGGCTGCACAGCAAAATGAGCCGCACCCAGTTCCTGATGCTATCCGGTATACTGGTTGGTACTGCTGCCGGGCTGGGCGGTGTGGCGCTGAAAATGCTGGTGCATTACATTCATTATGTTATTACGTATAAAGTACATTTCAGCACACAGATCATATTTTATGCGCTGTTCCCTTTCCTGGGTATTGTGCTTACCACGCTGATGGTGATCTGGTTCTTTAAAGGGCAGGCACGCAAAGGCATTCCGGCTATTTTGTATGAAATAGCGCAGAACAGCAGCCTGGTGCCGGCTGTTAAAATGTATTCACAGATCTTACAAAGTGCAGTAACCGTGGGCCTGGGCGGCTCTGCCGGGCTGGAAAGCCCCATAGCGGTAACAGGCGCGGCCATCGGCTCCAACTATGCACGCATTTACCACTTAGGCTATAAGGAAAGAACGCTGCTGCTGGCAGCCGGCGCTACGGCCGGTATTGCGGCTGCCTTTAATGCACCCATTGCAGGTATGATGTTCGCGTTTGAGATATTGCTCACCGGCGTGGTGTTCTCTGATTTTATTCCGCTGATACTGGCGGCCGTATGCGGCAGCCTTTTATCCAAGGTTATTTTGCAGGAGGAGGTATTGTTCCACTTTCAATCGCGCGAGCCTTTTAATTATCATAATCTTCCTTACTACATTATACTCTCCATCCTATGCGGGTTGTATGCCCGCTACTTTGTAGTGCTTTCCCAGTGGGTGGAACATTTTTTTCACCGCCGGCAATGGAGCAAGCTGCAAAAGGCCATGCTGGGCGGCGGGGTGGTAGCGGTGTTGTGTGTGATGATGCCGCCGCTGTTCGGGGAAGGTTACACCTCTGTAAAGCTGCTGGTGAACGGCGATGCAGGTAATATTATAGAGCACAGCTTTTTACGGTACGTACATCTTGAAAACTGGATCGTGCTGCTGTTTGCGGGCAGCGTATGCCTGCTGAAAGTGTTTGCCACTTCCTTTACCATTCATAGCGGAGGCAATGGCGGTAACTTTGCACCATCCTTGTTTGCAGGCGGTTTCCTGGGTTATTTTTTTGCCATGGTATGCGAGCAGGCAGGTATGAAGGATGTGCCGGTGGTGAACCTGGTGATTGTGGGCATGGCCGGCGTAATGAGCGGTGTGCTGTATGCTCCGTTAACCGCTATTTTCCTGATCGCAGAATCCAGCTCGGGGTACGACCTGTTTATTCCGCTGATGCTGGTATCCACGATTTCTTTCCTGATAGGCAAATGGTTCTCCCCCATTTCACCGGACCTGAAAGAGCTGGCAGATGCAGGTAAGATCTTTACCCGCGAGCATGACCGCAATATATTATCCATCCTGAAAATTGAGCCGCTGATTGAAAAGGATGTGCAGCAGATAGATATACAAGCTTCCCTGCGGCAGCTGGTGGAGCTGGTGAAACAGGGTAAACGGAATATGGTGGCGGTAGTGAACCAGCAGCAATTCCTGGAAGGTATTATTACACTGGAAGATATACGGCCTATTATGTTTAACCCTTCCCTGTACGATACCACTACTGTAAGGGAGCTGATGAAAGCGCCGCCCGCACTGGTGCACCCGGAGGACAGCGCTGCTTTTGTAATGCAAAAGCTGGATGAGACCCATAGCTGGAACCTGCCGGTGGTGGAGCAGAACCGCCTGCTGGGATTTGTATCGAAATCCGGTATCCTGAATCGCTATAGACAACTGTTACAGGAGTACTCCAACGATGATTAATTAAGAATGAATAATTAAGAATTAATAATCGTATGAAGTGTTTCCCAATTATTATTAATTGTTCATTATTAATTGTTAATTTATTGCATGGCAAAGATACTCATTCTGTTTGCGCATCCTGCGCTGGAGAAATCACGCATACATGCCGGCTTGCTAAAGAACATCAAAGGCACGCAGGGCGTTACGCTGCATGACCTGTACGAGGTATATCCCGATCTGAATATAGATGCAGACCGGGAACAGGCGCTGTTGCTGCAGCACGATATTATTCTTTTCCAACACCCGTTTTACTGGTACAGCGCACCGGCCATTATTAAACAGTGGCAGGACCTGGTGCTGGAACATGGATGGGCCTACGGGCATAACGGCAAAGCCTTAAGCGGCAAGCGGATGGGCAATGTGATCAGCACCGGCGGCTCACAGCAATCATATACGGTTGAAGGGCACCATGGCTGTACTATTCATGATTTTCTGCTGCCCTTCCGGCAAACGGCCCGTCTTTGTAACATGGAATATTTGCCGCCTTTTGTAATACATGGCACTCACCGCCTGAAACGGCAGGACCTGCCTTTTTGCTGCATGCAATACCGGGAAACGCTGGAAGCCCTGCGGGATGATAAGTACAGCCCGGCCATGCTGCAGGAAGCCACCTACCTGAATGATCTGATAGCGCAGATCAGTGAGCATAACTGACAGCACTTTTCAATGTTTAATATAATACGGGCAGCAACCATTTGCCAACCTTCTTAAACCTTTGTACGGATGAACGAGCATTCCTTTTTCTTTACTGCCATGATATACCTGGCCGCGGCGGTAGTATGTGTACCGGTGGCTAAAAAGCTGGGGCTGGGATCTGTGCTGGGCTACCTGCTGGCCGGCATTTTCATAGGGCCGAATGTAATGGGGTTCATTGGCGCTGAAGGGCAGGATATTCTGCACTTTGCGGAGTTTGGCGTGGTAATGATGCTGTTCCTGATAGGTATTGAGCTGGAGCCTTCGCTGCTCTGGAAGCTGCGCGCGCCCATTATTGGTTTGGGCGGTATGCAGGTGCTGATCAGCACCGCTGTGATCTCTGTTATTGCCTGGTGGATGGGACAGCCCTGGAATGCGGCGCTGGCGCTGGGTATGACGTTCTCCCTTTCTTCTACCGCCATTGTATTACAGATCTTAAAAGAAAAAGGCTGGATGCCTTCTGCTGCAGGACAAAGCGCTTTTTCCGTGCTGCTGTTCCAGGATATTGCCGTAATTCCCATGCTGGCTATTTTTCCCTTACTGGCCCCGGTGGGCGCTGTTACCAGCACCGGCGGGCATACCGCCAGGGAGGGGCTGCCCGGCTGGATGCAAACGCTGATGGTGTTTGGCGCGGTGATCACCATTATACTGGCAGGGCGTTACCTGGTAAGGCCGCTACTGCGGCTGGTGGCGCAGGTACGGGTGCGGGAGCTGTTCACCACCTTTGCGCTGCTGCTGGTAGTAGGCATCTCCGTGCTCATGACCTTAGTGGGCCTGAGCCCCGCGCTGGGCGCATTCTTAGGCGGGGTGGTGCTGGCCAATAGTGAATACCGGCATGAGCTGGAAAGCGATATAGAACCTTTTAAAGGTTTGCTGTTAGGACTGTTCTTTATTGCCGTAGGCGCTTCTATAGACTTTAAGCTGATATTTGCCCACCCCCTGATGATGGTAGGGCTGGTGCTGGCCCTGATGATGGTGAAATGCCTGATCTTAATGGGCCTGGGTAAAATATTTAAGCTAAGCACGGACCAGAACCTGCTGTTTGGCTACAGCTTATCGCAGGTAGGTGAATTTGCTTTTGTGCTGCTGTCCTTTACCCGCCAAAACGGTATACTGCCGGATACCACTGCCAGCATGATGACGGCCGTAGTGGCGCTTAGCATGGCCTTTACGCCGCTGGTGATACTGCTTTATGAAAAGCTGTTGCAGCCCCGCTTTACCATTACGGAAAACAATACCCGGGAGGCAGATGCCATTGCCGAAAAGAACCCGGTGATACTGGCCGGTTTTGGAAAAACAGGGAATGTGATCGGCCGCTTTTTGCTGGCCAATGGCGTGCCTACTACTATCCTGGACCTGGACTCTGACCGCATAGATATGCTGCATAACCTGGGTATACGCGCCTATTACGGTGACGCATCCCGCCAGGACCTGCTGCATGCCGCCGGCGCGGCAGAGGCTAAAATAATTATTATTGCTACGGATACTATTGACCAAACAACGGAAATAGTAAAAGTGGTGCGCCAGCATTTTCCCAACCTGCAAATGCTGGTAAAGGCGGCTACCATACCGGATACCTTTGACCTGATGGAGCTGGGCGTGCTGCATATTTACCGGGAATCGCTGGATACTTCCCTGCGCATGGGCGCCGATGCGCTGCATATGCTGGGTTTCCGCGCCTATAATGCGCGCCGCGCTGCCAGCACTTTCCGGCAGCATGATGAAAAGGCGCTGAAAGAGCTATCGGCCCTGCGCGATGACCGCAAAACCTACCTGAATACTTTTAAGGAACGTATTGAAGAAATGTCCACGCTCATTCAAACGGATAAGGTTAAACCCTGGAACGATGAAATACTGAGCTGGGATGAACGCTCCCTGATGGAAGAAGAAGGAAACCCGGAAGTAAATGAAATACCGGGCGCCAGTGGTAGTGCAGAAATATTGAATGTAAAAAAAGAAAATACGTAGTATTTATTTTTCACTTCCGGTTACTCAGCACCGGCCGTTCCTTCGCCATTTACGTGGGCGGCTATACGCTGCGCTACCTCTTCCAGCAGGCCGGCATCTATATTTCCTGCCTGGTCATGGTTATCTGCAATGGCGCGCGGGTAGCCTTCTTCATCCGGCTCAAAGGTAATTTCATGCTGCTGTATGATCACCTTATAAACGGTTTTATATTGCTGGTCCCAGGTCTTTACCTCCAGGATATGCGGGTGCCCTTTGTATTCAAATTTCAGTAAAAAGTTGTCCACGATGCTTAGGTTTTTTCTGTTGTTTCAAAAGTAACCGTTTTTGTGGTACAAGAGTTGAGGCTATTTAGAAAAATCTAAGTGTTTATGGCCCAGCTTGTTTTATTATCCAGCGAAATACAACCATATGCCTTCCGGGACGATGGCATTTTTCCCAATAACCCACACTTACCTGCTTTATTTTATGAAGATTGTTTGCAGGTGCCGGATGACTTTACCGCTGCAGCTGCTATAGAAGCGCTGTTCACCAGTAATGGGTGGACGGGCATCTGGGAAAGCGGGATCTATAATTTTCATCACTATCACAGCACCTCTCATGAAGTAATGGGCGTTTGCAGCGGCGAAGCCACGATACAGCTGGGCGGCCCGCACGGCATTGCACTGGAAGTAAGAATGGGCGATGTGCTGATCATACCTGCCGGTGTGGCGCATTGCAGCCTGAATAGCAGCGCTGATTTCAGCTGTATTGGCGCTTACCCTCCCGGGCAGGAGCAATATGATGTTTGCCGGGGCGATACCAGTGAAAGGCCGGAGGCAGACGAACGCATTGAGCATTTACCGTTACCTGCAATAGACCCGGTGTATGGGGCAGATGGCCCACTGCGCCAGTATTGGTTAGAGTGGCGGCTGGCCTAGCTTAGCGGCCGCCTGCAATGCCCCGCTGTAACCCAAGCAGGGCTGCCAGCCCCTTCATTCTGCCAATAGCGGTATAACCCGGGTTGCAGTGTTTTTGCAGATCATCCAGCATACGGTGCCCGTGATCGGGGCGGAATGGAATGGGCAGCGGTTGCTGCTGCTGTAATTGCAGCAGGGTTTTCATAATGGTGTACATGTCTACGTCTCCCTGCAAATGATCGGCTTCATAAAAGTTACCATTGGTATCCTGCTGTACATTGCGTAAATGCACAAAGTTCACGCGGCTGCCTATCATGCGCAGAATGGCCGGCAGGTCGTTATGCGTGCCGGCGCCCAGGGAACCGGTGCAGTAGCAGACGCCATTGGCAGGGCTGTCTACCATCTGCAGTATAAAAGCAATATCATCATGGCTGCTTACAATGCGGGGCAGGCCCAGCACATCAAAGGGCGGATCATCCGGGTGAATGGCCAGCTTCATATCCAGCTTTTCTGCTACCGGCACTACCTGCTGTAAAAAGTATTGCAGGTGCTGCCGCAGCTGCTGGCGGGTAATATGTTTGTAGTGCTGCAGGCGCTCCCGGATGCCGGGTATATCCAGCTTTTTTTCACTGGGAATGCCCAGCAGGATGGTATCTGCAATGGCCTGCTTTTGCGCATCCGTGTACTGCTGCCAGCGTTGGGACACAGCAGCTACTGTGGCCGCATCATAATCGTTCGCGGCATTTTTCCTTTCCAGTAAGTGAATATCAAATAAGGCCAGGTCGGCTTTATCAAAATATAATGCTTCGGCGCCGTTGGGCAATCGGTAGCTGATATTGGTACGCACCCAATCCAGCACCGGCATAAAGTTGTACGTTACAATACGAATGCCGCAGGCAGCCAGGTTCTCCAGCGTGAGCTTATATTTTTCTATGTAGCCGGTATAATCGCCGGTTTGTGTTTTAATGGATTCATGCACGGTTACGCTTTCCACCACATCCCAGGTAAGGCCTGCCTGTTCAATAAGCTGTTTGCGGGCGGCAATAGCAGCCCTGGGCCATACTTCGCCATGGGGAATATCATGTAAGGCGGTTACAATGCCGGTAGCATCTGTTTGCCTGATCTCCTGCAGGGTTACAGGATCATCCGGCCCAAACCAGCGCCAGGTAGGTTTTAATAGTTTCATATAATGCGGAACCATGTTCATAACTAAAAAGTAATCTCTAAAGTAACAAAGGATATTTAAATTTATAGCTTTAATACCGGCGTATGGCTCAACGATCTTTTTTACTATCCTGCATTGGCTGTTTCTTTACCTTATTATCTTTTGCGCAGGACACTTCCCTGCATACAGTACCCAACCGCAGCAACAGCGCCGTACAGCAGCAAAAACCTTATGTGATCCTTATTTCCATTGACGGAATGCGGTATGATTTTGCGGAGAAATATCACGCAAAAAATTTACTGCGCCTGTCGGCCAATGGCGTGCGTGCAAAGAGCATGCAGCCCAGCTTTCCCACCTTAACATTTCCCAACCATTATACGCTGGTAACGGGTTTGTACCCCGCTCACCATGGCCTTGTTGACAATGATTTTTATGATCCGCAGCGGCGTAAAAGATACTATGTGCATGACCGTGATGCGGTGGAGGATGGCAGCTGGTATGGCGGCACGCCATTATGGGTGCTGGCGGAAAAACAGCAAATGGTAAGCGCCAGCTATTACTGGGTTGGTTCAGAAGCTGCCATACAGGATACCCGCCCTACCTATTCTTTTACCTATAATGAAAAGCAGGGTATAGATCAGCGCATACAGCAGGTGGTGGACTGGTTAAGCCTGCCGGCAGATAAGCGTCCGCACCTGGTTGCTTTTTATTTCCCGGAAGTAGACCATGCTGCGCACTATGCCGGGCCTGATTCAGACAGCGCCCGCAAAGCCGTTCAGTTTGTAGATGAAAGCATTGGCAAAATGGTGCAGGCAGTAGGCAGGCTGCAATTGCCTGTAAATTTTATAGTAGTATCAGATCATGGTATGGCGCAGGCGGATCTGCAACATCCCATTTACATAGACAGCACTCTTAACCTCAGTGACTGCAAGCTATCACTGGGGAATGAAAAGGTGATGATCTATAACAGCGATACAGCACGCATCCGCCAACTATATGATACATTAAAAGCAAAGGCCGATCATTACCGGGTATTCCTGAAAAAAGAAACTCCTGCCCGCTGGCATTATGGACAGGAAGACCGTTACAACCGTATTGGCGACCTCATATTAGTTGCAGATGCAGGCTATGTTTTTAGCAGGAAAAATATGCGTACCTATCCCGGCCATCACGGGTATGATAATAATGATATCCGTATGAATGCCACTTTTATGGCCTGGGGCCCGGCCTTTAAAAAACATTATACGCAGCCTGCTTTTGCCAACGTACATGTGTACCCGTTAATAACCAGCATTTTAGGGTTAAAGATCACAGAACCGGTGGATGGAAAAGCTGCAGTGCTGAAAAATATATTACAGAAATAACGCCTAATACATATAAAAAACAACTAATGCGATTATCTTTATGGGTTATAAAAAATAACCCTATTATCCATGAAGAAAATTGCACTGTATGCGTTCTCGCTGGCTGCCCTTTCAGCCTGTTCGAAAAACGACGACAAGCCTCAGCCCACGCCTGAGCAGGACAAACAATCACTGGAAGTACAAGTTTACAACACTTTAACCTGGAGCGTAGACAAACCTGCCGGCTCACCTGCCACCAACGCAACTGTAAAGCTGTTTAAAACAAAGGCTGCATTTAACAGCAGCACAGCTGCGTACACCCAAACTACCGATGCCAATGGTAAAGCCAGCTTTGCCAGCATTGATACCGGCCAGTATTTCATTGTAGCCACCAGCACCGATGGCAATAACCTTTTAGGCGCAAAACAGGTAAATGGCGTGTATGTAGGTTATATAGCAGATTCCCTGTACCAAACCACCGCAGAAATTGCCAGCTCTCCTGTTAACAAGTATGCGGCGCCCGGCAACTTCCGGTTGGAAGATCTGAACGGCGATGGAATGATAAGTGGCGATGATGTTACAGAGCTGCCCGCACAATCCATTCATATAGCAGCCAAAAGCAGCAACACCAAACGCATCCTGATCGGTAAGGTGGATAACCGGCCTATAGGCTTCACTAGTAAAACACAAGTAGCAGCCGCCCTGCAAAGCAGCGTTACAAGCCTGAATAACTTTCATGAGGTACAGGTTACCCTTGACGCTGTGTATACGGACGATGCGGCCTGTGGCAGCATGGGCCCTGACTGGTGCAGCATAGATGCCTATACCGGTATGACCGCCGCCAACAGCACCGCGCTGCTGCTCTGGAAAAACGGTTACCAGATAATATCACAGCTGAATCAAGTAATTAATTATACCAATGCGGTAAGCGATATGCAGGCTGCTGAGAAAGAGCTGGCCATTGCACAGGCTAAAGGCGTAAAAGCATATGTATATTTTCAGCTTATGTCTTACTTTGGTAATGTACCTATGCAAAACGACCTTGCATTACCTACCAACGTGAACCGGCCCGCTACCGACGACCTCCGCACCTATATAGATACGATGTTAACAGCAGCTGCATCAAAGCTGGGCAGCAATACGGATATTATTTCTGCTGTGGCCTGTAAGGCCATACAGGCCAAGCTGGCCCTGCAAGCGGAAGATTTTGTAAATGCAAAAGCCTATAGCAGCGCAGTGATTGCCAATACAGCCTATATGCTGGTGGATACCCCTTTGATATTTACGCAAACCGGTAATAAAGAGCTGTTGTGGAATACTTCCAACACCCTGACAAGCAGCTGGGTGAAGAGCGTATTTACCAGAGGTACTTTCTTACCGGAGCTGCGCTTAACAGAAATGTACCTGATCAATGCAGAAGCTAATCTTCATGTGGGCACTATGAGCGATGCAGTTACCAGCCTGAATAAAGTACGCCAGCGTGAAAAGCTTGCAGCCCTGGCAAACACTATCAGCGCAGACAATTTCCGTGCAGAGCTGATGACCGCCTGGAAACGCAATATGCGTACAGAAGGTAACCGCTTACCGTCTTTAAAACGCTGGGATATGGACGTGCAGGTATTAACACCGCTGGGTTACGATAAACATCATGATCTGCTGCCCATTCCCATCAGCATACTGGAAACTTATCCCAACTTATATCAAAACGTAGGATATTAAACTTTTCCCTGAACAGGGCTAAAGGTTACAAATTAGATAAACATGCAACAGGCTGCCTTTCCAGGCGGCCTTTCTTGTTTTAAGCCGGAGTGTTAAACAACGTTAACAGTTTAAACTCTTGTTACCTGCGCACATCTAACTATCAGATCAAAAATTTGCGAACATGAAACGCTTAATACTTGTAGCCCTGCTGTTCACTGGCAGCATCGCCTTTCACAAAAACGCCAACGCACAGGTAAGAGTTAACGTAAATTTTAACATTGGCAGCCAGCCTGAATGGGGCCCGGCAGGATATGATTACGCGCAGTACTATTATTTACCTGATATAGATGCTTATTATAATGTGCCTGCACGGCAGTTCATATATGCAGATGGTCCGCGCTGGATCACCGCTGCCAGCTTACCGGCACGCTACCGCGGGTTTGACCTTTACCATAGTTACAAGGTAGTGATCAATGAGCCCAGGCCATATATGCACCATGATGTGTACCGGAGCCGTTACGCCGGCTACCGTGGCCATTACAACCAGATGATGAACCGCGATAATCATCGCGATAACCATAACTATGCACGCGATAACCATGGGGATAACAGAAGGGAAAGAGGCCGGGTGATTAACAGGGGCTGGGGCCATGGTAGATAAGAGAAGGAGACTATTCTTTACCTGCTATACACACAACAACAAAACGGGTTGGCTGCCTTTTGCAACCAACCCGTCTATTTTTGAGGCGTAAAGATCTGCCGCAGCTGATCCACCAATACGCCGTTACCACTTACACTAATGCTGCTGATCTTCTCTGCTATCTTTTCCACATATTCCATTTCTTTCAGCTTCCACAGCATCGGGTTATCTTCCATCAGCTTTGCAGTGTTCAGCAAGCTACGCGTGCTGGCAGTTTCTTCCCGGCGCATAATGGTGTTGGCCTGCGCTTTCTTTTCCGCCACCAGCACCTGGTTCATGATATCCTTCATTTCACCCGGCAGTATAATATCGCGGATACCGAAGCCGGTTACCTGCACACCCAGGCCGGCAGCTTTATCGCTTACTGACTGCAGAATGAAGGGCGCCAGGGTATCTTTCTTTTCCAGCAGCTCATCCAAACCCAAACCGGCAACGTATTCACGCAGCGCCAGCTGGAACAGGATGTACAATTGCTTATCGTACTCCTTGTGCTGCAGCATAGCTTTTTCAATATCAGTAACCCGGTACTGCGCCCAGGCATTGATACGCAAAGCGGCTTTGTCTTTGGTTAGTATTTCCTGGCCGTTCAGCTCCGTTTGCAGCTGCCGGGTATCTACCTTGCCCATAAGAATGGGAATGTGGTTCCTCCAGAAGTAGTATACACCACCTGCCAGTGTTTGTGCATACTTACCATCAATAAACAATACTGCGCGCTCGTAGGCTTCCACACTGAAGGTGCGCACATAAGGCGCCACCAGCCGGTGCTGCAGCGTGGTACGGTCAAGGTTTTCCGTGATCTGCACCTTGTTCAAACCGGCGCGTACAAATTTATATTGTACAATGCCTTTCCAGAAAACGTGACGGCCCGTAGTGAGCACCTGCTTCAGCAAGCCGTTCTCATATTGCAGCACTATTTCATCTTCCTTTACTTCTACTACATGCAGCCTTGCTGCCAGCGCTTCATCCTGCAACAGGATGTTAAGCTCAAAAGCTGTTTCAAACGGCGCGGTAGTGTCGTATACGCGCACGGTTTCAACAGGCATCAGCCAGTAGCTGCCTTCTGCCAGCATGCGTTTGTACACGCCATTTTTAAACACCAAACCAACCTGGTAGGCGTTAATTGTTACCCTTTTCATCTTGTTAATTTTATTTTGATCTTAAAAGACCAGCGCTACTTTGCATTCAATACATACGGAGGTGGATTTCCGTTACCGGGGACCGTTGATGGAACAGGTGCGGTGTGCATTACCTGCTCAAATCATTGGCTGCCTGTAACGGAGCATTCACCCGCTGGTATTTACCGAACCGCCTGTCGCCTATACCTTTTGCATAAGCCGGCCGGGTAACGCTGGTTTTGTTGGTGCACTTTTTAGGGAAGGAGTGCGCTTCCGGGCTGTTGCATAACCATTATGCTATCCTTTCTAAAAAGGAGTGGGATTTGAACCCACATACACAACTGTTGCTCTAACCAATTGAGCTAACGGTGCTTTAAACCGTGAAGGAATCGAACCTTCAACCCACAGGTCGGGATACTGCCAAACACGAACAACAGCATACAGCAAGCTACAGCCGCTGCACTGCGGGGCTTCTAAGACCACGCCCGGGTTGCCGGTTAGAAGAGTATCCACTTCCCCTAACAGGGGAAGATCTTTTACTGATGCTTTCCATCAGTTATAATTTATAATTTGTTTTGACAGCTGTCCGCAGTCACATTTTTATACTCACACTTTACAGCTTTGCCAGCTTATCCAAATATGGAGCACTGCCAGCTATCCCGCAGTTATTTCCATACCCACCTTTCAGTTTCTGACGGCTCATTAAAGCAGTGTGCAAATAGCGAGAGCTGTTCCGATGCCTGGTCACATTGCTATCTTTTATGCCAGATCGCCTTATCAATGCACGGCTTTATCTGCACAGCTGCTGCTGGCAAAGGCATGCGGCTTGGCTTTAAAGGCAAAACCCATCCCGGTGATATAACCCATTGCTTCCTTTAAAGCATCGTTACTTTTAAAGTTGGGTTGTGTGTTAATATCCGCGTGCACTTCCATATCTACATTGTAAGTAGTGAACAGGCCACATAATTCGTAGGCTACTTCAATACTTTTGGTTACTTCCGCCAGCATCCTTTCTCTTACAGACATTTTGCGTACCGTGGTTTCATTGTGTATGTACATGAAACCGCCTTTTCCCTTGCGGATAAATACGATCACGGTAGCAAACTCCGTGGTGCGGCCTTTCACCTGACTGTCTGTACCTATACAAACCTTCATGGTGTAAC
This sequence comes from Chitinophaga sp., assembly GCF_036569125.1. Lineage (GTDB taxonomy): Bacteria > Bacteroidota > Bacteroidia > Chitinophagales > Chitinophagaceae > Chitinophaga. The sequence goes on along the minus strand of NZ_DATCRF010000365.1, from coordinate 29,203 downwards.
CATTGTGGATGGCTTGTACCAGCACATCCCTTATTTCATCTTCGATCGGTGTTTTTACAATGGCGCCGTTTAACCGTCTCCATTGTCTTTTGTGGTCCATGGCATTCTGTTTTTATTGGTCCGTGGATGGGGCAGGATTCGAACCTGCACAGGCGATGCTTCAAACCGCTGCTCTACCATTGGAGCTACCCAACCTTTTACTAATGTGAGTGGTAAAAATTTTAGCCACTCACATTCTCTTTTGCGGACAGAGAAAGATTCGAACTTTCATCTTGCGGCTTAACAGGCCGCTGCTTTACCATTAAGCTATCTGTCCGTACTGGTGTGAGCTTGCACCACTGTCCTAACCAGTGGTAAGGGATAAATAGCACTCACACCATTGTTGGCCCGGTGAGACTCGAACTCACAACTCCCGGTGTAAAAGACCGGTACTCTGAACCAATTGAGTTACGAACCAATTTTGTGTGGGCGTCCCTGGGGATTCGAACCCTCAACTTCCGGCCCACAACCGGATGTTTTGCCGTTAAACTATGGACGCCATTTATTCAGTTGCCGGATTCAGAATCGAACTGAAACTATCACAGCCAAAATGTGATGTGTTGACCATTACACTATCCAGCAAGTTGTGGTGACTGATAGATTCGAACTATCAACCGTTACGGTATCAGCGTAGTGCGCTACCATTGCGCCAAGTCACCATTTGTTTTGTTGGCCTGACTGGGTTTGAACCAGTAACCTTCTGCGTATAAGGCAACTGCTCTTACCATTGAGCTACAGGCCAGTTACTTTCGTATAAGCGCACAGCGGTTCGTACGGGAATCGAACCCGTAGCTGCAGATCGACAATCTGAGATGTTAACCATTACACCAACGAACCATAAAAAAAGCCCGGCCGCTTAGTACGACCGGGCTTTTTAACTGCACACAGGGTTACTTATGTGCGATCATACCAAGGTCGTTTATTTGACGGGGTGCGTTCAATATGTTTATCATTCTTCTGCTGATCACTATACACATGACAAGGGCTTATGAGTGATAACCATTGATCATTCATACCTCTAAATCGTATACCTGTTATGTGTAGTGAATGCATTTGCATGTTTATGTTTTATGTAAAATAAAAAGCCCCCGACGCGTCGGGGGCTTGTGTTATATCGAATTCGTTGTTTCAACTATTCTGTAGCATAACATGCCCCGCAAACGCTGCAATCCTCCATGGGACCGAAGCCTTTCTTTGCGTTTGTATGTAACTGTATGCGTGACATGTTTTTTATTTTTTGTTTTCTTTAACAGTGCAAAGATGAAACTAATTTTTTGATAAAAACAACTTTTGATAAAAAAATTGCATAAAATTTTTTCCTGTTATAACTAACGTGTACGACTGATGTATTCATTCCATTGTAAACCAGCCGGTAATGTGCGGTTGCAAAATTCTATATGCATTACCCGCCTGTTAGCATTGCTGGTGGCCCTGTCAGAGGCATGCAGTAATAAAGGGCGCATCAGCATTACACCTCCTTTAGGCACATTACACATCACTTCCTTTTCATTTTTCCAGTCAATTGTTTCCGGGCGATAAATGCCTTTGCGATGAGAACCGGGTATTACTTTTAGTGCACCATTGGTTGCATCCGTATCATCTAAATGAATACGGATGGTGTAAATGTGTTCCAGTATTTCCAGTGGTGGTTGTACTGCAAATTGTTGTTGTTTGATAGTCCATGAGCTGAAACCGGGTAATGATATTTTCTGATCAACAGAAATGGTAAGGTCCTGGTGCCAGGCTACCCACCAGTTAGATTGAGGCGGCTTATCAAAGTAAATAGACTTCACTACGAAGTAGTCATCTCCCAAAAGCTGCTGAATAATTTCATGAAGGCTATTTGTGAAGATCAGTGGTTGCAGCGCAGGAATTTCTTTCAAACATTGCCGGATGGCAAAAAGATCGGCGGTCTTCCGAAAAGTGGAGGATGTTGTATCGGCAGTATTGATCACCTCACTAATGGCATCTATTTCATGGGCTGCAAACACATCCGGGATGATCGTATACCCGGCCCCGGCTAATTGATCCTCATAAAACGGCATATGCTCCTGCATAAATAACAGATAAGGCCGCTAAGATACTACCTGGCCCGGCAATATTAAACCGTTTAAAATGTCTGAAAAATGTTAAAAAAACAGCAAATAAGGGACTTCAGCCGTGCATTTTATTCAGATTTTGCCGATATTTGTTATACAAAACAAAACACTACAACTATTCCTAACTATTTTTAATCACCGCAACAGGACCATATACCTGTGGAAAAACTTATGGCCTGTGTCAATTTGGAGAACTGTGAAAATGAGAAAACCTATCCAGCGAAGAGCAAAGCTATTTATTATTCCAATTGTACTTTTTTCGTTCCTATTTGCTGCAAATGTTTCTTCTACCAGCCGTAAGAACGCAAAGTTTATGCCGGTACCTACTGCCGCAAGCAGCAGTAAAAGTATGGTATATGACAGCTTACAGCTGGGTACAATGGGGCTTTCCCAGGATGCTTTTATGTATGGCATAATGGGTTTTAACCGCCTGTTAAATAATGGCAGGCTGCATAATGATAGTGTAATTGCTATTGTGGACTTCAGCCTTCCCTCCACCCAGAAACGTTTATTCGTTATTGATATAAAGAACGGCCGCCTGCTGTTTAACACACTGGTATCCCATGGAAAAAATACCGGTAAGCTGAATGCTACCAGCTTTTCCAATGCCACTAACAGCAATAAGAGCAGCTTGGGATTTTATATTACGGATAATACCTACCAGGGCGAGCACGGCTTATCCCTGCGTTTGCAGGGAACAGAAAAAGGCATTAATGATAATGCTATGCACCGGGGTATTGTGATGCACGGGGCCAGCTATGTGAATGAAGATTTTATTAATAACCAGGGTTACATTGGCCGCAGCCTGGGCTGCCCGGCTATCCCGGACGAGATACACCGTGAGGTGATCGAAGCGCTGAAAGGCGGCGCCTGCCTGTTTATTTACAGCGCTAACAAAAATTATATTGCACATTCCAAAATGCTGAAACAGGATAAAGCTTTAGCGATGAGCACTCCGATGCTGTAAGCGGCATTACCTGTTATACTACCTATGTTTATTGAGAGATTTAATTAAGACCTGGCATAACCGCCGGGTCTTTCTTTTTTAGTTGGCGGAGCTGAGCGCCGGACCCTGCCCGTCTGTAAACATCTTTTGCGCCAGGCGCGCATCGTGCCCATAAATATCCTCGCGGAACTGTAAAGCGCCCTGCTCATCTACCCAGGCGGTGTAATAGGTCACCAGTACGGGTACGGAGTGCTTCAGCCTTACATATTTTTCCTTATCGCCTTTGTTAATTGCGCTGTCTACTTTTTCAGGTGTCCATTTGGGCATATCCTGCAACAGGTAGTTAGCCATTTTAACGGGATCGCTTAAACGTATGCAGCCGTGGCTGTACGCGCGTTTATCTTTTTCAAACAGGCCTTTTACCGGCGTATCATGAAAGTAGATGTTAAAGCTGTTGGGGAACAGGAATTTTACATGGCCCAGCGCATTCTTTTTACCCGGGCGCTGTCTTACTACAGGTACGCCGTTGCGCTCGCCGGTGATCTCCATATCATTCTCTTCCAGGTAATTTTTGTTCTTAGCTATATGTGGCAGTATTTCTTTCCGTACAATACTGCGCGGCACATGCCAGTAAGGGTTAAATACAATCTGGTTCAGATCGCCGTAGAACATGGTGGTGCTGCTGCCTTCCTTGCCTACTACTACGGGCATATCAAATACCTTCTTTTTACCTTCCCATACATGCAACACGTATTCGGGTATGTTCACTATAATCAGCTGGCCTTCCGGTGCAGCGGGCGCCCAGCGTATGCGTTCCATATTCATTACCAGCTGTTGTACGCGGGCCAGCACGGGTACGTTCATATCGCGCAACAGCGTATCTGTAAGCAAACCGCTGGGGGTATAACCATGCGTTTGCTGAAATGTTTTAACGGCTGCTTCCAGGGTATCGTCAAATAAGGTGCTGCTGTCTGCTCCGGACAGCTCGCCGGTAGCCTGCAGCCGTTTCTTTACCAGCTGTATTGCTGCTGCGCTGTCTCCTTTTGCATATTTTTTCTTATCGGCTGTAATGGCCGGCCAGCCACCTTTTTTGGCAATATGTACATACTGCGCCAGCTGCTTTTTCATGGCGGCGTATGCCGGGTTGGCTGCTTCATAGCTCTTTTGTTCCCGGCTGTTGTTAGCCAGTATAGAATCCGTGAGCTGCAGCAGGCGTTGTTTCTGAATGGGAATGAATTGCTGCAGCTGTGCAAGGTTCAGGTCTTCAAACTTTTCCTGGGTAAACTGTATAAAACGTTTTGTGAGCTGCAGCTCTGTTTTTATAATACCTGCTTCATTGCCGGTGATAGTAGTATCATTATCATTCATCAATTCATCCAGGCGAACCTCCATTTGCCGGCTGCCGCTGGTGTCTTTGCTGTAATGGTACAGGCTGCGGAAGCCCAGCGCCTGTTCAGTTAGCCCCTGGCTGTCGAACCAGGCGTATTCAAAATTGCGGACGTTGTAAAAGCTGCGCATGGCATTCGCGGTGGTATCGTCCATTTTTTGCTGCGCTATAAATTTCTCTACGGCTGTGCTGTCCAGGAACAGATCGTTGTAGGCATTGCTTTTGTTCACCGCGGTATTGCGGGCTGAGATCTCCGGTTTGCTTTTGGTACCCTGCCGGCATCCTGCAAGAAGCAGGATTAAGCCGGCGGGGATGAATAAGATCAGCCATTTCATTTTCATGGTGTAATTTCTTTCTTTATGTACGAGGACCAGGGGGAGAAGCGTTTCACTTTCTCCATCCAGTAGCTGTTGTTCACATCCACATCGGTGTATGGCAATCCGTCTGATAACTCTATGGTAGCGTCTACCAGGTTCCAGTCGGTTTCTTTAAGATGCCATTTAAAGCGATGGGATCCGTTCTTGTTATACCCTCCATCTCCTGCAACTAACGTGCCTGCCACAAACTTATTCCTTTGGGCTATAGGCAGTTTCAATTGGGCATTGATTTCCGCAATGAGGGTAGTATTGGTATCAGCTACGGCCACTACAAAGGTGGTGTCCTGCCATTTCCAACCGGTTTCCTGGCCGTTGCTGTGCATGCCTACTGCATAATAGCGGTAATGTGCAGGTGTTGGATCATTGTCTTTTTTACAGGAGAAAGCGAGTAGCAATAGCAATGCTACGCCGAATGGTTTCAGCATGGTTAAATGGTTTTAATGTGATTTGATGTTACAATACATAACCGCGTGGCAGCATGGATGCCACAGCAGGTGTTTTCGTATGCTATAAAAAACGTTTGTTGAAGAGATTAAGTTACAGGGAGGGGGTTATTCAACCGTTATCTTTAAAAGCGGAATGCAGCAACCCGCATCGCAAGCATTCCACTTTTACATTTAAGATTTATGAGTTTACATTCCTTTGGGCCTATTACAGCTGCAATTTTATCCCCGCTTTATTCAATCCTTTGGCAATGCCCATCACGATCACTGCGTACAGGATACACCATAACATGCCGGGATAGCCCTGCTGCAGCAGGTCCGGTAAACGAATGCCCAGCAGGTGCAAAAGGGCGTAGATAACAAAAGGAATGATGTAGGTAAGCAAAGGATTGGCGGCGGCAGGGCGGAAAAAGTTCGTCCAGCCGCTCACTTGTTTGCGGTCAATAAGCCAGTATAAAAAGGAGAACAAAATGCAGCAGATAGCTGCGCTGTATAAACACCAGGTGGGAGTGGCGTAGATCTTGGATATCTTAAAATACGGACGCAGGAAATAACCGGTTACCAGTAAGATCAATGCAAAACCACCGGCCTGTATGAACCGCTGCTGCACACTCTTATTGCTGGCCTGGTCAAAGAAAATCAGCGATAGCACAATACCGCATAATACAATAGAAGTATGCGCTGCATTGCCGCTTTGCGAGGTGATCCAGCGCCAGCCGGATTGCTGTACCGCGGGCTGGTGGCCTATAATATAAAACAGCGTACAGATACCGATCATGGCCAGCAATCCATATACATTCCCTTTAAACAGCTGGTAAAAAATACAGGCATATAAATAGGCCCAGCCAATGAGCCCCAGGATACCCCACCAGTGCGGCTGTAAATATTCCGTACCATCTTTTCCGCCACGGTAAATAAATGCCAGCACCAGCAGGCCTGCAATGCCAATACCTTTTAACACATATACCAGCGTGGGTTTCGAAAGCTTGTATACATTCCACACCAATACCACGCAGATATAAAACAGCAATGACCATACATGAATAGACATGCCCATTGCGGCTTCGTTATAATCGTCTTCTGCATTTACCATAAACAGCCCCAATACCAGCAGGCCCAGTGTGCGCCAGCCGATATGCTGCTGCAGCTGCACAAAACTATCGCCTTTAGCCAGGCGGCGGTTAATAGCAAAGGGAACAGACATGCCCACAATAAACAGGAAGGCCGGGAACACCACATCTACAAAGGTCATTGCATCGGCATCAGCCGGCATATGTTTCATCCAGGGCGAGATGCCGCTTACGCCGGACAGCTCATTTACAAAGATCATTACCAGGATGGTGATGCCACGGAGGGCGTCAATGGAAAGAATGCGATGCGTGGATAATTGGTTGATCATGTAGGTATTGGATTGTTTAGAAAAATAAGACATAGCGCTGATAAAAGCAATTTTATAGATCCGTTCACATAAAAACTACTTGAAAAGTAAGATACAGCGCGTATCTTGGCAGTTTAAAGCAGCTAATATGACTTTGAGGTTTAAGAATGCTTATCTGCTGGCCTTCTCAGGGCTGGTGATGGCAGGTGCGCAGGTGAAAGCGCAGGTAGAGCAACCCCGGAAAATACAGGGACAAAAATTACCGGAAAGCAAACCACTTTCTTATGTAGATCCCTATATTGGTTCCGGCGGACACGGGCACGTTTTTGTAGGCGCCAGCGTTCCTTTTGGCGCAGTACAGGTAGGACCGAATAATATTGTTAAAGGGTGGGACTGGTGTTCCGGCTACCATTATTCCGACAGTGTGGTGATCGGGTTTTCACAAACACACCTGAGCGGCACCGGCATTGGCGACCTGGGTGATGTGCTGATAATGCCGTATACCGGCGATGTAAGAACCAGCCATGGCTCACAGGAAAATCCCACTACCGGTTACGGCTCCCATTACTCCCATAGCCGTGAAACGGCAAGGCCGGGTTATTATGCCGTGCACCTGGACGATCATGATATACAGGTAGAGCTGACCGCGTCTGAGCGCGTGGGCTTTCACAGGTACACTTTCCCTAAAGGCAAACCGGCCCACATTATTGTGGACCTGAAAGAAGGTATTGGCTGGGATGCGCCCGTGGAAACATTCATCCGCCAAAAGGATGAATACACCCTGGAAGGTTACCGCTTTTCCAAAGGCTGGTCAGAAGATCAGCGCCTGTGGTTTGCCATTAAGAGTAATGTACCGGTGAAAAATTTTGCCGTGTATGATGGCGATGAGAAGAAAGATGGTAAGGAGCTGAAAGCCAAATACACGAAAGGCGTTATATCCTTTGACAATGCGCCTGCGCAGGTGATGCTGAAAGTAGGCATCTCGCCTGTGAGCAGTGAAAATGCGCTGGCTAATATTAACGCGGAAATTCCCGGATGGGATTTTGCTGCAGTAGTGAACAGCGCTAATAACAAGTGGAACAAGGAGCTGGCCAAGATCAATGTACAAAGTGCAGATGAAGCTAAAAAGCGCGTGTTCTACACCGCTATGTACCATACCATGATAGGCCCTGCCCTGTTTAACGATCATGACGGCAGCTACCGCGGTACGGATAAAAAAGTGTACACCAAACCAGGCTTTGATAACTACACTACTTTTTCCCTGTGGGATACTTACCGCTCTGCAGCGCCGCTTAGCACCCTGCTGCACCCGGACCGTATGAGCAGCTTTATTAACTCCCTGCTGGCTATTTACCAGCAACAGGGTAAGCTGCCTATATGGCCGCTGATGGGCAGTGAAACCAACTGTATGGTGGGTTACCATGCCGTGCCTTTGATCGCTGATGCCTACCTGAAAGGCTTTAAAGGTTTTGATGCGGAAGCTGCGCTGGCGGCCATGAAAGTATCCTCTACCCGCGACGACCTGGGCGTGAACTACGTGAAAGAGCGCGGTTACATTCCTTCCGACAAAGAATATGAATCCGTATCCAAAGCCATGGAATATGCTATTGACGATTGGTGTATTGCTGCTATGGCCAAGAAAATGGGTAAAACGGATGATTATAATACCTACGCCAAACGTGCTGCTTATTACAAGAACTATTTTGACAGCACCATCAAATTTGTACGTCCGCGTATGAGCGACGGCAGCTTTAAAACGCCGTATGATCCTTTCCAGTCCAAACATGAAAAGGGCGACTTCACCGAAGGTAACGGCTGGCAGTATACCTGGCTGGTACCGCAGGATGTGGAAGGCCTGATCAGCTTAATGGGCGGCGACGCACCTTTTACCAAAAAGCTGGACAGCCTGTTTGAGGCCAAAGGCGATATGGGTAAAGAGGCTTCCAGTGACATATCCGGCCTCATAGGCATGTATGCGCATGGTAATGAGCCCAGCCACCATGTTACCTATATGTACACCTATGCCGGCAACCAGTGGAAAACAGCTGAAAAAGTACGGCAGGTGATGCAGGAGTTCTATACCACCAAACCGGATGGCCTGGCAGGTAATGAGGATGTAGGCGCTATGTCGTCCTGGTATGTATTATCTTCTGTTGGGTTTTATCCTGTAAACCCGGCTAAGGGTATTTATGTTTTTGGCAGCCCGGTATTTGATAAGGCCAGCCTGAAGCTGCAGGGCGGCAAAACCTTTACTGTGCAAACGCTGAACAACAGCGCTGCTAACAAGTATATTCAAAGCATTACCCTGAACGGTAAGCCTTATACGAAAAGCTATATTAAGCATGCTGATATTGTGAAAGGCGGCACGCTGGTAGTTAAGATGGGTGATAAGCCGAACTATGAGTTTGGGAAGAAGACCGAGGATAGGCCGGATTCGAAGCTTTAATTACGAATTAGTTAATTACGAATTGGGCAGAGCGTGGGGAAAAGGAACGTGGTAATTGAATAGGAATAATGAATTGGAATGCAGCGGATGATAACGTGAGGTTGATAAAATATAAGAAACTAAAAAGTCCTGCAGTGAGTGCAGGACTTTTTTATGGGTTGATGTGGCCTTACTGTGGTATTGTGCAGATATGAATAACGAATAATGATTACGGCAAGCGAAATACTTTTAATTACGCAGTACCCAATTCGTAATTCGTAATTAACTAATTCGTAATTCTACACGGCAATCGCCGCCAGCACTTCCGGTGTAAGATCGCCAAACAACGATACACCTGCGGCGCCGTTCTTCACGGCTAACGCTACGCCGCGTTTCAGATCGTCCATATTGCCATTAAAGTCGGGGAGGAAAAGGCCGGCATATAAAGGGAAGCGGCCATTGAGCGCGCGTACGCCTTCGGCAACGGCATCGCCGATCCAGCTTACATCTTCCTGGTAAAAGCCATGATAGATCATGGGGTTCACCGCATCCAGGTGCCAGTTGGTCCAGTCCTGGCGCACAATGCGTTTGGCTATTTCCGGTGTGGGAAATACAGCGGCGGTAATGGGTTTCTTATGCTGCTGCGCTACCTTGGCCAGGTTGTTTACGATGTTGGTGATACGGTCATACCGGAACTTGCGCCAGGAAGGGCTTTGGTCCGGGTGTTCCATTTCCAGCGGGTCCTTGCCTTTTTCTGCTTTGTAGGCGTTGCGGCAGGTTTCACAATAACAAAAATCGTATTCCGGCAATTCTTTGGATTGATCAATGCCGTATTTGCTCCACAGGTTCACGGGCAGTATCACATCGCAATAACGTACATAATCCAGGTGAATGCCATCTATATAATCTTTGGAAAGTGCGTTTTCCACCTGCTGTTTCAGGTAGTTCAGCGTTTCAGGCTTGCTGGGGCATAACCAACGGTAGTAGCCCACGTAGGGCGGGTTGGTTGCGCAGGACTCCCCTTTACGGTTCTGGGAATACCATTCCGGGTGGGCGGCCAGCAGCTCTTTTTCTCCGCGGTTCATTGTCCAGATCCAGCGGTGGGCTTTAATGCCGTTCTTTTTAGCGATGCGGAAATGTTTTTCGCTATCGTCTTCAAAGTAAATATCGCTGATGCCTGCTTTTTTATAATCAGCATAACGTTTTTGTATGTCTGCTTCCGCATCTTCCTTGTTAGGGTTGATCCATACGCGGTGCGCTATCTTTGGGGGCGCTGCCTCCTTTGCCGCTGCAGTGGCCTCTTTAGCCAGGGCAGGCACACCGGGTAGCAACGCTACGCTTCCTACGCCCAGTGATTTTATAAAATTACGCTTATCCATATTGTAATTTAAGGCTTTTGAACGGCTTGGGTAGAGAATTGTAAGTAACCCCATTTCTGCGGCACATGCATGTTAACAACACCCTGCGGCGACCATACCCAGTTATGTTCCGGTAAGGGCTTGCCGGTGGCGGGATTGATTTTCTTTACGTACTGGCCGCCTTTAATTTCCGTATCCCATTCCACGCGGGAAAAGTTAATGCGCCATACGGTACGGTCTTTCGGCACATCCGGTACACCCAGCAGGCGCAGGGCTTTGAAAGGAATAGCCATTTCCACGGTCCAGGATTTATCTTTATCTGCAGGATTGTTTAAGGTGCCATTTATGCCGATGGCTGTTTTCATGCCTTTGGTGTCCCAGGTAATAAGCGCATGGCCGCCTTCATTATAGGGGCGCGGCATAAACAGGTCAAAAATGGTATTGCGGGCGTTCACCTCTATTTCAAAATATTCTTTCCCGTCCCCATCCGGATCAATAAATAATTCAAAATCGTTGTCGTGGTAAATGATGGTATCATGCAGCAGCAGCTTGCCCCAGATATGCGGTTCTTCCAGTTCGGCGGCTACATACAGGTACTGATCATCCCACAGCATTTTAAGGCGGGTGCGTAAGGGCGGCTGCGGGCGTTTGTCGCCTTCAATATCGGTAAAATCCTGGCTCCAGGCGGCCTGCTGCCATACGGCTTCATTCAGCTTACCATCAATAGTGGGTTTGGCGCCGGTATGAAAGCTGGTATAATGCAGGGGCTCCACGTTCTGCGCCTGAGCGGATGCAGCTGAAAAAAGTAATATTCCCCCGGCTAAAATATTACGGATGCTGCGCTGAGAAAAAGTAAAATAATGCATGTCGTAAATATAGGGAATATGCAGTAGTTTTTTTTATTATTTGTTCGGCAGATGGAACGGATGAAAGGCTGACAACTATACCGTTATACGGTTTGCGGAGTGGTAGCTGTTATGGGCGCCATCAGCCTATAGCAGCCGGATCCTGTACGGATACCGGGAGGAAACCGGCGCTGTTCAGAGGCAGCGCCGGGCCTCCGGTATTAAAACAATCAATATTAAAAACTGTCCTGTCCTGATGTTCACTGCCCTTTTTTAAAGGCGGTTTGGTGTGCTGCTGATCCCCGCGCCTGCTGCGGGTTCCCTGCAAAACATTGCGCGGAAACCGCAGCTGCAAAAATTGCCGGGCAACCATTGCTGACGCGTATGCCAGTTAAAATGTCCTATAGTGTGCTCTGCAGCCGGGCGCCGTCCGTTTATGTAATTCCCGTTTGATATCTGGATCTATTCTCCTACATTGCTCAAACTATTACACACGGAAGGCAAACCGGATCTGAGAGAGCATGTTTTAAAGCAGGGTTTCCGTTCCTACAATTCACTGTTACAAAGCAAGCATATCCAGCTTACCTGTGCAATAACTCATTATTTAAATAGTAACTACTTAAATAAATATTTTTTATGGCTGAAAGGAAGGTCAATTCAACTAACTACCAGAATCAAGCTTTCCTGGAAAGTAAGTGTACGCTAAATGAGCTGCTGGTATTATTAAGCCGGCGCTGGTTTACGGAGATCCTTTTCTGTATTGAGGAAGGCAACAGCCGTTTCTCCGGTATCAAGGAAGAGCTGTCGCCTATTACGGATCATATACTGGCAGACCGTTTAAAGCTGCTGGAAAAAAACACGCTCATCAACCGGCAACACTTTCCGGAAGTACCTCCTAAAGTGGTTTACACGCTTACCAAGAAGGGAGAAGAACTATGCGCATTGCTGGAAAAGCTGTGTGATTTTTCGGGGACTATTCCGAATATTTGTTGAGGCGCGCTTCGCGCAGTCCATGGTCGATGGTCCTATAGTCCATAGCCTACCTTAATGTAACAGGTTATACGCTAACAGATAGCTATTAGCTGCTCATAACGCAAACATGCCTCATGAGCTATGCAGTAAACTATTGTCCGCAAACCATAGACAAATACACATTACCGCGCTAACCATTCATATGCAGCAGTCCATGGACCATCGACTATGGACCATGGACCGCTGCGCTTCGCGCAGCACCTACCACCCGATCCCATAATCTTCCCCGTGGTTGCTGGAGCCGCCCCAGAAGCTGCCGTGCTGCCAGTCGAAGTAAATGGCATTAATGGGGCCTGAGGTACGCTCCTGGTAATCTATCTTATATCCTAATTGCTTTAACTCTTTCCGTGTCCAGAAGGGTGTGTTCTGCTGCAGGGTTAAGCCGCCGGGTTTGCGCTCGTGCGCGCCAAAAGAGGAGTACATCTGGTAGCTGTTAAAGTTGGCGGCTTCTACGGCTTCCTGCACATTCATACCAAACTCCACTACGTTCAGGAAAAATTGCAGCAGGTTCTGATCCTGGCTGTCGCCGCCCTGCACCGCAAAAGACAGGTACGGCTTACCATCTTTCAACGCCAGTGTAGGCGTAAGCGTTACCTTCGGATGTTTGCCGGGCTCCATTACATTAAAGGGGCTTTCCTTTTCATCCAGCACAAAGCTTTGCATACGCTGGCTCATCCCTACCCCGGTGTGGCCCGCAATAGTGGCCGGTAACCAGCCGCCGCTGGGCGTTACAGATACTACCCATCCCTCCGCATCCGCGGCTTCTACGGAGGTGGTGCCGCTCAGGAATGTTTGCAGGAAGGGATCATCCAAACCATGAATGGGCTCATCCGGCTTATACACCGCGGTATGGCCCCAGGTTTTTAACAGGTTAAAATAAGGGTTCTGCTTACCACCGCCTTCGAAGGGGTAGGGATCGCCAGGGCCTATCATAGTATCATTCTGCTCCTGGTTAATGCTGCGGGCGCGCTCCTTTGCATATGCTTTGGAAAGCAGGCCTTTCATAGGCTCTTCCGGCGGAAAGTAGGGATCACCGTAATAAAAATCCCGGTCGGCAAAAGCCATGCTCATAGCCTGGTACACGGTATGTATGTAGCGGGTGGAGTTGTAGCCCATGCCTTTCAGGTCAAAATTTTCCAGGATGTTCAGCGCCTGCAGCAAGGCCGGCCCTTGTGTCCATTGGGAAAGCTTGTACACTTCAATGCCTTTGTAGGTAACCATCATGGGCTCTTCGATATGCACTTTCCAGTTGGCCAGGTCGGGCAGGGTAATAAGGCCGCCCTGCTCCTGGCAGCCGCGTACAAATTCCTGTGCAATATCGCCTTTATAAAAACGGTCGTAGGCCGCATACAGCGCCTCTTTGCGGGACCGGCCCTTTTTCAGCGCTGCCTGTTCCGCATCCACCAGCTTCTGCAAAGTAGCTAACAGGTCCTGCTGGCGAAAAATTTCACCGGCATCAGGCGCTACGCGCGCACGGTCAGGATGTGTGAAGAACACCTGTTTGGAGTATGGCCATTGTGTGATCCACTTTTTGTATTCCTGGATGGCGTTGGCGGTTTGCCCTTCTATGGGATAGCCTTTGGCCAGCTCCATGGCAGGGGCCAGCACCTCTTTCAAACTTTTGGTGCCATACTCCGCCAGCATGGTAATAATGCCGCCCGGTGTGCCGGGGGTTACGGCCGATAGTGGTCCGTACTCCGGCGGGTACTGCATGTTCTTTTGCTTATAAAAAGCAGGAGTAGCACCGGTGGGCGCTACTCCTAATGCATTAATGCCAATTACTTTTTTTGTTTTCGGATTATAGATGAGGGCCTGTGTTTCGCCACCCCAGCTCAATACATCCCACATGGTGGAGGTAGCGGCTATCATGGCGCAGGCAGCATCTACCGCGTTACCGCCCTGCTGAAAGATCATGGAGCCGGCCGTTGCCGCCAGCGGCTTGCCGGTAATGGCCATCCAGTGCTGGCCGTGCAGAACAGGTTTTTGGGTGGCCTGGCAAAATACCAGCAGGGGCAGGCATAACAATAACAGGGTGAGTGGATATTTCCTCATAGCAATAGATTATTGGTTGCGATACCAATAAAATTACTGCTTTGTTAATTGTTAAACCTGCAAAATAGATGAACGGTCCTACCGGTTCTCGAAATAATCAAAAGCATCAATAATATCCAGGTAGGCGCCATCAAAATGGCTGTTCAATATTTTTTTCAGGTAAGAGCTGTCGTTACCGAATATTACGCTTTTCCAGTCGGCATTCCAGTACTCTACATAGTAGTTGCCTTTCCAGTTGGGATCTTCTGCGCTGATGAAAGGTGGATTACCCACGCGCCAGCCTGTTTGCCAGTAGTAACGGTAATCCTCTGCTTCGCCAATAGACAGGTAGCAGATCACCAGGCGCTTACCACCGTTGGCTTTGGTTTTCAGCCGGTCTATTTCTGCTGCAGTGAAAGGATTGTTGCTGCCAATGAACAGGTCCATCAGCACTACGTCATAATTAGTAGCTGCAACGGCATTAATGAACTGGGTCTTGCTGGAATAGTTCTCAGGATTAATAAGGTAAAGGAAATTTTTTGCCTGCGACAGGCTGGTAATATTATTAGAGTTCACACCATATGGTTGTACGGGGTAGCCGGGAATATTATTCAGCTCCCGGTGGTTGGCGGCAAAAGAAGTATAGCCGTTGGTGTTATTGCTGCTGTAAGACTTGTCCATATTAGTCTTGCTGCTGCAATAATCGGTAACCAGCACCTTTTTGCTTGCCTTAATGCGGTTCAGGAATTCACGCAGGTACAGGTTGTCATTAGAAGGTGTGGGCACATTATCATCGGTGTAGCCATAGAAAAGGTCTTCCTGGCCTACACCATCAATAGCCTGGATGTACGATTGGGCCAGTGTTCCATTACTTTCACCGTTGGTGGTAATAAGCTCGATACCGTTCTGCGGGATAATGGCAAACTGCGGGTTTTGTGCTTTTGCATACTGGCTGATGCCGATCACAAAATTGCGCATCTCCTCCCGGTAATCAATTACAGCGATCGAAGCTTTTTCTTTGGAGGAAGGTGTGGAGGGTAATGCGGGCTCCGGTACATCGGAATGGGAACAGGCTGTTAAGCCTGAAATGATCACCAGCGCTACAGCCAGCGGGTAAATGGTTTTCATAAAGATAGGGTTTGATGATTTTTCTATAAACGTTCCATCGCTCAAAATGTTATACAGCTATAATAAATTAAAACTGTCTTGAGTTATAAGTAATAGTTATTCAGCAACTACGAAATCCAAAATGAAAAATAATTGTTAAAAAAAATTATGAAAAATCGTTTTAGCTAATTAAATTGTGAGCACAACCGATTGAAGAACTAAATGTATGTAGTAGGATTTCGTTTAAAGGCCCACGTCAGCAGTGTAATCCCGATTCCGCGTTATCAGCCCAACTAACAATGCCTTGAAAACTGATCCAGAGCCTATTTCCATAAGAATGTTTATCACCGTAAAGCACATTTTAAAATTCCACAATTCTAGCACATGCAGGTTCAAACTTTACTAGCAAATGGCCATCCTATCCGTATGCCCGTACCTCAGCGGTACGCATCTCCACCATCGCTTTTACAACATCCGCTATTGATCTATTACAAGGTCGGTAGCTAAATCTGTTTCCGTAAAGCAACATTATTAAGCCCGGTGTAAGCGCAAGCTTACGCACAGGGTTTGTATTGCCAAATCTTCACTTATGACAACACAATGTTACGTCATCCCACGAAACGGGGTGGCAGGGGCCATTGTCTGCTTACTGCTGTCTGCCGGCAGTTATGCGCAAAGCGTGTACAAGAGCAAAGACACCAGCAGTATTTCGTCTTCCACAGACAGTATCAGCTGGTTAAAAAAAATACCGCTGCAGGCCAGGGACACTATTGGACACTTACCAAATAATGAGCTCTTCCTTTACAACAACAAGGCAGGCGCCATATCCAGCGTGAATATGGACGAGGTAAGAAAAATGCCTTACAACAGCATTGACCAGATGCTGAACGGCAGGGTAACGGGGGTGGATATACGCACACCCAGCGCAGAACCCGGCAAACGTACCAGCGTATTTATCAGGGGTACCTCCACCTTACTGCTAAAGAACAGTGACCTGTTCTACGCACAGCCTACTTATATTGTAGATGGGGTGCCGCTGATGCCGGAACATGCCTTCCCGTACGACATACAGCGTTTTGATTTCAACCGCCTGGGAACAGAAAGCAACCTGCTCTCTTTCCTGGATGTAAATGATATTGCCAGCATAGAAGTGCTGAAAGATTTTGCAGCCAGCGCCAAATACGGCCCCCTGGCCGCTAACGGCATTATCAACATCACCACCAAAGGCCCGCGCTCAGGGCGCATGAAGGTATCGGTAAATTCCTGGATAGGCCTTTCCATTAAACCAACGATAAACACGGTGAACGGCGAGTATGAGCGCAACTTCCGCATGCCTTTTTACCAGAAATACGCCAATGAATCGCAATGGCGCAATTTTCCGCGGTACCTGGCAGACTCCACACAGGCGCGCTACTTTGGGGCAGCAGACTGGGACGACCTTTATTACCGTAATGCTTTAAGCAATGGTATACAAGCCGCTGTAAGCGGCGGCAACCGCCTGGCCAACTTCCGCTTTAGCCTGGGCCGCACCGCACAACAAGGCGTGGCAGACCATACAGCCATGAACCGGTACGACATTAATTTCGGTATTAACCTGATGCCGGTAAGGAACCTCATGCTCACCACCTTTATTAACGGCGCCACGCTTACCCGCACCCGTAATGAATTTATCCGGGACCGAGCCGGTGATGAGGACTACCTGGTGAACTTTGAAAACCCGCCATCACCCAACAAACAATACTTACAGCCGTATTACACGTACCTGAAAGACGGGCTGAACCGCAACCGGAACAATAATGCGCGCATCCTTGCCAACCTGCATTATACACTTGGTGCTGACTGGGCGCTGAACACCCGCTTCAGCATTGACTATGGGCAAAACTTCCGGGACCTGTTTATTCCCACCACCATCAATGACGGTAATAACTTCGTATCCAACTTCGACGGCTTAAGCCGGCGTATGGTGCTGGATAACTCCATACGGTACGATCATACTTTTGTAAATAAGCACCATATAGATGTAACGCTGGGGCAATACGCACAGTGGGACAAGTGGCGCTATGATTACGGCAAAGCTTATAAAGGCCGCAGTGATTATATTAAGATCTACAAACCGGGCGACGACTCCAATAAGGAAGGCGTATTCGGCAACCTGCGCCTGCAGGCTAACTATAAGGACTATACGCAAAGCAATGTAGCATCCTTTTACACCAACGTAGGGTATAATTACCTGGAAAAATATTTTGTGAACCTGTACCTGCGGGAAGATGGCAGCTCGAACGTACCATCGGAGAGCCGCTGGCTGTTCTCTCCCACCTTATCCGCAGCCTGGAAGATCAGCAATGAAGAATTTCTGCACGGCTCACGCTGGCTAAGCACTTTGAACCTGCGAGCCAGCTACGGCCGTGTGGGACGTGTATTAATGGATGAGTATTACAAAGGCGGCCCCATTTATAATGTGGACATTGGCTGGGATGGCAACCCCAACACAGCTACCTACAACGCCTTTCCCGCCATTAACGCGGCCTTTGGCACCGGTTATGTAACCAGCAATTTAAAATGGCCTTATGTTGAGCAGCTGAATGTTGGCCTGGATGTAGGTTTGCTGAACGACCGCATTCATGCTACGCTGGATGTGTACTCCAAAACAGACCGCGACCTGCTGCTGAAAATTCCCGTGATGGAAGAAACCGGGTATACCGGCCTTGTTAAGAACGGGATGGACATCCGTAACTACGGTTATGAGGTGGCCATTGATGCAGATGTGATCCGCGGCAGCAAATTCCAGTGGAGCACCGGCATCTCGGCCTATACCAATCAGAACAAGCTGCTGGCTATGCCGGATGGCATTACCGATATGGTGATAGGCAACCACCGCCTGCTGGTAGGCAAACCAACAGACCGTTACTGGCTGCTGATCAACGATGGTATTTATAACAGCGATGCAGAGGTTCCCACCAACCCATCCAACGGCCATAAAATGACGTACCAGGGCGCCGCCCTGCATGCAGGCGATCCCAAATGGAAAGACCTGAACGGCGATTACGTGATCAATGATGCTGACCGTGTAATGAAAGGGCGGCAGGCGCCGGCAATACAAGGCTATTTCAGCAATACCTTCCGTTACAAACAGCTGGAGCTGCAGGTACAGTGCAATTACGCTTTTGGCCGCAAGATCATCAACCAGGCCATGGCCGACCATTTTGATTTTGCGCAGCGCGAAGGGCTGGATGATGTAAAAGGTATTAAAGAAGTGAACTACTGGTCTAAGATAGACGGCGATTACAACAAGTACCCGCTGTATAATCCCTGGAGCGCTGTAAATGCCTACCAGCCGGACCAGACGCTGTTCCTGGAAGACGGCTCTTTCATAAAGCTGCGTTCCGTTACGCTCACCTATAACCTGAACACTCCCTGGATGCGGCGCGCCGGTATTGAGCAGCTGCGCGTTTATGGCACCGCCAATAACATATGGACCTGGACGCGCTACTCCGGTGGCGACCCCGAAGCGGTGGACTACTTTGGCTATGACCAGGGTTATTACAACTGGGCAGCACCGCGCAGCTTTACGTTAGGTTTCAACTTTCAATTCTAAAAACTATTGCCATGCGATATACAATAGTGATCTTATCGGGTTTGTTGCTGCTGGGCAGCTCCTGCAGTAAAATGCTGGACCAGCCCTCCAAACGCGCGCTTACAGAAGAGAACATGTGGCAGAATAAAAATGATGCCCGTGCCGCTGTTTATGGCTGCTATGCCCTGATACGCGCCGCGTTAATGAATGAAAATGCCCACTGGGTATATGGCGATCTGCGGGGCGGCGACTTCCGCGTTACCAAACGCGGCGACCTGCAGGCGCTGGTGGATAATAACCTGAACGCCAGCTATGCCACTACCGATCAATGGCGCGACTGGCGCCGGTTTTACGCCGCCATTGCCCAATGCAACCTGGCCATTGAAAAATTGCCTGAAGTGCCCAAACGCGATTACCGCTACTCTAACAATGATATGGAGCTGGACCGCTCGCAGGTACGTTTCCTGCGGTCCTTTCTCTATTATTATATTGTAAGGGTGTGGGGCGATGTGCCTTTAATTTCCAGCCCGCCCAACGGCACGTTTACGCCTACCCCAAGAACCAACCAGCAGCAGGTGCTGGACTTTGCCATACAGGATGCGCTGGCTGCTGCCTACGGCCTGCCGTGGAAGTACAATGGCCAGTCGCCGGAGCAGCAAGGCGATTACCAGGGCCAGGGTGAAGGCCACCATACAGATATTTCCGCTACCCGCGGTATGGCCTATACCTTACTGGCGCACCTGTATGCCTGGAAAGGCGATTATGCCAATGCCCTGCAAAACACACGTGCTGTAATAGATAACCAGGGGCAAACCGGTTACAACTTTGTAAGCACCGCCGATCTTACCCGCCTGGATGGCTCTTTCCGCGGCCGTGGCTTCAGCAATATTTTCCAGATAGACCTCAACTTTGACCACGCAGAATACTCCACTACCGGGCAGCTGGAAGACTGGACACTGCGCTCACCGGATATTCCCAAAAGCGAATCCGAGATCTATATACCCAAAGACAGCATCCTGAGTATTTACAGTGAAAGCGGCGATCAGCGCGCTACCCTGTTCTTTGATCAGCTGAATGATGCCTACCCGGTGTTCTATAAAATGAAGCAGGTGAACAGCGCGGTAAAAAATCCGACACTCCGCTTTTATACATCCGCCATCATCATTTTCCGGTATGAGGAGCTGTACCTGCTGCAGGCAGAATGTAAAGCGCGTTTAGGCATGTCCGATGCAGTAGGTGATCTTAACAGCATACGCACCCGCCGCGGTTTAAAAACACTGCCCGGCAATCCCACGCAGGAAGCCCTGCTGGATGCCATTTTCCTGGAACGCAGGCGTGAGCTGATAGGCGAAGGCTGGTACTGGTTTGACCTGATACATTTCAACAAAGTATCGCGGTACACCCAATTCACCCAGGCCGATGTAAATAATGGCGCTGCTTACTGGCCTGTGTCTAAACAGGCACTTTCCACCAACAGCGCGCTGGTACAAAATAATTTCTGGAAATAATGTTTGCTGTTATGAAAATGAGCTTACAACAATTCACCGCGCGGAGTACCTGCCCACAATGGTACACCGGCGCCCTGCTGTTGCTGCTGGTGATAGCGGGTTGTAAAAAAGATAATACTTACCGCAATGCCAAACCCACGGCAGAAGTGCCGGTAAACACCTATGACTTCCTGAAAAGTCAGCAGGGTTTGTATGATACCTTATTATACCTGGTTGATAAAGCCGGCCTTACAGATACGCTGAAAAAGGAGAACATCACTTTTTTTGCGCCGCAGGATTACAGCATTAAAACTGCGCTGTACAACCTGAACTTCAGCCGGGGTAAATATGGCTTTAAAGGCGACTGGACGCTGGACAGCGTACCCGCAGCCGTATGGGATACGCTGCTGCGCCGCTACATGATGCGGGGTAAGGTAGGCGCCGACTCCCTGCAGTATGCAGATGGGGTGATGCTGAACACCCTGGCCTATAATTACCAGATGAACGGCAAGTCTGTACCCACAGCAGCTTCCGGCATCCAGAACGGCGGCCCGCTGGTATTACAGTACAGCGATATGAACCGCTCCCGCTTTATCAGGGACTGGTCAACCTCCATTACCCAAAGCATAGATCTTAAAACGGCTAATGGCTGGCTGCATGTGCTGGAAAGCAAACATGTATTCGGCTTTGTGTCGTTGGTGCCGATGGCTTTCCCGTATTCGCTGAACCCCATACAATCGCCCTACCTGGGATTACCATCTCCCATACCCGGCACTATTGAGTTTGAGGATTATGATGATGGCGGAGAGGGACTGGCTTACCATGATAATGACGGCGGCAACAACGGCAACCAGTACCGCACAGAAGCTGTGGATATCGAAAACTGCAGCGAAGGCACTTATAACGTGGGCTGGACCGGTGGTTCCGAATGGCTGGAATACACGGTAGAAGTAGCCGCAGACGGCGCTTATGCTGTTGCCCTGCGCATGGCATCCGGTGGTGGCGGCGGCAATTTCCGGCTGGAGTTTGACGGCGTAAACGTTAGCGGTACGGTGCATTGCAATGATACAGGCGGCTGGCAGAACTGGGTAACGGTAAATACCACGGTGAACCTTACTGCCGGTAAGCACATCCTGCGGTTCTATGAAGAATCCGGCGGTTACAATATCAACAAAATGACCTTCTACAAACTTTAATTCCCTGCATTATGCAACGTTATAAACCTTATCTGATCATGCTTCTGCTGCTGGCCACGGCCATGGCAGGATGCTACAAAAACATGGTGCCGGGTGAAAAGGATTTTTTCAGCACCAATATGAACTATAACCGGACCAACTTCCCGGTGAACTTAGGCCGTACGAACGTGTACTCCTATATTTTTAATGCGGACTATTCCACGCAGCCGCTCACCTTTACGCTGGAAAATGTACGCCATGCCGACAGCAGCGCTGCTCCGGAGCTGCTTGAAAAAGTAGCTACCCGGCAATGGAAAAACTATTACAGCGGCTTAGAAAAGACCATTGCGGAAATTGAAGACAAACGCAGCACCGTACAGGCGCCGGCGTTAGATATACGCCCGCACTCCGGTGAAATATTTTTCTGGAATACGGATTCCTCCCGCATTAAGCCCGGCATCTATTACTTTGATGTGCGTGTAAAAAATAATGGCGGTGAAAAAGTGTTCAAGAACATGGTGCTGGATGTGCGCCGCCCGCGCCCTTATGAGCCGTATGAGTTTGACGATATCACCGGCATCCGCAAAGCATGGGACCAGGGCGGCATTACGCACCCCGACCTTAGCGGCGTGGTAGATCAATTTAACCTGAACCTGCCCCGGGATAGTGTGAATGTATACTTCCGCAAAACAGATATAAAAGGCAATACGCTTACGTTTAAAATCTTTGATAAGGATTCTGTAGCCATTCCCTTTTCCAATTTCAACCTCACACAATGGGACAGCCTGCGTTACCGCACCGGTTCAATCGGTTTGGATGTACCCTTTGGCTTTAACCGGCGTATGAGCGCTGACAGCACCATTCTTACCTATGATGTTACCAGCCCCTTTCCCATACTGGCCGATGTTTCCGGCAACTCGGACAAAGCCTATATCGCATTCCAGTATAACCGCGTATCCTTTGGGCACCGGTACAATGCAGGCATAGGGCTCAGCTTAGCCATTTATGAACCCGGCGACTGGGAAGTGGTGTTCAAGTTCAAGGTGAATCCAAAATTTCAGGACGATTAAAATTACTATGTATGTATAAATGTTATTACAACCTGCTGGTCTTACTGCTTATTCCCCTGCTGCTTTGCAGCAGCCAAGCCTTTGCCCAGCAAAACATTACTGTAAAAGGCAGGATCCAGGATGCCATTAGCCGTGAAGGGCTGCCCGGCGTTACCATCATAGATGTGCAGGCTAAAAAAGGCCTGGGCTTAACGGATGTACAGGGTAATTTTTCCTTTACCATACAGGAAGGCAGAACGGTACAGTTCCGTTTTGTGGGCTATAAGGATCAAACGCTGAAGGTTACCAAACCTACGCTGAACCTTTTCCTTTCACCGGAGAACCGTTCCCTGAAAGAGGCTGTGGTAGTGGGCTACCAGAAACGTACCAAGGAAACCGTATCCGGCTCAGTAGCCGTGATCTCCGGCAGGGACCTGCAGGATGTACCGGTATCCAGCGTGCAGGAGCTGTTACAGGGTAAGGTAGCCGGCTTAAATATCCAGAACAACACCGGCGCGCCGGGCTTCCGCGGCACGGTATCCATACGCGGTATTTCCCAGCTGAACATCACCGGCACCGGCGACCAGACTTACCTGGCTACCAATAACCCATTGCTGGTAATAGATAACGTACCGGTGGATTATGATGGCGGTTTTTCCCAGTCCATGTTACAACCAGGTGCTGCCACCGGGCCACTGGCGCTGATACCGCCGGATGACATACAATCCATCGAGATCATGAAAGATGCGCAGGCCACCTCACTGTACGGTTCCCGCGGCGCTAACGGTGTAATTGTAATTACCACCAAACGTGGTAACTCACCCACGCCGGTGATCGATGTGAACAGCAGTGTGTTCATTAACCTGGCCCCGCAGCTGCGGCCTACCTGGGGCGGCGCTCTGGAAAGGCAATACCGTATCAATTCCATTTTATATCACAGCCGCAATATCCAGGAAGCGCGCGACCGGCTGGAAGGCGCCCAGTTCCTCACAGATAGTTTGAACAGCTTTTACAATAACTCAACCAACTGGCAGGGGTTATTTTACCAAACTACCATCAACACACAGAACAACGTACAGATCAGCGGGGGCAATCCCAAGCTGAACTACAAGGCTAACATGGCGTACCAGCGTAACCAGGGTGTAATTAAGAACACCGGTTTTGACAAGTACAGCCTGAACATGCAGCTGAACATACAGCCCAGTCCAAAGCTGCGCATCAGCACCCAGCTGTTTGGCGCCTTAGGACAAAAGCAGCGCGGTAACGGCGGCGGCTTAACAGGCAATGGCGCCGGTAATGCCTTCACCTCCTCTCTGCTGCCCGGCCCTTCCCAGTTTGTAGGCAACCCGCAGTTTGACGGGTATGAGAATAATATGGATGATAACAACACCATTAACCTGCGCGGGTTTGTGGATATGGATTATGAGATCTTCCATAACATACGCGTAAACTCCATCACTTCTTACGACTATTATACAGATACCCGCGACCGCTTTAACCAGGCCTTTGCCAACAACAACCAAACCCTGTTGTATGGCTTTGTTGGGCGGCATGATGAGCTGAATACGCGTAACGGTATTAACTACAATTTCAGCAGCGACCCAGCCAATGTGGAAAGAGGGCATAACCTGTATGCGAGCCTGTTCAGTGAAGTGAATATTAAAACAGATAACCAGCACATACGCGATGTACGCAACGGGCCCAGTGATTATTTCTGGGGGCCGCGTGGTTACTCGCCCCGTTTTTATCCCGGTAACCCCTGGAATGACGGAGGTAATACCAACGATAATGGCACCAGCGTATCTTACCTGTACCATGCCTTATCCTGGGCCGGTTTTGTTTCCTATAACTTCCGCACCAAGTATAGTATAGACCTTTCTTACCGCCTGGATGGCAACTCATCGGCAGGTATCAATAACCCCTATACGAAAAACCCGGCCATTGGTTTGCGCTGGAACTTTGGTAAGGAAAACCTGATGCGGCGCTTTAACTGGCTGGACTATGGTTCCGTACGTGTAACCTATGGCTCCAACAGCCGTGCTGCTGCTACGCTGCCCAACTTCCTGGGCATTTACCAGGTGTATAACAACTATAACAACAGCCCGGCCATCGCACCCAATTTTGATGTAATGGCCAACCAATCTTTGGAGCCGGAAAAGTCGAACCAGTTCAACTTTGGTGTAGACCTGGGCCTGTTCAAAGGGCGGCTGGAATTTATTTATGATACCTACTTCAAAAAATCGTTTAACCTGATCCGTGATCTATACCTGCCCGATGTTACCGGTTTTAACCGCGTACAGGTAAATGGCGCCAGCGTGGTGAACTACGGGCATGAGCTTACGATCACTGCGCGGCCCATTTCCTCGCCCATCCAGCAGAATTTTCAATGGATGATAAGTGTGAACGGTGCATATAACCGTGGCGTGCTAACACAGCTGCCCGGCGGTGTACAGTTTTACCGGCAGGCGCAGGGCGCCCCCTATTATGAGGAGCTGGCGCTGAAAGTAGGCCGTAACCCCATCAGCAACTACCTGTATGAAACACAGGGCATTTACGCCAATACCAGCAATGTACCCGTAGACCCGGTGCGGGGCGTACGCTACAAATCATTCCGCGGCAACGGCACTCAGTATTTCCAGGGTGGCGATCCGCGCTGGCTGGATGTGAACGGCGATTATGCGCTGGATGATGCGGATGACAATGTGATCACCGGCAACCCCGATCCGCTGATAACAGGCGGTATCACCAACACCTTCAGCTACCGCAACTTTGCGCTGAACATTTTCTGCTCTTACCTTATTAAGCGCAGCATTATGAACAATGCCATGGCAGCGCGCTTATACCGTGCGCAGTACCCGGATGCCACCTACATTACCGGTACGGCAGAAGGGCCTGTGAACTATTATGACCTTAGCAAGATCAATTACTGGAAGAACCCCGGCGATAATGCGCAATACCCTGCTGTAGGCGACATTTTCCACGGGCAGGATGTAATACCCAACCGCCTGGATCAAACGCTGTTCCAGGAAGATGGTTCTTATTTTAAGCTGAACCAGGTAACGCTGAGCTACAGTTTCCGCAACCAGGAATTTATGCGGCGCCTGAAGATACGCATGCTCAGAACCTACTTCACGGCTTATAACGTAGCCATCTTTTCACCCTACTCCGGTCCTAACCCGGAAACGGTGACCTCGCTGGGCCGTGATGATATTAACGGGTACCCTTCTGCTACCAGCTTTGCGCTGGGCTTTGCGGTACAATTCTAACAATGTAAAAGATGAACATTATGCAAACACGCTTTAAAATAGGATTGCTCATCGGCTTGTTGGCATTTACTATGTCCTGCAAAAAGTTCCTGGAGGTGAAGCCGGTGGATACCCTCTCCGGCAGTGAGTTCTGGAAGAATGAGGATGATGCCCTGAAAGGTATTAACGGCGCGTACCGTCTGCTGCTGGATAAATTCCTGGAATCTACCCTGTACAATACAGGCGATTTCCGCGCCGGATGGTGGAACTGGTTTAACAAGCGCAACCTGGCCGCTTTGGGCCGTAATGATATGCTGGGCGGTGACCTTAACAGCTCAGATAATTCCGCCGGTCCTAAGAACTGGACACAGTTTTACAAGGCCATTGCTGCCGCCAATTTATGCATAGACCGTATACCCGGCATACAGGACCCCGGCTTTAGCGCGCAAAACCGTAAGGCGCTGGTAGCTGAAGCACGCTTTATACGCGCCTTTACCTACTTCTATATGGTACGGCTATACGGAGATGTGCCGCTGCAGCTGGATCCGTATGAAACGGCTATTAAACCCCGTGCAGATATGATCACCGTGCTGGATACCTGCATAGCGGACCTGCGCAGCTGCGAGCAGGACCTGCCCATTTCCTACGATGACCCTACCAACCGCGCAGTACGCGCTACCCGTGGCGGAGCGCTTACTTTAATGGCGCACATGTATATGTGGAAAGCCGGTTTTGATGCAGCGCACAAACAGGAGTGCTGGCAGCAAACCGCTGCATTGGGCAAGCAGGTAATGGACCTGGGCGTATACGAGCTGCTGCCTTATACCAAGGAAACCTTTCAAACCATTTTCAAAGGCCGTTCCCTGGAAGGTATTTTTGAGCTGTCGCTGGATATAAATTACGGCGTACAATTCCACTCGCTTATAGCGCAGTGGGTGTTGCATGAGCCTATTATTCACAGCAGCGGCGACCTGTATGGCGGCTTTGGTTCTGAGATCACACCGAAGCGTATATTCCTGGATAAGATCTATCCGGCTGGTGAGCCGGACAAACGTTTTGACCTGTGGTTTGATGATCCGTACAGTAATGCCAACCCGCAGTCGGCCATGTACCTGAAGTTCTCCTCCGTATCCAATCCATCCACACGCGACTATGATGCCAACTTCCTGATATTCCGTTATGCGGATCTGCTGCTGCTGCGTGCAGAAGCATTGGCCAACCTTGGCAACCAGGATGCAGAAGCCATTACGTTGCTGAATATGGTGCGCACCCGCGCCGGCGCCCGCAGCTACAGTGGTGGTGGCGGCCCTGCGCTGCAGGATGCCATTTTCCTGGAACGCGCTAAAGAGCTATGGGGCGAAGGGCATTTTTATTATGACCTGGTACGTACCGGCCGCGTAATGGACCGCAACCAGTGTGAGAACTACCTCACACCGGAACAGTTCCAGCGCCGCGCATGGACCTGGCCTATAGACCTGGGTGCGGTAAAGAACAATCCCCTGATCATACAAAATGAATTTTGGTCCAGATAAAAACTGTGTTATGAAAAAATTATGGTCCATTGCAGGCTTGCTGCTGCTCACCGTGCTGTTGTTCAATGCCTGTAAAAAAGATTATTACGTGGATGGCGGTTTAGCCAATCCCAAATACGACGGCAGCATTTATGATTACCTGAAAAATACGCCTTACTGGTTTGATACCATTACGTATATCATTGACCGTGCGGGCATGAAAGACATGCTGAACAACGATTCCGTTACTTTTTTCGCCCCTACGGACGATGCGGTGAAGGTAGTAATGAACGCCCTGAATGATTACCGTTACTTCAACGTGGAAGATTCCGTGCACCTGCAGGATATAGACCCGGAAGTATGGCGGCACTTCCTTTCCATGTACGTGCTGAAAGGGAAATACCTGGCCAAACAGTTTGCGCGGGTAGACCCTGTTAACGTATACGCCTATCCCGGTATTAACTATGTAATGGATGGGGGCTACATACTGAACATAGGCCTCATTTACCAGAACTACAATAATGTGGAAGCAGTGGGGGCCCGCATTATACGGCTAACAGACATTACTTACGACCCGCAGAATTTCCAGAACAACCCATCCACTATGATCGCCACTTCAGACATACAGCCCCGGAACGGTGTGCTGCATGTGCTGAACAACAACCATGTATTTGGTTTCCGGGGCGGCACTTTTGTACGGATGGCAGAACAATACCTGTTGAGATAAAAACATTACCAGATGAAAATACTTCGATTTTTTACAGGGATCATAATAGCCGGTATTTGCCTGCAGGCCTGCAGTAAGGATGATGTGGCCAGCAGCGGCAAAGACCCTTATAAGGATACGGTATCGCCGGCAATCCTCATCAGCAAGGGCGGTGTATTGCCGGACCGGGGACATATCAACGACGAGATCACTATCCGCGGCAAAGGGTTTAAGGCGCACCAGCAGGAGCTCTCCATATTGTTTAACGGGCAACCCGGTACGCTGATAGATGTAACCGATTCCAGCGTAAAAGTAAAAGTGCCCGTTTTTGCCAGCACCGGCAACATTACGGCACAGGTAGGGCAGCAGTATTTCTTTGGCCCCTTTTTCCGTGTAATGGGTGTTATGGAAACGGATACCGTATACCCCAGCTCCCGTGGCGCAGATAATACCATACAGGACATTATACCGGTAGAAGGCGGCAAATACCTGATAGTGGGCGATTTCACCAACTTTGACAATGCCAACATTGACGGGGGCGTGAACCGTGTAGCACGTATAAATGGCGATGGTACCATTGACCGTTCTTTCCGTTACGGAAAAAATACCGGCGCACCGGCAACCGTGGTAAGAGCCGCTGCCATGCCCGATGGCAGATACCTGGTAGCCGGCAGCTTTGCCAGCTATGAAGGGCTGCCTTATGTAAGCAGCATTGCACGCCTGTATAATACCGGCGGTTTGGAAACGGAAAATATAACACGGCCTTCCGGCAAAGTGCAGCCGGTATCTGCCCTGAAAGGCGGTGTATCGGGTGTGGTAACCGGTTTGCATTTACAGCAGGATGGGAAGATGATAGTAGTAGGTTACTTCCGTTATTATGTAAAGCCTAATTACAACCTGGTATCTGTAACGGGCGGCGACTCCCTGCACCTGGACTCTACCATGGTGAACTTTATGGCCCGCCTGCATCCGGATGGTACGCTGGACAC
>NZ_DATCRF010000364.1:0-13205 GCF_036569125.1 Chitinophaga sp. | reverse complement strand
CCCTGCGGGCAGCAGTGGAAGAGGCTTTGCTGATGCAGCAGGTGTATGCGCTGATATAAGCATACCAACAATAAATCAAATACCTGATGAAACAATTGATGGCGCTGTTCTTTTGCTGCCTCCTATGCCGGGTGAACGGTTTTGCCCAGGATACTACTGTTCAGTTAAAAGATGTGGTAGTAACCGGGCAATACCAGGCGCAGTCTGTTAAACAATCCGTGTACCGGGTGCGCACCATTAACAGCGAACGTATTCAGCTGCGGGGTGCTACCGATGTATTGGGCGTGCTAAGTAATGAGCTGGGCATCCGCCTTTCAAACGATGCTACGCTGGGCGAAACAGATGTAGAGCTTATGGGTATGCCGGGCCAGAATGTAAAGGTATTGCTGGATGGCGTGCCGCTGGTAGACCGTGGCAGCACCAAACAAAGCTTAAGCCAGGTAGATGTTAACTCTATTGAACGTATTGAAATTGTAGAAGGCCCTATGTCGGTGGTATATGGTACGGATGCGCTGGCAGGCGTTATCAACATCATCACAAAAAAACGTACGGACAACCTGACGGTTACCGCCCGGGTGCAGGAAGAAACAGTAGGTACGGAATACAAACCCTTTAATAGCAAAGGGCTGCATAATGAAAATATTGGCCTGCAATGGGGCCATGGCGGCTGGTTTGCCAATGGCGGTTATACCCGTAATAATTTCGGCGGCTGGCAGGGTAGTTATACCGGCCGTAAAAAAGAATGGCATCCGAAAGACCAGTCTTTTGCCAGCGGCATGTTAGGCTACGGCAATCGTACCTGGGAAGTATGGTACCGGTTGGATCACCTGCATGAGAATATTAAAAACCAGGGCGATATTAATACCGGTAACTACAAAGCTACTGATCAATTTTTTTATACCAACCGTTATACCCACCAGGCGCAGGCCGCCTGGAAACCCAGTGAGCGCCTGAGTGTTAACGCTGCGCTCTCTTACCAGGACTACCATCGTAAAACAGAAACCACCATTAAAGATTTTCGCACCAATACCGCCACGCTCTCGGGCGATGCCGGTGCGCAGGACGTATCCAAGTTCAGCACCATTTTTTTCAGGGGCACCGTACAATATAAAATATCAGAAGGGGTATCCCTGCAGCCGGGTGTGGAATATAAAAGGGACGCCAGCAGCGGCCAGCGTATTGAAGGCTCGCCGGTGATCAGTGATTATGCCTTTTTTGCATCTGCAGAAGTGAAACCGGCTGCCTGGCTTAACATCCGGCCGGGGCTGCGTTTCAGCAAAAATTCGGTGTATGATGCGCCGCCCGTTATTCCATCCATCAATACCAAACTTGCATTAAGAAAAGACCTGGACCTGCGCCTGTCATACGCGCGTGGTTTCCGGGCGCCCGCATTGCGCGAATTATACTTTTACTTTTTTGATGCCAGCCACTCCATTAAAGGAAATCCCAACCTGAAGGCGGAATATTCACACAGCGTAAATGGCTCGCTTAGCTGGCAGGCCCTTAGTAAAGATCCGCTGCATTACAGCATTGCCCTGAGCGGCTTTTATAATGATTTCAATAACCTCATAGATATTGGGTATGATGCGGCTGACCCCAGCATTAGCACCTACATCAACATCAATAAGTTTAAAACCACCGGCGGCATGCTGGAACATACCCTGCAATGGAAAGATCTGCAGGCCACCCTGGGCTTCCTGTACATAGGCCGCTACAACCGCTTTGCAGATGATACGGCGTATGCTAAAACCGGCAGCTCGCCCATCTTTACGTGGACACCGGAAGTGAATGCAAATATCATCTATCACATTAAGCGTATAGGCGCCACCGTAAATGTATTCTATAAGTTCAGCGGGGTGCGGCCTACCTATGAGCTGGTAAGTGTTAATAATGCGGAAGTAGTGCACCTGGCAAAAACAGCCGCTTTTCATTATGCGGATGTTACGGCCTCCAAGCGCATTAACAAATACCTGACGCTGAATGCAGGAGTGAAAAATGTGCTGAATGTAGACCGGCTTAAAAGCACTTCGGCAGATATCGGGCAGGCGCACAGCACCGGCGGCCCGGTATTAATGTGGTATGGCCGCTCTTACTTTCTGGGACTGAATTTCCGCTGGGCAAAAAATTAATAACTAATAATTAAGAATTAATAAACATGTACACAACAAAACATTCACAGGCCGGTTGGCAGCGTATGCGGCAGGTTTTTGTATCCCTTACCCTTATAGCAGCGCTCAGTGCCTGCAGCAATGATGACGATGCCATACCGGTTATACCCCCTTCCGGTGGTTCTGAAATGAAGCTGGATGGCGGAGGCGGCACCGGTGCGCCCAATGCGGTGTTTGTGGATCTGAGCGCAGCCATGCAAACCTCCGTGCCCCGCATAAGCTGGGACTTTGGATTTTATAGCGGTAGCGATTACCGTGTGATCCTTAACTATACCTCTTCCATTTCCGTAAAAGCCCTGGCTAAAACAGATCTTACGCAGGTTAGCCTTACGGATACTGTTGGCATTAGCCTGGCCCTGGGACAGGGAGCCGGCACCCTGGATATGGTGGACGACGTATATGGCGACCTGTCAAAAACGGCCATAGCAGCCATATCCGCTACGGATGCGGAAAACAAGGTATACCTGGTAAAACCGGAAACCGCCAATGCTGCCGATCCCAAAACCTGGTATAAGGTAAAGATCAGCCGTAATGGTAACGGTTATAAGCTGCAATATGCCAGGCTGGGGGAAACAGCCATTCAAACCGCTGATATCAGCAAGGACGGCAACTTCAACTTTACCTTTTATTCCTTAACCACCAATAAGGTGGTACCAGCGGAGCCCAAAAAAGCGGAATGGGATATTCAATGGTCGTATGGCGTATACCTGACCGGCGGTGGCGGCGTATTCTTACCTTACCTGTTCTCTGATTTTGTGTACAGCAACAGCCTGGCCGGCGTACAGGCCGCAGAAGCTACTACGGCCGATGGGTTTAACTATGAAACCTTTGCCGCCGCGGACCTTTCCAGTACCAGGCTGGTATACAGCGCCACCCGCGATGCTATTGGCAGTAAATGGCGGGTAACTTCCGGCGCAACGGTAGGCATAAAAACCGACCGCTTTTACGTGGTAAAAGATGCCGGCGGCAACTACTATAAGCTGAAGTTCATCAGTGCCGGAATAGGGCAGGATGGCGGCCAGCGGGGATATCCTGAAATTGCGTATAAATTGATAAAGTAAAGAGTGAAAAGCACAAGGGCAGGGGTTGGCGTTAGCCGGCCCCTTTTTTTATGCCTGCCCCCAGCCGGTAAAAGTGACAGCAATACGGGCGGTGGTATATTTATTGATATCTTTAGTGCATTATGGAATTCAAGGATTATTATAAAACGCTGGGAGTAGAGAAGGGTGCAACAGAAGCGGAGCTGAAAAAAGCCTACCGCAAGCTGGCAGTCAAGTATCACCCCGATAAAAATCCTGGTGACAAAGCGGCAGAGGAAAAGTTCAAGGAAATAAACGAAGCATACGAGGTGCTGGGCGATCCTGAAAAACGGAAAAAGTACGACCGGCTGGGTGAGAACTGGAAAAATTACGAGCAGCACGGCGGCCGCGCCCAGGATTATGACTGGGGCCAATGGGGCAGTGGCGGCCAAACCTATAGCTACCAGGGTAATGCAGAAGATATGTTTGGCGGGGAAGGCGGTTTTTCCGACTTCTTTGAGCAGCTGTTCGGCCGGTCATTTGGCGGCGGCGGAAAACGGCAGCAACGGGCCACCCGGGGCCAGGATATTTCGGCCACCATGGAAGTATCCCTGGAGGACGCCTATGCAGGCGGGCCTAAACAGGTAAATGTAAACGGATCACGGTTAAATATAAAGCTGAAACCCGGCCTGTACGAAGGGCAGGTGATACGCCTGAAAGGCAAAGGTGTACCGGGCCGCAACGGGGCAGAGAACGGCGACCTGCTCATTACCATACATTTAGCGCCGCATCCGCAGTTTGAGCTGAAAGGCCAGGATGTGTATGCCGATGTACCGGTAGACCTTTATACGGCTGTTTTGGGCGGCAAGATCACTGTGCAGGGCCTGGGCGGGCCGCTGAATATGAATATTCCGGCAGGTACCGACAGCGGGCGTATCTTTCGCCTGAAAGGCATGGGCATGCCATCCTTCAACAATGCCTCCCAGCCGGGAGACCTGTACCTGACGGCTATGATCCATATTCCCCAGCATTTGAGCGAACAGGAAAAGGAGCTGTTTACACAGCTGGCCAACCTGCAAAAGAAATAACCCGCCAGGGAACACATTATTCAATAGATTTTTTGACAGACCGCAGTAAAAGCGTACTGAACAAACAACAATTGTTGTAAATTTAGCTTTAAACCCAATTTGAATGATCATTAACGGTAATGGCCATACCAATAAGAAATGCATATTGGTGGCGGACGATGATGCCGATGACAGGGAGTTAATAAAAGTAGCTTTTGAGGAGAATGAGGCAGATACTGCCATCTATTTTGTGGAAAATGGAGAAGAGTTAGTACACTACCTGCACCGGCAGGGGAAGTATAAAGACGAGGGGAATTATCCCTTTCCCAGCCTGATACTGCTGGACCTGAACATGCCTAAGAAAGACGGCAGGGAGGCTCTTCGCGAAATAAAAAGCCATCAGCAGCTGAAAGCCCTGCCCATGGTCATCCTCACCACTTCCACAGCAGCCAAGGATATAGTACATTGCTATGAGCTGGGTGTGAACAGCTATATGATCAAACCGGCTAATTTTTCCGACCTGGTGCAATTTGCCGCTATGTTACATGCTTACTGGTTTAATACTGTGCAGCTGCCCTTATAAAGCCTGTTTGAAGAAATCGGTTTCCCTTGCCCATTCAAGAAGAAAAGATACCAGGAAATAACCCGATGATACGATCATCAGTCCTAACGCAAGCAATCCAATTTTGAAGAATGCCTTAATACCAAGAAGATCTGCTGCATTTGCGGCATAGGTAAGTAGTGCGAGTAATGCGCCGGTTATGAGTAAGGTAAGGGCAATTTTTTTCATTGATGAATTTAAAGTGACGGGTACCTGTATACCCTATACGAAGGAGCAAAGATATTATCTTGAGGGTGGATAGAAATAATTATTTTTTTTCAATGTAAAAAGAGCTGGCTAAAAGGCGCGAAGAACGTTGTTGCAACACACCTTTCAGCCAATTAAATTTTATGCCGCCGGATCATTTTCCGTGGGATCCGCCTGCTTTTTCTTCCCGCTGCGGCCCTTCTCTACCCACCAGTATAGCGGCGGTATAATTAATGGCGCAAACAGCAGGGTGCTGGTTAAGCCGCCTATGATCACAGTAGCCAGGGGGCGTTGCACATCCGATCCAATACCTGAAGAAGTAGCGGCCGGTATTAAGCCTGCAATGGCTACTACCAGGATGGAAAGCAGCGCGCTTAGCTGCTCTTTGGAAGCCAGGTACACGGTTTCCTTCAGGTCATGATCACCCGCCAGCTTTAAGCGGGTAATAGCGGATACCAATAGCACACCCGCCATTACCGAGATCCCAAAAATGCTTACAAAACCTACGCCTGCCGATACGTTGAAATGATACCCACGTATGAACAATGCCATAATACCGCCGGCCATGGCAAAGAAGATGCAGCTGATGGTAACCGCGGTATGCGGCATGTTGCGGAACAGCATGAACAGCACCAGGAACACCATTACAATGGTTAAGGGAATAGTGAATGAAAGCTGTTTGCTGGCCCTTTGCAGGTTCTCATACTGCCCGCCGTAAATAATGGCGTAACCTTTTGGTATGTGCAGCTGCGCATTTATTTTGCTGCTCACTTCTTTTACAAAACCGCCCTGGTCGCGGCCGCGTATGTTGGTGCGCACGGTGATCATGCGTTTGTTGTTGTACCGGTAAATGTTCGTTTGTCCCTGCACGTAGTCTATGCTGGCCAGTTGGTTCATGGGCACCAGTGCCCCCGTAGCAGACGTTACCTGCAGATTTTTCACTGCTTCAATGTTGCTGCGGTTCTCTGCCAGGTAGCGGATCACAATATCGTAACGTTTGGTGCCATCATACAGGGTACTAATGGTTTTGCCGCCAATAGCCGCTTCAATAATGTTCTGTATATCGGCTACATTAATGCCAAAACGCGCGGCATTTTCCCGGTTAATGTTAATAGCTATCTGCTCCTGCGGGCCTTCCTGCTCAATGTTCACGGATTCTGAGCCGGCCATATGCTGCACAATATTGGCAATGGTATCTGCTTTGCCGCGCATCATGGTCAGGTCGTCGCCTACAATGGAAATGGCCAGGTCGGCAGCGCTGCCCGTTACAATTTCCATTACCTGGTCAATGATAGGCTGGCCGGAGGAGAAGTGCACCGCGGGCATGGCCCGTTCCAGATCATGCCGTATGCTGGTTACCAGTGTTTTTTTGGCAATGGTATCGCTCCACAGTTTATACTCCTTTAAGCCTACCAGTATCTCATTACGGTTAGCCGGGAAGGGATCGGTACCATCATCATTACGGCCGGTTTGCGTGATCACAAAATCTATCTGCGGGTATTTGGCAATGATCTCCCTGATCTTAGGCGCGTAGCGGGCATTTTCCTGGATGGTGATCCCGGAAGGGAAGTTGCCGCGTAAAAAAATGGAGCCTTCATCCAGCTCCGGTAAAAACTCAGAACCCAGGCTGCCGCCTACCAGTATCAATACCACTACTATTGCAAAACCGCCTATCACGGATGTTTTGGGACGTTTTAACACCGTGCGCAATGCCTTACCATACCCGTTCCCCAGGAAGGTAAGCACCACATTCTTATGCTCTTTCAGTGGTTTGCCCTCCCCGCTGAATGCTTTCTTATATGCAAAGGATATTAATACCGGTATCAGTGTAAGCGCTGCCAGCATGGAGCCTATTACTGCAAAGGCCAGCGTAAGCGCCATGGGTGAGAACAGCTTGCCTTCTACGCGCGTCATCAGCAGAATGGGCATGTAAGCCAGTATGATGATGGTAACGGAGAAGAAGATCTCCCGTCCTACTTCCTGTGCAGAGAGCAGGGTAAGGGCGATGATCCCTTTGCGCTTTTCTTCCATGGGCGCCGTCCGGTACGTTCGTATCAGGTGCTCTGCCATTACGCAGGCGCCATCCACAATAATCCCAAAGTCAATAGCGCCCAGGGAAAGCAGGTTGGCCGGTATGCCGGTAAGCCGCATTAATATAAATGCAAATAACAGTGAGAAGGGAATGGTAAGCGCTACCACCAGCGCGCTGCGCAAACTGCCCAGGAAAAACACCAGGATAATGATCACGATGGATACCCCTTCCAGCAGCGTATGGCCTACGGTTTCCAGCGAGTGATCGATCAAAAAGCTACGATCGTATAAGGTGCGCAGCTTAACGCCTTTGGGCAGCTCATCTGTTTCCAGGTCGGCAATGCGCTCTTTTAATATTTTTAATACTTCACTGGGATTTTCGTACCGGCGTAAGAGTATGATGCCTTCCACACCATTATTGGAGCTGATGCCGGCGCTTTTAATGGTATAGCCCATTACGCCGCTGGGCGGGGGCGGCGCAATTTCCACGGTGCCTACATCGCGCAGGAACACCGCCATGCCATTGCTTTCCGTAAGCACAATGTTCTCAATATCCGATTCTGTTTTTACGGCGCCCAGGCTGCGTACGGCAAATCCCTGCTCGCCGCGGGCAATAATATTGCCGCCGGTGTTCCGGTTGTTCTTTTGCACGGCGTCTATTACATCTTCCATGGAAAGCCCATATTTCCGCAGCTTATCCGGCGAAGTAAGAATGTGGTATTCCTTTAGCGGACCGCCAAAGGTGGTAATATCTGCAATGCCGGGTACCTGCAGCAGGTAAGGTTTAATCACCCAGTCCTGCAGGTCGCGGATATCAGTGGGCGTATAGGATGGCGGGGCTTCTACCACGTACCGTAATATTTCCCCTACGGCAGTGGTCAGCGGCGCCAGCTCCGGGCTTACGCCATCCGGCAATTCGGCTGTGGCTATACGTTCATTTACCTGCTGCCGTGCAAAATAATCATCTGTACCGTCTTTAAAAGTTAGCTGCACTACGCTCAGGCCAAAAATGGTGCGGCTTCTGCGGTCCAGCACATTCGGTGTGTTCTGCAGGGCCCTTTCAATGGGAATGGTCA
This sequence comes from Chitinophaga sp., assembly GCF_036569125.1. Classification (GTDB taxonomy): domain Bacteria; phylum Bacteroidota; class Bacteroidia; order Chitinophagales; family Chitinophagaceae; genus Chitinophaga. The sequence continues at coordinate 5,036 of NZ_DATCRF010000364.1, read as the reverse complement.
CCTGCTGCTCTACTTCCTCTGCTGCCCGGCCGGGATACTGCGCTACTATGATCACGTTAGTATCCGCAATATCAGGGTAGGCTTCTATTTTCAGCATGGTAAAGCACCAGTAGCCAATGCCCATCAGGGCAGCGCCCATGAGTATAACAGCCCAGCGGTTCTTAAGCGAGAATATTAATAAGTTGCGAATCATCTGATCTTAGATTTCAGATTTTAGATTTTAGATTTGATGGATGTTCTTTAGATTCCAGGTTTCAGATGGTGTGATATGTTACAACACATCTAAAATCGTAAATCGTAAATCTCAAATCCTTTCCACCTGGTTCACTACAATAAAGCCGCTGCTTATTTCCCTGCGCAGGGCTTTCAACGCATGCCTTACCTTTTCATCCTCATCAATAAAGGTGATGAGCATGGGTGGTTCATCAAAACTGAACCAGCTATCCGGCCGTTTCAGCTGGTGATGCACGCCAAAGCCTATCTGGCCCCGGAATGCAGTGGCGCCGGCTATTTTGTGCCGGATCAGGAACCGCATGATGAATTCATATAAAGGCTGTGCACCGTACACTTCATCTTTGTCAATATAGATCTGTGCCTGAAGCATGAGGAAATGATGTTTTGAAGTTTTTCAGTATCCGAAACTTAATCCCTTTAACTGCATTACGCCATTCACCACTACCTGCTCGCTTCTTTCAAGACCTTTATAAATATTCACCCGGTCGCCTATTTGCAGGCCGGTGCTAACTTCTTTTCTTTCAAAGGTGGAGGGCGCTGTTTTTATAAATACATAGCTGCGGCCCTGGGAGGTAATGAGCGCAGATTTGTTAATGCTGATCATGTTGCTGCTGCTACGCTCCGGGTCCGGCTTTACCGGGAAAGTTACCGTGGCAAACATACCGGCCTTCAGCTGCTGGCCGGGGTTGCTGATGCGGATGCGCAGCTTTACCATACGGGTGGTATTATCTATTACATCGGCAATATTTTCGATCTTGCCGTTAATATGCATTTCCGGGAAAGAGGGCAGCACCATGGAGCAGGAATTGCCTTCTTTTACATTACTGATCTGCGTTTCCGGTATATCGCAAATCACATATGCGGTGCCGGGTGTGGCAGCGCGTAAGGCTACCGGTTCAAAACCACCTGCTTTTAACTTAGCCTCATGTTCAATAATAGCGGCTCTTTCATTAGCCAGGTTGGTTTGTTCCATTGACAGCGCTGCCTGCGCATCCAGCAGGTCCTTACCGGTGGCTGCGCCGTGGTTAAACAGGTCCTGCGCACGGTCCAGCTCTATTTTACGCTGTTTGATATTGATATCCTGTATATGCCGGATGTTGATCATGTGCTGCATCAGCTGTGTGTAGCTGCTTTCCAGGTCAGGATTATCAAACAGCACTACATTCTGCGCGCCTTCCTGTGAGGTAAGCACGGTAGCGGCTATACGTGCGGGGGCATGCAGCTCGCCGGAAAGGGCGGAATCGCCGGCAGGCTCCGTCTGGAAAAAAGATACCATCGCCGTATCTGTAAAGGTGATGCGCTTGCCATCATTCTCCACTTTAGGCACCGGGTCTGCCTCCGCGGTGGCTTCCTTTTTTTTATGGGTACATGCTGTTAAAAGCAGGCATGCCGTTAAAAAATATGTGGTTGTAGTGTTCATTATAATTGATTAATAAGGCCGGTTACAAATAATAATTGCAGGTAGCTTTGATAGTAAGATTGCAGCGCATCATAATACAGCAGGCGCGTATCATACCAGTTACGCTGGGCATCCAGGAAATCTATAATGGTGGTGCCGCCGCGCAGGTATGCATACTTCACATTATCGAGGATCTGCTGCGATTGTTGTAACACTCCGTTATATTGCTGTATGTTATTTTTTTGCACCACATAGGTTTTGTAGGCCGTGCTCACATCGGTTTGCACCTGCAGCTGTGTGGCCTGCAGGCTTTGTTCTGCCTGCGCTTTCTGGATCTCTGCTTTTTTGATCTGTCCCTGGTTGCGGTCAAAAATGGGGAGGCTGATGGTGCCAAAGAAACCAACGTACGGCACGGAGTTCTGCGGGTTATAGATCACGCCCAGCTCCGGCTGCGGCCAGGAAAGGGACTTCTGGTACTGTATGCTGCTGGTGGTTTGTGCAATGGTGCTTTTTACCAGCATTACATCCGAACGGTTTTCCTGGCTCTGGTTAATTAAGCTATCCAGTGTGGCAGTGGGCATTAATGTTTCCACGGCGCTGCTGGTATCTACCTGCACGCTGTCGGCCGCGCCGGTTAAGAGCTTCAGGGTTGCCAGCTCATTGTTATAATCCTGGAAGAACACGGTGAGCTGCAGGTTATATTGCTGCAGCAGCACCTGTGTACGGGTAAGGTCTGTTTGTGTGATCACCTGGTTCTTGTAACGCAGCTCATTGATCTTTACCAGGCTATCCAGGTTGGCGCGGCTTTCCTGCAGCAGGGTAAGCTTCTTTTTCAGCACCCAGGTGTTAACCCAGCTGCTGCCTACATTCCAGGAAAGGTTACGTACATTTTCCTGGTAGGTATTATTGGCAACCGCAATATTCTGGTTAGCGGATTCAATCCTGTACTTACGCTGGCCCGGCCATTGGATTGGTTTGGTGAGCTGCCACCATACCTGCCGGTTGCTGTTATCGGACCATTTGGTGCCGGCCGGGAAATGCCCGGCATCTGCCAGCTGCAGGGTTTGATTGTTGAGATTTGGATTAGGACGCAATTTGGCGGTGATCACATCTGCCTGGGCAGCGCCAATATTCAGATACTGCGCCTTCAATACCGGGCTGCTTTGCCGTGCCGTGTCTATGGCGGAGGACAGGGTAAATACTGTTTGGGCAACAGTATTGCCGGCGCCTGCAAGCAGGAAGGTAGCCACAGCAATTACAAGCTTTGGGTTCATGCTAATAGTTTACCACATTTTTAGATAACCGGGATAAAGTTCAACAAAGTTCATGCTCGCCGTATTATACAGCGCCTATTTTAAGGGTATTTTAAGACACCTTAAAAACAGCTTATAATTGTTATAATTATCTATTAACAAACATTTGTGCATAGGGTTCACCCAAAATAGAAAACCGCCTAAAGAGGCGGTTACACTAATATTCACGTTATGAAAACCCAAAAACAAACACCTTACAGGTGTTGTAAATCGCTTGATGATGCACAATATTAGCCCTTTCCTGGTCCATGGGTAGTTAATCGCCAGTTAAGGGGGAAATGTGCAGATATGCAGATGTGCAGATGTGCAAATATGGGAGGCATTTCATCTGCACATCTTCATATTTGCACATCCGCACATTATTCCATTGCCTGGTACACCGCTACTTTAAACTCCTCACCAATACGCCAGTACGGGGAAAGATATTCCTGCGTGAACAGCAGTCCTACCAGCTGCTCCTGCGGGTCGGCCCAATAGTGCGTATTAAAAGCGCCGCCCCAGCCAAAAGTGCCGGTACTAAAGGGCAGCAGGTAATTGTTCTTTGCTGTTTCCAGCGCAAAGCCAGCCAGGCTGAATTGAAAGTTTTCCGGCTGCGGCGGAAGCGGTGAAATGCGCATGCTATCCGTAAGCTGGTTGGTGAGCATCAGCTCCACTGTTTTGCGGCCCAGCAATCTTTTATGCTTATACACACCCTTGTTTAAGTAAAGCGACAGGAACTTCGCATAATCCGCTGCCGTGGAGCTTAAGCCTGCGCCGCCGGATAAATAGGTGCCGCCGAGGTTAGGGAACAGGGGATCTACGCCTTCATAAATAGGATGGGTTACCGGCAGCAGCGCTGCGCCTTTACTTTCATATAAGGTTACCAAACGGTTTTGCAGGCCGGCAGGCAAATGAAACCAGGTATCCGCCATTTCCAGCGGCTCAAATACCCGTTTGCGCAGAAAAATATCAAAGGGCTGCCCGCTCCAGATCTCCACCAGGTAGCCTAACAGATCGGTGTTAAGGCCATAGGTGAATGCAGCGCCGGGATCATGCTGCAAAGGCATTTGCGCCAGTAAGGCCATCTTTTCCTTAATAGTGGAACGGGTAGTGCCAATGCCGCTGGGAATACCGGCTTTGGTATAAATGGCCCACATGGTGGGATCGCTAAAAATGGCCGGGTATGCAATACCGGAGCTTTGGCGCAGCAGGTCGCGGATGGTTATTTCCCTGCTGGCCGGGCGCGTGGTGTAGCTGCTGTCTGCAGCATTAAAATGTACCAGCACCCGCGGATTTTTAAATGCAGGAATGTAATCGGATACCGGGTCATCCAGCAGGAACTTGCCTTCCTCCCACAGCATCATTACCGCCAGACTGGTAATGGCTTTGGACTGGGAGGCAATACGGAAAATGCTGTTGGTTAACATGGGCTTTTTGGCTGCTGCATCTGCATAGCCAAATGCTTTGTTATAGATGATCTGTCCATTACGAATGATCAGCGCAGTGGCGCCGGGTATATGCTGCGCGTTAATGTGGCGGATAATTAAGCTGTCAATACGGGCCAGGCGTGCAGGGTCAAAGCCCTGCTGCGCGGTTGCCAGGGCTGTGGCAAAAAGCATCCCTGACAAAAGCAGCACCTGCTTTTGCAAATATTTCATGATAAAAAAGTTATGATGGAATGTTATTGGAAGTAGGGAGGGAGCTAAGAATGTAAAATTTTAAATCATAAATGTAAAATGTAAAAGTGGAATGCTGCTATGGCTGGATAAGCCGTCTGCGCGGCATTCCACTTTACAGTTATCTCGTTCATAAAGTCTTTTAAATGGTCTCTATGAACTTCCTGCGTCGGTTTATCTCGGTTCATAAAGTCTTTTCAATGGTCTCAATGAACCTCCTGCGCCGGTTTATCCCGTTCATAAAGTCTTTTAAATGGCCTCAATGAACCTCCTTGGCCGGTTTATGATTTTACATTTTTATACAATTGATCTTACAAGACCACCGTCTGCACGCAGGGCGGCGCCGTTGGTAGCAGCAGAGAGCGGGCTGGCTACGTAGGTTACCAGGTTGGCTATTTCATCCACACTGGCAAAACGTTGTATAAGGGAAGAAGG
>NZ_DATCRF010000363.1:0-21460 GCF_036569125.1 Chitinophaga sp. | reverse complement strand
ACTTTTTTAATCAGCCCGTTTGCCTCCATACGCCGTATCATGTTGGACATGGTAGCCTGCTGGATACAGATCTTTTCCGCCAGCTCCGACATGGATTGTCCGTCCCGCTGCGACAGGCGGTACAGCAAAAAATCCTGCCCTTCGTAAATATTTACGGCGGACAGCATCTCGTTCTTCTTGTTGCGCCTGCGTTTGCAGATCTCTACAAACAGGAAGCCAATGCCGGTATAGTGCTGATTTTCTTTCACGGAATAAAGGTAGGGAAAAATTACATAGCCGGCATAATAATTCCTCAATAATCCAGCACCCCGAACTTCCCTTCCTCAAAATCCTTCTCCGCCTGCGCAATCTCTTCCGCCGTATTCATCACAAAATTACCTTTTGCAGCCACCGGTTCATCTATAGGCAAAGCCGATAAGTACAGCAGCTTTGTATCCGCAGTAGCCGTTACCGTTATATCTGTACCGGTTTTACTGAATACCACCAGGTGATATTTTTCCACCGGCTGCTGGTTTACCATAACTGCACCATCCAGCACGTACAGCAATGTCCAGTTGCCTTCCGGCGCTTCAAAGGAAATGTTTTTGCCGGCCTGTAAAGTGCCGAAGATGGAGGTAACCGGCGTAAAAGAGGTAATAGGCCCGTTAAGCCCGTTATATTCACCGCTGGCCAGGCGCAGGTCCGTACCTGCTTCCGTAGTGATGGCCGGCATTCTTTCATGGGTGGACTGCTGGTAAAAAGGTTCGCCCATTTTATGCTTTGCCGGTACATTTATCCATAGCTGCACCAGCTCATAGGTGCCACCTTTTTGTAAAAAATCTTTGGTAGGCCCTTCGCTATGCAGCAAGCCGCTGCCGGCAAACATCCACTGCACCTCTCCTGCTTTCAGCACACCGCTGTTACCCAGGGAATCCTTATGATACCCCTCACCCTGGAATAAAAAGGTAACCGGTGCAAAGCCCCGGTGCGGATGCGGATGCAAACGTTCCGGCGGGGAGCCGGCCGGGTAGGTTTGCGCAGGCAAATGGTGCACTACAATAAACGGGCTGGCAAAGCGGAAATCCTTATGGGGCAGGGATTGCAAAATGGTTTCTTCGCCAATGCTTTTAGCCCGGCCTTCCAGTATGTGCTCAATTTTCTTTTCCATGGTAAAATGTTTGGGTGTGATTACAAGCCGTCCATAATGGTCACAATTTCGCTGGGCTTGCTCAGCAGCTTGTGAATGGGGCAGGCTTTGGAAATTTCAAGCAGGCGGGCGCGCTGGCTGTCATCCAGTTCTCCCGTTACCGTTACCTCGCAAAAAAAGGTATTGTTGCCGGAAGGCATCTGATCGCCTTTCACCAGGTCTACCTTTACTTTAATGGTATCTACCCTCCATTGTTTTCGCTGTGCATACATGCGCAGGGTGATCACTTTGCAGGAGGCCAGGGCCGTGCATACATAATCGCCCGGCGCAGGACCGGTATCTGTACCGCCCACTTCCGCCAGCTCATCGGCCAGCAGCTGGTGCTGGTGTACTTTAATATCTGTTGAATAATTAGCGCCGGTGTTTACCGCTTCTGCAGTAGCTATGATCTTTGGCAATGCAAATAGTTTTGTACAAGATACAATTATTCCGCAGCCGCTTCCGGGTTCCAGATATCTGCATAATTTTCCGGGTGGCGCTTAAACTGTGCATACACATAGGGGCACAAAGGCACCACCTGTAGCTGGTGCTCCCGCGCATAAGCCACCAGCGCATCCAGCAGCTGCCTGCCATAGCCCTTGCCTTCTGCCTCCGGCAGCACTTCTGTATGATAAGCGGTGAGCGCCTTACCGGCTATGCCTATCACCATTTCTCCCATTTGCTGCTCACCTTCCATCACATAAAAAGCGCCGTGCTCTTTTTTATTGAGCCTGATCTTAATTTCTGCCATATTAATAGTTTTGAAAATGCTCTTTCATTACCGCTTCCTCCTGCCGTATACGAATGATCAATGGCACCAGGTATATAACCATTCCCACGCACAACGTAACCCATGCATGCAGGAACACCGCAATGCCTATGAGCTCCGGTATCACGTTCAGGAAGTAGTTCGGATGCTTTACATATTTGAATAAGAATGAGCGGTTGAGTACGTGGTGTGCAGGCGGCGCTATGATCAGCTTTACCGTCCATACATGGCGCAGGCTATAGATCACGTAATACAGTATAAGGATGGAGAACACATAAACACCCAGGCCTGCAAAGCTAATGGTATCAAAGAAAAAAGCGCCTTTGCAGCCACCTTCAATAGCTGCGGCAATGTAATAGGCAAAGTGGGCCAGCACTAAAAATGCAGAGTTCTTTTTGCCATACTCCACAGCGCCCATCTTTTTAAGCTTACGTTCATTACCGGCAGAAATAAAAATTGATAGCAGGCGGATAAATACAAAGGCATAAAAAATGAGGAGTGTTGTGGCTTCCATGGGTTCTTCTGTTAGTCTTTGCGCAAAGGTAGCCAAAAAATAGCTTAACTTAGCGCCCAGCCTCTATGTACGACATCCTGTTAACATACATTAGCCAGCGTTCAGTTACGCCCATTACAGCGGAACAGGCAGCCCTTATCCGCGATGCATTTAAACCCAAAAAGCTGCGCAAAAAACAATACCTGCTGCAGGAAGGGGATGTATGCAAATACTTATCCTTTATGGTTAAGGGCGCTATGCGCCAATACTCCATAGATGAAAAAGGCAATGAACATATAGTGCGTTTTGGTATTGAGCAATGGTGGATGGCAGACCGGGAAAGTTTTGAAATGCAAACCCCCAGCCGGTATAATATTGATGCCTGGGAAGAAACGGAGCTGTTACAGGTCTCCCGCCCCGCCTACCTTTCCTTACGCGATGCAGTACCGGCTGTTATGGAATTAACACAGGAGCTGGACAAACGCGGTTCCATTGCCGCGCAAAAAAGGATCCAGGCGGTGATCAGCTACACCGCTGAAGAAAGGTACCTGGATCTTTTGAAAACACATCCCTATTTCCTGCAACGTTTTCCGCAGCACATGATCGCCTCTTACCTGGGCATTTCCGCTGAAACCCTGAGCCGGATCCGTAAACAGGCGCTTTCCAAATAGATCTTCTTGATAAATGTCAAGCCGTTTTCTTGTTATTTGTCATTCCGGGACGCCTTGCTACCGGCCTACCTTTGTGATGTAAAAAATCAATCACAATGTCAAAAACAGTTTTAATTACCGGCACCAGTACAGGTTTCGGTAAGCTCAGCGCTCTTACACTGGCCAAAGCCGGCCATACCGTTATAGCCGCCATGCGTGGCACCACCGGTAAAAATGCAGCCGTGGCACAGGAGCTGGCAGCGCTTCCCAACATCCAGGTGGTGGAAATGGATATAACCAGCGATACATCCGTACACAACGCCATACAACAAACCCTGGCACAACATGGTAAAATAGATGTGCTGGTGAACAATGCCGCCGTTTCCGGCTTTGGTGTGCTGGAAGGTTATTCGCTGAACCAGGTGCGGGAAATGCTGGACGTGAATTTATTCAGCGTGCTGCGTACCTACCAGGCGGTACTGCCCTCCATGCGCGAAAAAAAGAACGGACTTATTATCAACGTTACCAGCGGCGCCAGTGGCTTTACCATGCCTTTTATGATCCCTTACTTTATTTCAAAATTTGGTTTGGAAACCATTACAGAAGGTATACAGGAAGAGCTCAAAGCATTTGGTATTGAAAACGTATCCCTGCAGCCGGGCGTGTACCCCACGGAAATGAACAATGGTACCAAAACAGGCGTAAATGCCGACCGACAGGATATTATAGCCGCTTATGGCGAAAGCTCCGCACAGGCTTTTCAGTCATTGGGCACAGCTTTATTTGGGAAGATGGCTGCCTTTAAAATGGATCCCCAGGTGATTGCAGATGGTATACTGAAGCTGGTGAATATGGAAAAAGGCACACGTCCTTTACGTTTCCCGCTGGATGCTATTGCGCAGGGCACCGACCAGGAATTTATTGATAGCCGCGCCGCTATTAAAAAACGCTGGTTAAGCGCTTATGGTTATCAGCCTTCCTGATAAAGAACAAACTTATTGCAGCAAACGGGCAAAACATGTCCGTTTTTGCTGTATATAAAACTTTCTTTTAACTTTCCTGCCTAAACCACCAAATGATGGAACAATCACAGTTATTTATAAAGATAGCCCTGCATGCATGGGAAATGAACATTAAACGAACAAGCGCCATCTTCGATAGTTTAACAGACGAGCAGCTGTTAACAGAAATAGCACCGGGCCGTAACCGCGGTATTTATATACTGGGCCACCTGGTAGCCGTGCATGATATGATGCTGCCCCTGCTGGGCCTGGGCCAGCGGCAATATCTGCAGCTGGATGAAGCCTTCATTTCCAACCCCGACAAAGCCATTGCCGGTTTGCCATCGGCACAAGACCTGCGCGCTTACTGGACCAACATCAACCAAATATTAAGGGAACAGTTTGATAAGCTAACACCGGAAGAATGGCTGCAAAAACATACCATGATAACAGACGAGGATTTTGCAAAGGAGCCTCACCGCAACCGCTTAAGCGTATTGCTGAACCGCACCAATCATAACGCTTACCACCAGGGGCAGCTGGCATGGGCTAAGGATAAATAGGTTACTGATACAGCTCCTGGCAGTTATTGCAGAAAAAACTACGGCGGTTGGTTTTACCCAGGTGCTGTTTTACCAGCGGAATATTACAACGCGGGCACGTTTTTTTCGTATGTGCCAGCCAGTGCTTTTTTAACACAAACGCTTTTTTCCATTCCAGGAAATCATAGCTGTACTGCACCGCCTCTTTGATCAGCAGGTTTAGCTGTTTGGCAGGCAGCTTACCGATTATACTAAGCGGGTGAACACGTATGCGGAACAGCACTTCATTTTTAATAATGTTGCCGGAGCCTGCAAAAATATCCTGGTTCAGCAATGCATCGCAGGCCAGCATATCCGGCATGGCCAGCAGCTTTTTCTTTGCAGCTTTAGCATCCCAGCTTTCACTCAGCACATCGGCGCTCCAGTCATACACCTCGTCCAATGGTTCCGTGATTAGCTTAATGGAGCAGGCATATAAATTCAGGGTACCATTCTTAAACTGCAGGTACAGGCGGGGCGTTGTTTTCTTTTCTTCGCTGATCAGGTAAGAGCCGAATAACAGAAAGTGCACGCGGATGGTGAACTTGGGAAAACAAATGAGGAAATGTTTGCCCCAGCTTTTAAAATCCTTTACCACCTGGCCTTCCAGCTGGGGTAATTCCAGCCGGGTATTGCCCCCGGCGCCTATTACTTTTTTGCCTTTAAATGCTTGTAAGGCTTCTTTTAATATTACAATGGACGGACCTTCCGGCATAATCTGCGTGTTTTGGCGTACCAATAGGTACACAAAACACGCGCCAGCCGCAACCGTGCTTAACCGTGCACAATCTTGTTCGTATACCAGTTACGGTCATAATACACAAAAAAGGAAAGCCATATTATGCGGGAGAGGCGCATCAGCAAAGGCTGCATAAGCACCAGCAGCACGGCATTCACGCCTATCCACCAGAACAAACGGTTATCATTTATGGATAAGCCTATCAGCACCCACCAGGCAATAAAGCTGGCCACACTAATAGCCACGGCCAAAGCATAGCTCACATACCCGGTACCAAAGTAAAAACCGGTTTCCGGTTCTGAGGGTTGCCCGCATACATCACAATAGGTTTTCATTTCCATAAAGTTCTTTAGGTTGTAAGGATTGCTGTGCTTATATAATTTACCGGTACGGCAGCGCGGGCATTTATTCTGCAATACGCTTAACAGCAAATTCGGTTTGTTGGGATGGTGTTCATGGGCACACATAGTATATAGTATTTTTAATGACTGAATTGTTTACGGAATGCTTCCGGTGTTAGCCCCGTGTTCTTTTTAAAGAACCGGTTAAAGTATGAGTTATCCTGGAAGTTTAGATGCCAGGCAATTTCTGTAATGGTTAGCTCCTTATTCACCAGCAGGCGCTTAGCTTCCAGCAGCACACGGTCGCGGATCACCTCACCGGCGGTTTTACCCAGCAGGTCCTGGCAAAGCGCATTCAAATGATTGGGCGTTATGTACAGCAGCTCCGCATACTCTTTAGGCAAACGGATGGTGTTGTAATGCTGGTTAATGAGCTGCTGAAAATTATTCAGCAGTAATTGCTTTTGCGGCGGTATGTTATGCCGCACGCCGGTAGCAGTGCTGCGCTCCAGCTGAATAAAAAACTGCAGCAGGTAAGTGCGTATCATATCCAGCCCGCTCTCCCGCGGCTTTTCCAGCTCCTGCAGCATATGCTCGAACAGCTGTACGATGGTTTCCCTTAAAGCTGCCGGGATCTTTAATACGGCCGCTTCACTATCGCCTTTAAAAAAGTCAAAGCGCGCCAGGTATTGCTGATCATTTAAAAAAGATTGAAAAAAGGCCGGTGAAAAATGCACCAGGTAACCTTCTACCCCACCCTCAAAATGCCAGCTGTGTACCTGTCCGGGTATCATAAAATATACCTGGTACGGCTGTACGGTAAAATGGGTGAAGTCAATGGTATGTGTACCGGCGCCTTTGGTGAACAGCACCAGGTGATAAAAGGAATGCCCGTGCTGGCTGTGCAGGTGCTGATGCTTTTGTACATAAGGGCCCAGGCGCTCCATCAGCAGGTCCTGCTGGGTATGACCCGGAATGATGCTGTAAATATCATATACCGGTATCTTTGTTTTTGCCATGGGTGATTGCTTTTGTACTATGCAAAGGTACAAAAGGCCCTGGCCTGAGTGTGGGATCAATCAGGGTTCCTATGGTACTTTTTACTGATCCGGGGTATTTTCCCCGGCTATAAGGGCGGTAAATGAAGTGACAAGCTCTGCTACCGCAGTTTTAGTAGCCGCATCCGTAATATTTCCGTTGCCATCCACCTTTCCCTTTACTCCGCGGATCAGCAGCTGGGTAGCTGTGGTAAACCGGGATTCAATCGTTTTCATCACCAGCTGCAGGGCTTCATGCGCTTTATCGCCCATGGCCGATGCGGTAATAAGTGCCACCGGCTTGCCGGAAAAAATGGTGGTAGATACCATCCATTCCAGCGCATTCTTTAAGCTGCCGGGTAAGGTGAACACATATTCCGGTGTGCAGATCACCACACCATCTGCCGCCTGGATCTTATCACGGAATAGTTGTACGGCCGGCGGCGCGGGTGTAACATCCAGGTCTGGGTTAAAATGCGGTAAGGTATCTATGGCCGGGCAGATCTCTACCTGCAGCCGGCCTTCGGCCAGGGAGGCAAAGGCTTTCAGCAATTGCAGGTTAGCAGAATCTTTTCTTGTACTGCCGGAAATAGCCAGCACTTTATATGGATGGGCGTTCATGCCGTAAATGTAAACATCCTTGCAAATAAAAACAGGCAGCTGCTTTTACGCCGCCGCCTGTTTGCTTTTACAGGATCGTTACCGGCTTAGTTAACCGGTATAATGTGCTGCGTAGCTTCCCTGCCGGCTATTAAAGGCAGGCTTACCTGCAATACACCGTCCACATACTTTGCAGCGATGTTTGCTGCATCAATGGACTCATTCAGCGTAAAGCTGCGCTCAAATCCCCCGCGGCTGTATTCCCGCCGTACCCAATCCGGGCGCGGAAAACCATCCGGTGGCGTGTAGGAAACAACCAGCTCGTTACCCTTCACCTCCAGGTGAAAATGTTCCCGGATGCGGCCCGGGGCAAATACCAGCATTTCATAGCTGCTGTCTGTTTTGTAAATGTTCACAGCAGCTCTTTCCATAGAGCGGAGCATCAGGTGCCGGTTCCTGCCTCCGTAGTGTTGGCCTTTTGCGGCCCATGACTGATGGTAGTTCATGTTGTACTTTTTAAAAGTGAAATAATAGTACTTCCCTTTGATGACGATTGAGCAACAGAAATATTTTTACCGTTATTTTCCCGTAGGGGAGCGGATCCTCACGCATTGGCCCGCTTCTTGATTGTACTGGTTCGAGTAATTGAATTGCTGCAAATCCCTGCTAAATTGCCGCGTAGTATCAGATACTGTATTCGTTCATGCAGCGCAATAACACAAGCAGATTTCATCTAACGCCCATAGTAACGACACTGAAAAACCAGAATAACTTTATGAAACGGACCACCATTCTGTTGAGTGTTTTATTGTACCTCTTTACAGCACCTGTGCATGCACAGTTCCTGGATTCGCTACTTATTCAAGTAGGCACCACGGGTACTTTTGCCACTAAAGACTACCAGCCTTTGTGGATCACTGCACAGCATTACGGCGCATTAACAGACCGTAAGTCAGACCTCTCTACCCAGGTAGGTTTCACCAATATGCATGTGCTGGGCAACAATGATCAGTTTTACATCAAGTACGGTGCATACCTGAACAACAACGACCACTTTAATAAAGTGTTCGTACAGCAAGGCTACCTGAAGCTGGGTTACAAGAACCTGGAGCTGCGCGCCGGCCGTTATAACGAGATCGTTGGCGAAGTAGATCCGGACCTTTCCAGCGGCTCACTGGGCGTAAGCGGCAATGCGCTGCCCATACCACAGATCGGGCTGGCATTAACCAGGTATGTGGATGTTCCTTTTACCAACGGCTGGTTACAGTTCAAAGGCCAGATAAGCCATGGCTGGATGGGCGATCATAACCAGTTCGTACGCGATGCCTGGTACCATCAGAAAACCCTGTACCTGCGCGCAGGTAAGGAAAGGCTGAAAGTAGGCATTGGCGTAGAACACTTTGCCGTATGGGCCGGGCACCGGGATGGCCTGCCTAAGCTGGATAAATCATTCGGCGGTTTCTGGAACGTATTGCTGGCTAAAGAAGCCAACGACGGCAGCGTGGGAGGCGATATACTGCCTAACCGCGCCGGCGACCACCGCGGGGTAATTGAAGGTACTATTGACTGGGAAAATGATGTTACCGCCTTACATGCTTACATGCAAATGCCTTTTGAAACAGGCCAGGGTATTAACATCCGTAATATAGACCGCCTCTGGGGATTAGCTTATACCAATAAAAATGAAGACTCCTGGCTGAAGAAGGTAGTAGGTGAATTTCTTTACACCAAACAAATGAACGACTGGTACCTGATACGCCTGCGGGAAAGCTATTACAACAACGGTATTTACCTTACCGGCTGGGAATACCAGGACCGTATTGTAGGTACCCCGTTATTCACCGACCGTAAAAAGGCCAGCGAGTATTTCCCGGGACATATTGAGCCATTTGACTGGGGGGCGCCCGTTGATTCTTTTAAGGGCAAAGGCTGGAACATTGTAAATAACCGCGTGGTAGGCGTGCACCTGGGCGCTATGTACACCATTGCGCAAACCGTGAATGCCAAAACGCGCCTCACTTATACGCAGAATTATGGAAATGCTTTACCCGGCGTATTCTCGCCTTCCAAATATGAGTTTTACGGTTTGCAGGAGTTCAGCTACCAGCTGCCTTCCATTCCGCTGACCATACGCGCCGGCCTGGGGCTGGACTGGGGAGAGCTGACGGATAATGTGGGCGGACTGCTGGGGGTTACGTGGTCGTTTGACCGGCGCCTTCGGAATGAATAATTAAAAATGAATAATTAATAATTAATAGCATGCAGCGGTTCAGGAAAAGGATCGCTGCATTTTTGTTTAATAGAATGTAAAATCATAAATGTAAAATGTAAAATTATAAAGTGAATGCAGCGGCCGGACACTCCGGTATCGCTGCATTCACTTTTACATTTATGATTTAAAATTTTACATTTTACATTCCTCTAATAACCCTCCCCCAACAAAAAAAGGACCCAGCCTTCGCTGCGTCCTTTTCCTATTTTTCAAAGTAGTTAATCGTTTACAATGTATAAGCCGGGCGATACGGGATCTTCACCAATATCTCCACATTCTTCCCCGCTTCTACCGTTACATCAAAGCTGCCTTCATGCAGCTCCGCAATATAAGAGATCAGGTAATAAATACGCTGGTTCAGCATTTCCGTATCAAAATGCAGCTTACCGCTGTCGTACGGCTGGGCCTGCGATGAAAAGAAATAGCTGGCTGCATTAGCAGAAAAACTGCCTTTGATCTCAAAATGATTTTCCTCAAAAATAAACCGCATTTCCGGCGACTCATTCGTAGGTGAGTTCTTCATCATCCAGAAAAAGATGTTCAGCACCATCTGCCTGATCAGGAACTCATCTACATAAGCATCCGCATGCTCCCGGTGCATCTCCATTTCCACGGTAGATCCAAAGAGCGTATTATACGGCTCATCATGCATAAAGTTGCGCAGGAAAAAAACGATGCTCGTTAAGTTCTTTTTGGGTTCAAATGACTTATTTAAGATATGTTGAATGATCCTGACATTTTGCAGCTGGAACTCCAACTCTATCACCTGCGATTTAATGGCTCCTGCCTGCCGCGTTATTTTTCCGCTGGTTACTTTCTCCCCCTGCGCCGGATTGCTGCTGTTGCCACCGTACAGCTCAATAAGCTCTACGCTGGACAGGATGCTGGACAGGATCGATTTCAATTCGTGAAAAATATCTTCGATCAAGCCTTTGCTTCCCAACAGATCAAAACGATTTAAGGGTGAAGCTTTCATTGTCAAACCCGGATTTCTTGTGCCCAATGTTAAATAATCTTAGTGAATAAAGGGTTGCAATATGGTTCCCGCTTCCATATCAGAATATAAACAATAATCTTCCGTTTTTTATTTTACTGCAAGTTTGCATCTTTTTAAAAAAATCACGCTACTGAAACAAGTACAATATACTGTTTTTTACGTTTACATGCCCGCTTTTTACTACTCATTACAAGGCGTTCGCCTTACTAGAATGCATTTTTATCGCCACGCACAGTATTCATTACAGTCATAAACATGATGCGCAGATCCAGGTACACCGACCAGTTCTCCATGTACCAGATATCGTGCTCAATACGTTTTTTCAGCTGGTGTTCTTCCGTGATCTCACCGCGGAAACCATTCACCTGCGCCCAGCCGGTAATACCGGGTTTCATGAAGTGACGCACCATGTACTGCTGAATAATACGGGAATATTCTTCCGTATGGCGCAGCATGTGCGGGCGCGGCCCTACAATAGACATATCGCCCAGCAGCACGTTCAGGAACTGCGGCATTTCATCCAGGTTGGTTTTGCGCAATATGCGGCCAATGCGCGTAAAACGGTTGTCGTTCCGCGATGCCTGCTTTGCATCCGCATCCTTATTCACCTTCATACTGCGCAGCTTCAGGCAGCGGAAGGTTTGGTTGTTACGGCCCGTGCGGTGCTGTATGAAAAAGATGGGGCCTTTGGATTCCAGGCGTATCAACAGCGCCAGCAGCGGTATCAGCCAGCTTAGAATAAAAATGGTTACCAGCCCGCTCACCACAATATCGAAAATGCGTTTGCGGATACGGTTGGCAATATCATCCAGCGGTTCTGAACGCAGGGAAATAATTGGAATATTATTGAAATAGTCAATGTATATCTGCCGGTTCACAAACATGCGGAAGTCCGGTACAAAACGGAAACGGATAAAATGTTTTTCCGCCTCATGCGCCAGCGTATACAAATACGGGAACTGCTCCGGCGACAGCGTAGAGTAGATCTCGCGGATGTTATTCGATTTAGCATACGGCACACAGTCTTCCAGGTTCCCGATCACCGGGTAGTAAGAAAGCTCATGCACTTTGCTGTACTCTTCAAAAAAACCTTCAAACTGCAGGTTGCTCTTTACATCCAGGAAACTATCCACCAAACGCTTGGATACCTCGTTGTAGCCCAGTATCACCACCTTCTTCTGAATAGCTTTGCTGCGCAGAATGTAATTGGTGACCAGGTAAAACAGGAAGCGGTTAATAAGCACCACCAGCACAAACAGGGAGCAGTACAGGATCACGAAAATACGTGAGTACAGCAACCGGTTCAGGAACAGGTAAGCCAGCAGGAATAACAGGAACAGGAAAATACCCTGTAACGTTTTACGCGCCACCCGCTCGTAGGAAAGCTGCTGGCTGGCAAAATAAATACCGGTGGTATACAAGGCTACCATCCAGGCAATATTGGCGCCCAGCAAAAAAGTATCTACGTCAATATGAATAGCCAGGCCGTTTTGGCGCAGCCAGGATCTTACGAGGTAAAAAATTGCATTCAGTCCAATAAAGTCCAGCACCACGATCTGGATGCTGCAAATTTTGAGATATCGGTCTAACATATAAAGATGTTGTCAAGGTTCTAATTTTCACTGTTCACTACCGCCTGTTCAAAGCGCGACATTATTTTGCCTATCGATAAGTAGGTTTCCGCGTACTCACGCGCATTCTGTGTTATAGTAGCTGTATCTGCATGGTCAATAGCCTGGTGCATGCCCTCATTCAGCGCCTGCTGGTCTTCCGCATTCACCAGCACCCCCATATTGTAACGGGCTACCAGGTCGTACAGGCTGCTGCCGGGATTAGCGGTGATCAGCGCCAGCCCGCCCACGGCCAGTATGGTAGTGAGCTTGGACGGCATTACCAGGTCGCTGGCATTGGCTTTCTGGATCACTAAATGTACATCCGCCATGTTCAGGAAGCGGTTGAACTTTTCAAGCGGCTGCAGCGGGAAAAAGATCACCTGCTGCAGGCCCATAGCAGCTGCCTGCTCCTCCAGCTTGGCTTTATACGGGCCCGATCCGCAGATCAGGAACTTCAGCTCCGGCCGGTTGGTAAAGGTTTTGGCCGCATGCAGTATAGCTTCCAGCCCCTGCTTTTCACCAATGGCGCCGGAGTACAAAATGATCTTATCCGTTGGCGCAAAACCAAATTCCTGTTTCAGCGCAGCCCGGTTTTCCAGCGGGTGGAACAGGGATACGTCCACCCAGTTGGGGAAGAAGAAAATATCCTTCCCTGCTTTTTCCTGTATTTTACGCATCATACCATCTGAAATACTACTTACAATATCCGCCTGCCTGAAAATGTACCGCTCCACGCCAAACAGCATTTTGATCAGCGCTTTGGATTTTATCATATTCAGGTCGCGCGCAGCTTCTATCTGCATATCCTGTATGTGGTACATTACTTTGGCGCCGCGGAACTTTTTGTACAGCACGGCCAGTAATCCCAAATGAAAAGGGGGCACCACCGCAATCACCACATCGAATTTTTTACCCGGCAGCAGCTGCATTACTTTAAAAAAGGCGCTCAGTGCAAAGGAAAAATCCAGCAGCATTCTTTTAGCGCCGGAGGGCGCTGCAGGCACATACTGCGGGCAGCGGTGCACGCTTAGCTGCGTGCTGCCATTAACCACAGTGGGCACTGCCAGCTGTTCCTTTTTATACCAGGATTTACCCTTATCATACGGTGGCTGTACTTTCCACTGCGGATAATAGGGGTAAGAGGTAACCACCGTACATTCGTAACCGTTAGCTGCCAGCCAATGCATCATTTCGCCATTATACTTCCCGATACCGGTAGGTTCGGGTGCAAAATTTCCACCAATAAGCAGTACACGTTTTCCCATATCTTATACTAAAAGTTATCAGCGTTTAACACCTATTCATCAAACACCAATCCCTTAATTATTAATTCTTAATTATTAATTCTCAGCTACTCATCACTCTTTCCCTTACTGCTACGGCAGGGTTGCCCGTATAAATGCTCCAGGCTTCCAGCTCCCTGGTAGCTACGGAGCTTACCGTTAAAATGGCATGGGTGCGGCATACCACACCCGGGCAAACCACGGATTGTGCGCCTATCCATACTCCATCTTCTATAATGATCTTACCCAGCCGGTAAGGAAAATCACTTTTCTTGTAGTCATGGTTACCGGTTAACAGCAGCGCACCCTGCGATACGCATACGTTGTTGCCCAGCACCACATCTTCCAGGTTATCTATCCATACCGATTCTCCTATCCAGCAATCGTCCCCGATGGTCAGGCGCCAGGGATTCTTGATCCGTACCTTTTGCTTGATCACCAGCCCCTTGCCTACCTTAGCGCCAAACATGCGCAGCAGCGCAGCTTTAAAGCTATAGGGCCAGGGAAAGGCGCTGTTCATAATACCATAGTTCAGAAAATGCCACGCCACTACCTTCAGCGTACCTGCGCCGGCATTATAATGACCTGTTGTAAATTTTGCTAACTGCGTTTGCATTTTATGATTGCATGTTAAGTCTGCTCAAAAAAAAGCGGCACAAATATGCGCCAATAGCTGTTCCCACGGTATTCAGCATCACATCGTCCACATCCGCTACTCCCAGGTGGGTTATATACTGCACGATCTCTATCAGCCCGCTGCTTAAAAAACCCAGCAATATTACCGTACGTATGCTGGTAATGCGGAACACGATCATCATCACAAAAGCAAAAGGCACAAACAGCAGTATGTTGCCAAAAAAGTTGCCCAGGAACAGCACCCAGTGCACCAGTGCATTGTTGCCTTTGTAATGGATCATATCGTCCCAGGTACTTTTAAAAGGCGTTAGCCGCGTACGGTACTCACCCTCAATGGGGCGCTCCCGGCGGGCCGGCGCCCACAGCACAATGTAAGAGAGTATAACGCCATACCCCAGTGCAGCCAATACCTTTAATCCTTTCATTCCACTACAATATTATAATCGCGCTTTAACAGAGCCACCAGCTGTTCCCGGCTGCTGTTGCCGTTTAGTTTTTCTTCAAATTCCTGCACATTCACATCCACCAGCAGACGGTACCAGTACCCCTGCATAAAGTGAAAAATAAAACCCCGGTAACCATCCAGGAAACCCAGGCGCATCACATACCGGAAAATGAAGTATAACAAAGCCCGCACGCTGGGCCTCATAGATGAATACACTTTTTCTTTCAAAAAGCGTTTGCGTTTGGCCTGCGGATCATCACTTTCCAGCAGGCGCCCATCCGTTCCCATAAAACCATACTTAATGTTCAGCAGGTCTACCATTTCACGGATGGCGTAATTATTATGTTTGTTCACCCACCAGTGAATGGAGTTCAGGTTATGATCCACAATATGCTCTTTGAACATAATGGTCTTACCTTCTGAAAGCACAATGTGCTCATCCATCCAGCGCTGTTCAATACTACCTTTGCCTTTACGCCATATACGCAGTAAGGTGTGCGGGTAAAAACCGCCATACCGGATCCACTTATCTTTAAAGAACACTTTGCGGCGTATGTAAATGCCGCTTACCTCTTCCGGCACGGTGGCTAAACGGGTGTTGATCTCCGTGATCAGCGGCGGCTCCAGGTATTCATCTGCATCCATCCGCATTACCCAGGGCGTGGTTACCGGACAATTGTCCAATGCCCACTGGAACTGCACCGCGTAGTTGATCCATTTGTTCTGATATACCTTTGCGCCATACTGTTTTGCAATCTCCACGGTATTATCTGTAGAGTATGCGTCAATAATGAAAATATCATCAGTAATGCCGCGCAGGTTTTCCAGGCAGCGCCCTATATGTTTTGTTTCATTATAGGTGAGGATGATAACAGAGATACCCAACTTACTTACTGTTTTCGTACAATTCAACGTAATCCAAAGCCAGCTTGGTTTCGTTGAAGTCATTGTTTATTACATTCCTGGCTTCCCGTGAGATCCGTGACCTTTCTTCCTGTGCGTGGTAGGTAGCGGTGAGCTTTTCTGCCACTTCATCTATATTATCAATACCGGTGATCCAGCCCAGGTTCCTTTCATTTACATATTTGGATAAACCTACATTGTTGCTGATGAGTACCGGTGTGCCTACATATAGTGATTCTACTACTACAATTGCAAAATTCTCATTCAGGGAGGTGAGCACAAACAGGTCAGATTCTGCAAAGAACTGGAACTTTTCTTCCGGCCCTTTCCAGCCCGCCCATTCCACCTTATCATCCATATCCAGCTCCTGTACCAGCAGCTGCAGCTTTTGCACATACTCATCCTCACCGGAACCCGCTATGCGCAGGCGGTAGTTGAAACGCACACGCGCCAGCGCATACAGCAGTATTTCCAATCCCTTCTTGGGATCTATACGCGATAAAAAGCTGATGGTAAAAACATGGTTGCTCTTACGCGTATAGTCTTTCACCGGCAGGTCAACCAGGTTAAACACCATGGCGCCGTCATCCTTCCACTTAGGATTGTACTGGATGCTCTCCTGCCACTCCATGTGGGAGGATACATGCAGGAAAGTATTTTTCAGCAAACTTTTTCCAATGGTATTATGGATCAGCTGTTTCTTTTTACTGTTATTAGCCGTAAGCACATAATCGCAGAACATGCCGTGGGGCGACAGCACCGGTTTTACACCGCGCATGCGGCATACCATAGCGGCGCCTATTACCAAAAAGTTCCACCAGGAATGAATGTGCACCACATCAAAATCCCGCACGGTTTTCCAGGTAGCGCGGTACAGCGCAGGCGATACGTGCGTATGATCTTTGGTAATACGTTTAAAATATTTTACCGCCACGCCATTCACCATCACCGTTTCCCCCACGGGCACCTGCAGCTCTGTTTTGCCGTTGGCCGTAGTGGTATACACGGTTACGGAATGCCCCAGCTGCACCAGGCGCTCTGCCAGCCTGGCTATTACCACTATGGGACCACCGTAAATGTAGGCGGGTTTGTAAGACGGTACTATGAATAATATTTTCATTTACTGCTTTGTTTCTTTAGTTGTTGGCAACGGTTTCTATGGCCTGCATGGCATTATTGATCATCGTGTTCATGGTAAGCTCCTTTTTCACATATTCCCTTGCATTGGCGCTCATTAATTGGATCTCCGCATCCTGCAGGTTGTTCAGCTCCTGCAGGCAGGCGTCCACATCTTCAAATATCATTCCGTTATAGCCATCCTGTATATAACTGTACTCTACGCATTGCAGCAGCTCCGCGGTGCGCAGCAAAGTAAAAATGGGTTTGCCGTATGCCATGCCTTCCACAATGGAAAGCCCCACCCATCCCGGCTGAAAGTAAATATCTGCTGCGGCAAATAATTCATCCTTCTGCTGCCGGTCATATACAGCGCCAAAATCATATACATGCTTGTAGGGCGAAAAATCCGGTTTCAGCTTACCATCGCCAATAATGATCACACCGAATTTTTGCGGGTCCAGGCGCTCGATGAGCTTCACCAGCAGGTCTACCCTTCTGCCCGGCTCATTAAACCGTGCGCAGTAAATAAGCACACGGGGTTGTGTAATGTTATACTTCGCTTTCACGGCCGCTTTATCCGGCAGGGCCAGCTGCAATATGCTCTCTACATCAGAGATGGTATTACCCAGCGCATAACCTTTTACACCCGGTACGGCACGCTGCCAGATCTCCTGCTCTTTCTTGGTGTAGAACCAGATACCGTCGGCCATGCGTATCATGCACTTCAGCAAAAAGTTAGGCTGCTGCTCCTCCCGCACATACCGTTTTACGGAGATGCCATGCCCCCATAAAATAACCTTCCGGCGCAGGAAAGGTTTCATAAATAAAATGAACCAGGTGGAGAGGTGTGCAAAGTTTAACATCAGCACCAGCACCTTATAATCTTTCCTGAAAAATTTAAACGGGTTGTAAAGGATAAAAGGCCCTATGTTCAGGGCGTTCACCGGTTTCACCGGCGTTCTTCCCTGCGCAAAATTGTTCTTTGACAGCTGTTCCGATTCATAGCAATACAGGTCAAATGCAGCTTTCTGCTGCAGTTGGTTAAAGAACTGTTCCCGGTAATGGGGTATAAAAGGTTGTAGTATCGCTATCATATTCAAGTACTCAGTTGCCCATAAAATATTTGCGTAAAGTGCTGTTCCGCGACATAATATCCGACGTTGCAAAGCTCAGCAGGTACGCCACTATTATCACTAATACAGTTGGTAAAAAGCCGCTCACCGGGTGTTTGGCAATGCCTAAGCCCGTTTTAATACCTTCCAGGAAAATGCCGTGCACCAGGTAAATACCCATTGAATTATCTGACAGGCGTTTCATAAACCGGTTCTCCACCTTTACCTGGTACAGTACCCAGGCAAACAGCACGCCTATGAACAGGAAGGATACAAACAGGTGCGGCTTAAAATACTGCGCAATAAAAAGCAACCCGGCCAGTATTGGCACCAGTATTTGTGCTGTTCTATCGTACCGGCTTTTAATGGTGTTGTAGTTCAGGTAATATAACATGCCTATGCTGGCCGAAACCAGGGAAGGCACAAAATATAAGCGCAGGTGTTTCGTAAACCAGTCTGCCTGCTGCACACCGGCATTATTGGAAAAGATGATCACCAGCGCTATGATCACCACCGTCATTAAAGTAAGGTTAGCCTTGCGCACGTTCTGTCCTGCCACTTTCAGAAATGGAAAAAAGATCAGGAACAGGTAGAACAGATTCGGCAAATACCACAGCTGGTAAGAGCTGCCTTTGAACAGGAACATCTGCACCGGCGACAGCTCAAACGGCTCCTTCATATATACCGACTTGGCATAACGGATGCCCAGGTATATCAGCGTCCAGATAAAGAATGGGATCATGAGCCTTTTAAACCGGGCCGATGCCATTTCATTAAAGCTTTGCAGCCTGCCGCCCGCCACCTGGCTGGCAAAAAGGAAAAAGGAAATAGCTATAAATACCGGCACGGCATATTCATTGAGCCCGTTCAGCTTTTTGGTCCACAGGTTGGTTTCACAACCATGTATCCATACTACGCTGAATGCAGCAATAGGCCGTATCAGGTCAAAGCCTTTTACGTACAGCTTATCTTTAACGATGGGTTGCAGCAGTGCCATTATTTAAAACTATATTACTTACATCATAACCATATATCAGGCGCTGGCCTTCATGTATGGAATCAAAAGCTACCATGGTGCCGTCCTTTTTCCAGCGGGGGTGCAGGTCGCAATGCAGGCCGCTGCGCGTAAAGGCCATTTGTTCCAGGGAAAAGGCTTTCATTACACCCTTATCTACCCCGGTTAAATAAGCGGCCGATTCTTTCAGGTCCGGTTTGGTATCTATCATTTTATAGGTGCCCAGGTCCACACGTTTCTGTGTGCTGTACTGGAATAAGAACAGCACGCGGATTCCGTTTTCATCCGGGTAGGTATCGCAGATCATCCAGTCGCGGTTAGCCGGGCAAAACATAGGGTGCCCGTCTTCATTTATTATTCCTTTTGCCAGGAAAGCCGGTTCCGCATTGTTCTCATCTTTGAACAGCAGCCAGTTAAAAGCAGCATTCGGCTTGGCCGCAGCACCTTTTGGCTTTTTGTACATCAGCTTTTTAATCACCTTCTTGGCCTGTGAAATAAGGCCGGAAGGGATCATCCGGTACAGCAGGGAGCTTCTCAGCTTTTCCACGCCGCTGCCGGTGCGGCCCCAGATAGCAATGTGCGTATCATCCTTCCAGTCAAAGTGGCTCAAAAAGCCGCTGGCCAGGCATTTCAGGTCTTTACCATCTACGCCGATGGTCATCAGGCGGGTGGTTTCACCACCATCCTTTAACTTATAACGGTGCAGGAAAGCAAGGCGCGTTTGTGAAGGATTCAGCAGTAAATGCGTTAAGTAGTGATTGTTACCCAGGTTAGGGTTCAGCTGAAAATTAGCGATCTCCTTCAGGGATATCAGCTGCGATGCTGCTTTGGTATGAATGTTATGTTTTACAATACCGGTGTTCTCCGAAACATGCTCATTGGCATAAGCATCCGGCAGGCCGGTATAGCCATAGCCGCCTACGCGGTACAGGCGGGCATAGTCCAGGCCAAAGGCCCAGCCATCGTCTGTGATCACGTGGGTAGAGTGTTCCAGCTCTGTACATTCTTTGGTAGTGGTGTTATACACTTTGGAACGCCAGGCGCCGTTAATGCGGTCATTTACCACAAACAGGTCGGTATTGCCCACCCATTGCTGGCGGGCCCCCTGAGGGTAGTTGTAGGCGTAGGTTTCGCCCAGCTTTACAAAACTTTCATCGCCATTCACATAACCAATATCACAAGGCACATCCGGGTTGGGTGGTGTTAAGATATTATCAATGCGCAGGGCCAATAGCTTGTCCCCCGCTGCGTTCCAGGCTACCAGGTCATGGAAGCCAAAAAAGAAATTGCCCTTGCCTTTTGTTAAAACCTTTTCTTGCTGCATATAGAAATTCAAATAATTAAGTCATTTTGAGTGGCGCTTAGCGGCCGGCCAGTACTACGCCTTTCTCCTGTTTAAGCTGGGCCGCCTTTTCAAAAAAGCGGCTGTCAATGCTGCTGATCACACTATCGGACGATAAATAATAATCGCTGATATTGGAAAGCGCGGATAACAGCTCATCCTTTACTTTCTTTTTTACCAGGAATTCTGCGCTGATCATATTACCGGTAAGCGATCTTATTTTTTTGTGCAGGGATGATCTGCGGTACAGCGATACATGCGTAGCTTCTGTATTATACAGCTGAATGGAATGTAACCAGTCCATCCACTTAAATTCAGATACCTTGCCCCCTTCGGTAAAAGGGGTAGAGAGCACAAAACGGCTCCAGGGAACGCGCAATATGTCGGCCACAATAGCGCCGTGCATCGCTTCCGCAATTACGAATTTGGACGCGGCTATTTCCCGCAGCGTGTGCTCCACACCGTTTTCATTTCCGGGAGAAATGTAGTGGAAACCCAGCTTATCGCACAGGGCTTTCCAGTCAAAGAACTCCTGGGATTTGAAGTAAGGGATCACGCTTACCTCGTATTTCTTTTTGCTTTGCTGTATATTATTGAACTCATTGGTAAGACGCAGCGCATACGCAGCATCTGCAATGTATTCATATGCATTATTGAAATTGCAGGCAGATAAAGGGCCGCGCAGGAAACGGATGTCCCAGCTATCGTCCCAGGTAAAATTCTTATAGCCCGGGCGTATGCCGGTGCCAAATACGATCTTTCTTTTATTACCCAGGTCTTTGAATAACGGCGATCCGTTATACAAAATGGAGCCAATGCCAATGAAAGCATCATTGTCAGGTTTTTCTTCCCCAAACAGCTTGGGCCACAACCAGCCATTCAGGTCATCCCCAAAATTTCCCTTCGGATCTTTGTAATAGATATAGTTCACTTGAAAAACTTTAAATTTTCTAATAACCGCGCGGCATGAGCCACCGGCTGTGGTATATTCGGTATTCGGTAATTAATATCTTTTATATGCATGTTCCCTTTCTCACGAAAACACCTCGCTGCTGCTGGCAGCAAATTGAACGGCGTATTGCGAGGCTATCCAGTTGGTAAAATCCACGGAACGGCGGTCCCAGCTATGTTCGTCTATACTCACATCCGTTTTCTGCAGCTTGCCATCGGCCAGCGCAGCAATTAGTTTTGACAGGGTTTCAGGTTGGGTAGTATCAAAGTAACTGCCTTCATCACCGAATATTTCCTTAGGCTCCCCTATCTTACTGGTGAAGATGGGTTTCTTGAAAGGGATGTACATATAGATCTTGCTGGGACAACGCGCCCAGTCCTGTACTGTATCATTTA
>NZ_DATCRF010000362.1:0-3720 GCF_036569125.1 Chitinophaga sp. | reverse complement strand
GGCATACTGCAGGTGCGGGTAGAAAAAGACCTGTACACGCTGGACTTCCCCTCCCGCAAACCTGTACCGGCGCCGTTACCGGAGATTATTGCACAATCACTCAGCCAGCAGCCACGTGCAGTATTAAAAGCCAGGGACTATGTGCTGGTATACGATCATGAGCAGGAGGTGCGGAACATCCACATTGACCGGCAGCTGCTCAACCAGATCAATCTTGACCCTGGTGGTGTTATTATTACCGCTAAAGGTGATGACTGTGATTTTGTATCCCGCTTCTTTACCAGCCAGGCCTCCATTTTTGAAGACCCGGTTACCGGTTCGGCGCATTGCTCATTGATCCCTTATTGGAGTGAGCAGCTGGGTAAAAAAGAAATGAACGCTTTGCAGGTGTCTGAAAGGCTGGGAAAATTGTATTGTGTGGATGCAGGGGAGCGTGTATTTATCTCCGGCCGCGCCAGAACCTATGCTACCGGCACCTTGTGGACGGAATAATGTTAGCGCCATGTTGATCTATATACTTTAAAGAGTCCCGCTTTTATGGCGGGGCTTTTTTATTTCCGTACGTATTGCGCAGAAGGCTCCCACACGCGGAATACCTGCCCGCTGAGTTTCAGCGCAGCCAGTATGTTTTGCCAGGTATACCGTAGCACCAATGAGTATCACTTTCATAGTTAAATAGCTATTTCAAGGGCAAAGTAAAAGTGGTAGATTGTGTAAATCAAGTACTTCTAAACAACTAATAGGATAATATGGTGGAAGAAGAAGCATTGCGGCAATATATCATGCACATACATCCGCTGCCGGATGATGCGCTGCAGGCCCTGGTCACGGGATGGAAGCCGCTTACGGTAAAGCGTAAGACCATGCTGACTGCAGCCGGGGAAAAAGAACGGTACCTGTACTTTGTGCTGGAAGGCGTGCAGCGCGCCTTTTACCTTACCAACGACAACCGGGAAGCTACCATTGTTTTCACCTATGCACCCTCTTTCAGCGGGGTGGCAGACAGCTTCCTGACGCAAACACCTTCCGAATATTTCATGGAAACCCTCACGGCCAGCCGCTTCCTGAGGATCCCTTATGAGGAAGTTAATCAGTTAATGAAAACTTATCCCGTTATACAGGAAATGATCCTGAACCTGACCTCTTTTATCATGAAAGGTTTATTATTCCGCCAGGTAGAGCTGCTCTGCTTTACCAATGAGGAAAAATTCAGGGCATTGCTGAAAAGAAGCCCGCATATCCTGAACCTGGTGCCCCATAAATACCTGGCCTCTTACCTGGGCATGGATGCTACGAATTTCAGCAAGCTAATGGGCAGCATAAAAATATAAATCATGGTAAATACCAATATTCCTGCAAAAATTGCGGTGCATGTTTGCATAAATATTTTACCATGAAAGCAATAAACAGCCAGGTGCTGCTGGATACGCTAATGGCAGACACCCGTCAATTGATCCTGGAAGCTAACAAGCTGCAACATTTGCCGGCAGCGCTTTTACAGGCAAGTCCTGCTCCCGGTGAATGGAGTGTGGCACAGGTATTGGAACACCTTAATTTCTACTCCCGCTTTTATTTAAAAGCAATGGAAGAAAAGTTACACCAGCACCAGACCATTGCAGATAATATGTTTAGGCCGGGCTGGTTAGGGAATTACTTTACCGGCATGATGAAACCCACAGATGCGCATACGGTAAAAAATAAAATGAAGACCATGAAAAATGCCATCCCTGCGAAACAGGCAGATGGTAAGGCCGCCCTGGCACAATTCATAACAGACCAGCATACCCTGTTAAACCTGCTGCAGATAGCCCGCACGGCTGATTTGAACAGGTTGCGGGTACCCACTTCATTAAGCAAAATGCTTACATTCAAGCTGGGAGATACTTTCCGTTTTTTTATTGCGCATGAGCAACGGCACCGGGTACAATGGGAAAATGTTTTAAAGGAATTAATGAAGGCGGAGATGGCATTAAGTGAATAATGGGAAAGTATATACGGCCCCTTTCTATTTATGCAAGATCAGGTACTGCCCTTCGTTTATACAGGAGCTGCCGCATGGCTGCCAGGTGTGATAACAATACAACCGGTACAACAAAGCCTGGTAACCATATATAAGGGAAATAGAGGATCGCGGTGTTGGGCTGCTCAAACGAGAGCTGTTGAAAAGGAAATGGTGCAGAAAGCACTGCAATGGTTACTACATTAATCAATAAGCCCAGGCATACCAGGTTCCATATGAACAGCGCGGTTCTGCGCGTTTTGTCTTTTGAAAAACAAAGCAGGTATATAAGCGGCGCGCTTAAGCCGGAAATAATATCAAAGTTGTGGCCTTCAAAGGTCATTAATGAAGGAACGGTTTTATAGGTGTATAATAAGAACAAAACTATTTCAACCGGTATACGAACAATATGCAGCAGCGTTAATGTTTTAACGTTCAATGAATCCAGCAACCGGCGGCCTTTGGGGTTAATAAACAGTGACAGTATGAACAACAGCGGCGGAAAAGTAAGGAACAGGAAATGCGGCGGCCGGGCATTGGTAACTGTATAAAAACCGGTAAGTCCAATCACTGCCTGTAATAATAACCAGCCTGTTATAGCTGTCAGCACTTTTTTTGAACGGTTAGCCGCCCTGTAAAACAGGTAAACAGCAAAAGCCGTAGTACCGGCAAAAAGCAGCGGAATATAAAAAGGAATGTTTTCCATGTGATGTAAGTTTCTACTGCAAAGGAAACATAACATTCTTTTTCATGGCTTGCCATTTGGCAAGAATTGATTTCAGCTACTTTTTTGAAAATTCTTTCCGGATGCGGCTAAGGGAAGTATCTGTAATACCCAGGTAAGAGGCAATGTTCTTTAGCGGAGCATGCTGAAAAATAGCCGGGTTGGTATTTAATAATCCCGCATACCGTTGTTCTGCTGTTTCTGTGATCATGGACAGCATGCGTGTTTTAAGTGTAGTAAAAGCCTTTACCAGTATATGCCGCCCGAACTCCCGGAACTCAGGCCGGGCGTGAAAGAGTTGGTTTAATTCATCATAGGTAAGGCCCCAGCCTTCACAGTCTGTAAGGGCCTGTATGTTTTCCTGGGAGCGCGTGCGGTTAAAAAAAGATGATACCTCAAGCACCACCTGCTGCGGGCCTGCAAAACCGGTGGTCACATCATTGCCATCTATATCATGGGCAAAAACGCGCATAAAACCTTTTTCTAAAAAAAGGTAGTTATTGGCAATTTTACCTTCTTCCAGGAAGAACGCATTTTTAGGGATCTCCCGGAAGCTGAAGTGGCCGGCAATTTCGGCTGCTTGTTCAGGCGTGACCAGGCTGCTGGTGGTAAGAAAAGCAATGAGGTTTTCTTTCATACATTATAAGGTAATTAATTTAACTGGTAATTAGGGTACTTTATCGATCTTCATTACCTTTTTTCCACTTTCATAAATGATCAGCGCATTGTCTTCTGTAAATTCCAGCTGTACATCATAATCCGGCAAAAAGAATTTGTTTGCAGTTTCCGGGAACAGTACGGCGGTGGGTACACCATCACCGGATACCCTGATGGCATTGCCTTCCTGTGCTATCTGTATCACTTTTCCGTTGTTTTGCCTGTATGTTCCGGTATAGCGTTGCAGTATGGAATCCGGTAGTATTATCCTTTTATGGGAGACCTGTCCTTTGTTCATGATAGCTAAGATCTCTGAACCGGCAGGCAGCGCCTGTTTAAT
>NZ_DATCRF010000361.1:0-3738 GCF_036569125.1 Chitinophaga sp. | reverse complement strand
GTGGAAGGCCTGTGCAGCATTTTGCAGAACGCAGCAGGCATCCGTATCAGCGGTACTTTCATGGATGGCGGCTCTGCGCTGGCATTCCTGGCGGCCAATGACGTGGATGTAGTGCTGCTGGACATCAGCCTGCCGGAAATGTCGGGCATTGAGGTTTGTAAGATCATTAAAGCCAAACACCCGGACACGCGGGTAATTGCGCTTACCAACCACACGGAAAAAAGCGTGATCCGGGAAATGCTGGAGAACGGGGCTGATGGTTATCTGCTGAAGAACACTTCCAAAAAAGACCTGATCAGCGCTATTTTCCAGGTGCTGGACAACCAGTTCACCATGAACGCTGAAGTGCAGAAAATACTGTTTGCCCCTTCAGCCCAAAGCACGGATGTGCCGCGGCTTACCAAAAGAGAAAAGGAGATATTGCAGCTGGTAAGCGAAGGCGCCACCACGGCTGCTATTGCAGCACAATTGTTTGTAAGCCCGCAAACCGTGGAAACACACCGGCGGAACATGATGCAGAAGTTTAAAGTAAATAATTCATCCGCGCTGGTGCGCAAGGCCATTGCACAACAGATCATTCAATAGTAACCGTTTTAATGCTTGCCTGTTTTACCTACAACTGCAGCCCTCCGCCTTTGCGGAGGGTTCTTTATTGCTGGTCCATGATCTTTAATGCCTCCCCATCCTTATACTCCCGGATCAGCTGCCGCAGCTGCTGTTTTAAATCAGCCGTAACCTGCTTATAGGCTGCCTGCCCATACAGGTTATGCATTTCCTGCGGGTCTTTTTGCAGGTCATATAATTCCCAGGTATTGGTTTGATCATAGAAGCGCACCAGGGTATATTTTTCTGTGCGGATGCCAAAGTGCGGGTATACATGGTGCGGCTGTGGAAACTCGTAATAGTGATAATAAGCTGCCTTACGCCAGTTCTTTGTATCTCCTTTCAGCAGGGGTAAAAAAGAGGCGCCCTGCATTTCCGCAGGCGCAGGTACACCGGCCATATCTAAAATAGTGGGCGCCCAGTCAATATTCACCATCAGCTGCGGAATGGTGGTACCCGGCTTTGTTACGCCCGGGTAGCGGATCACAAAGGGCGTGCGTAAAGATTCTTCATAAATAAAACGTTTATCGAACCAGCCATGTTCTCCTAAATAAAAGCCCTGGTCAGAGGCGTAGATGACTACCGTATTTTTTGATAAGCCGCTTTTGTCCAGGTAATCCAGCAGCCGGCCAATGTTACGGTCCAAAGAGCGGGCAGTGGCTAAATAGTCTTTCAGATAGCGCTGGTATTTCCATTTTACCAGGGCATCGCCGCTTAACTTTTTCGCATCAAATTCTTTGCTCACTTTATCTTCATAATAATCCATGAAGGCCTTTTTCTGTTCCGGATTAAAACGGTTGTAGATGCCGCTTTTTTCATAGTCGGCATGTACTTTCAGATCTTCTTTCAGGCGCATGGTATTGGCAATGGTCATGTCCTGGTTCTGCGCGGCTATACGATCTTTATAATCATCCTTAAAATTAGCGGGCAGGGGAAAGTCAATGTTATCATAAGCGCCCAGGTCCTGAATGTCCGGCAGCCATTCGCGGTGCGTAGCTTTTTCTCCTACTACCATAAAAAATGGTTTGCTGGTATCCCGCTGCTGCAGCCAGTCAATGGAAAATTCTGTGATCAGGTTAGTTACATACCCACTGGAGCGGGAAGTATCGCCGCCAATTTTTATAAAGTCAGGATTGTAGTACTGGCCCTGGCCCGGTAAAATATTCCAGTAATCAAAACCTTGTGGCAGGCTGCCCAGGTGCCACTTCCCTATCCAGGCGGTCTGGTAATTATGCTGCTGCAAAATGCGGGGAAACAGCTCCTGCGAAATATCAAACTTTTTTTCGTTTAGCGTATACCCGTTCAGGTGACTATACTTGCCCGTAAGCAGGGTAGCGCGGCTGGGGCCGCAAATGGAATTACCTACCAGCGCATTCCTGAAAAGAGCGCCGCCCCGTGCAATGCGGTCTATATTGGGTGTTTGCATCAGCTTACTGCCATAAGCGCTAATAGCCTGGTACGCATGATCATCTGACAGGATGAAAATGATATTGGGCTGCGTGGGTTTCTTTTGCGCATAGCTGCTGATGAACAGCAATAACAGCGCGGGTAAGAGCTGAACAAATTTTTTCATATAGATGGTTTATCCGTTATCTGTTTCCTACTACCGGGAACTGGGCTATACGCAGCTGCGTACAGCCATAGGGCACCAGTATAACCTCTTCCGCTTCCTGCACAGCTTCCATATGGTAGGTAACGCTGAACGGAATGGGGCCTGTCATATCGTTATACAATTGCCAGGATGGAATGCGCCGGGCCTTTGTTTTCAGCATCACCGGTGCATTTTCCAGGTCCCAGGGATAAGCGGCTATGGTGTTCTTCTTTTCCACGCTGAAACTGGCTTCCAGCTTGTTGTCCGGCACCTCTATCAGTCCATAGTTCCAGGGGGTGGTGGGGTGTACTTCGTAATATTCCGCACCATAATCTACCGGGTCTTTATCGTTCTTTACCTTTTTTACGGATGCGCCTATTTTCAAGGCATAGGTTAAAGGGCCGCGTTCTACCGACATAGAATTTTCATACCAATTCTCCTTAAAAATATGCATGGGCAGCGCCAGCTCCACCACATCGCCGGAAGTCCAGGCGCGGCTGATCTTTACTATTTGATCGCTGTTAGCGTCCTGCAATACTTTTCCATTCACTTTTATAACCGCCTTTGTACACCATTTGGGTATGCGCAGGTGAAAGGGAAAAGTAACAGCCCCGCCCTTATCGGTAGTAATGGTGAATTGAATAGCTTCTTCAAAGGGGTAATTGGTTGTTTCCTTTACCGTAACCTCCCGGTCATTTGCTACAGTGGCTTTCACTTCGCTGGGTGCGTACAGCAATGCTGCCAAACCCTTATCGGACGTGGCATGCCAGAGGTTTTGGGTAAACTTAGGCCAGCCCTGGTGCATGTTGGAAGTGCAGCAGGGATAGCCGGAAAGCAAACCATAACATACATCTGTACCGTCATAGTTAATATCAAAATTGCGGATGTGGCGGGAGATCATGACCTGGTTGGCCTGCTGAAAATACTGGCGGTTCATACAATCCGCCGTTACCTGTGTGGGTAATGCATTAAAGGCAATTTTTTCAATATGGTCGGCATACGCTATGCTGCCGGTAATTTCCAGCATGTTTTCCAGGGAAAACATCATTTCCACAGCACTGCATAATTCGGAGCCTTGTGTAGGGTTGTTGCCGTGCAGGGCTTCATCGCCCCCATACATGCCATTGGCCTGCCCATTAAACTTACGCAGGTCCTGTAATCCTTTATCCGTTGCCGTTATATATTGCTTTTCCGGGTGCTGCTGGTAGTAGATAAGCGGCTCTTTCATGCCCTGGGCCAGGTTTACGCCGTGTATGCTACCGGTCGTGGCTAACAGATCGCCCTGCAGGAAAGCATTGGTATAATCAAAGGTTTGTTTGTGCAGCAGATCGCCCAGCTGCAGCAGGAATTTATCGCCGGTGATATTGTATAACCAGTATACCACCATCAGGTTATCACCGCCGCGGTAGCGGGCCCAGAACGACCAGTGATCCAGCGGTTTTTGCGGCAGCTCTTTCAGCTGGTACTTAAAATACCTGGTCATTAAAGTGATCACGCGCGGGTCCTGCGTGGCCATGTAGTATTGCTTCAGCACTTTCAGCATC
>NZ_DATCRF010000360.1:0-8854 GCF_036569125.1 Chitinophaga sp. | reverse complement strand
TTGCGGCACAGGATAAATTTGTTGGCGGCACAGGATTATCTAAAGAAGGCAAGGTGTTAAAGTTCAATGATGTGATGACGGACGGCCCTTATGCAGAGACGAAGGAATCCATTGCCGGTTTCATTACCATCCGGGCTAAAGACCTGGAAGAGGCCGTGAGCCTGGCTAAAAGCTGCCCTATTCTGAAGGGGGAAGGCAACACTGTAGAAGTTAGACAGATCGTAACCAGACATAATAACCCCTGAGTAATTTCCCCTGTATACGCATTACAGGGGAAATTTCATTATGCAGCACACAACGCTCATACCGCATTTATTCAGAACGGAGTACCGTAAAATAGTAGCCGTGCTATGCCGGCATTTTGGCCTGCAGCAAATGGAAATTGCTGAGGATATTGCCAGCGATACTTTTCTGACTGCTGCAGAAACCTGGCCACTGAAGGGTATTCCGCCGCAGCCCACAGCCTGGTTATACCAGGTGGCCAAAAATAAAACAAAGAACTATTTACAGCGCGGCCTATTGTTCGCTACTAAAATTTCACCGGACATAAAAAGTAATTCCACCGAAGGCTATGAGGAAGAAATTGACCTTTCCCCGCAAAACGTGAACGACAGCCAGCTGCAGATGATGTTTGCCGTGTGCCACCCTGCTATTTCAAGAGAGGCGCAGATCGGGTTGTCATTACGCATTCTTTGCGGTTTTGGCATAGAGGAAATAGCCGATGCATTTTTAACCAGCAAGGAAACCATTAATAAACGTTTATTCCGCGCCAAAGAAAAGCTGAAAGAGGAGAAGATCCATATTGAGCTGCCGCCGCCAGCCACCATGAATGAACGCCTGGAAGCTGTGCTTACTATCATTTATTTATTGTTTAACGAGGGCTATTATTCCGTTAGCCAGAACAAAACCCTGCGCAAAGATCTTTGCCTGGAAGCCATGCGCCTTTGCACCATGCTGGTGGAAAATGAAAGCACCAACAAACCGGCTGTAAATGCGCTGCTGGCGCTCATGTGTTTTCATGCCTCCCGTTTTGATGCACGTATCAATGAGCATGGTGAGCATATTTTGTATGAAGAGCAGGATGCTAACCTCTGGAATGCAGACCTGATCAGCAAAGGCGGGTATTTCTTAAACCAGGCTGCCAGCGGTAATGAGCTTTCCAGATACCACCTGGAAGCCGGCATTGCTTACTGGAACACCCAAAAGGAGGACACCAGAGAAAAATGGGTGAATATTTTATACTTCTATAACCGCCTGCTGCAAATAGCTTACTCGCCTATTGCGGCGCTGAACAGAACCTATGCGCTGGCAAAAGTGAATGGGAAGCAGGCGGGGATCGCTGCTGCGGAGCAGCTGGAGCTGACTAATAATCATTTTTATTTTGCGCTGCTGGGAGAGCTATACACCGGCATTGATGATGCAAAGGCAAGGGAATATTATGAAAGCGCATTGGCGCTGGCAAAAACGGAGGCGGATAGGGCGGCCATCAGGAAGAAGCTGCAGCATCCCTAGCAGCCCGGATCACTGCGGTTTAACCTCCTGCCAGGAATCAATCCATCTGCGGGCATAACCGTTCAGCTCATTTACCTGTTCCAGCTGTAAAAGTATTTTGTTAATAGTATACCAGCCGTTAGCAGTAGGCTGGCTGGTAAAAGCCTGCATTGGCAATTCCAGCTGCCAAAGGTGGCTCTGCAAGAATTGATTTCCGTTATATTGATAATACAATCTTGTAGCAGCGCTCCATATTTCCCTGGCAGTAACAACATGCGGAGGCTCATTTCTGTTTGGCGGTACATAGTTGTGCTGGGGTGGCGCATTAAAAGGCAATGTATTATGGAGGCTGAACGGAGGCGGCGTTTGGGTCCTGGAAGTATCTTCAAAAGGCGGCGTATCTGTAAAGCGGAAAGGTCCGTCTTTTGGAGTGGGCGTTTCTGTTTGTTCTTCGTTGGTGTCTTCCCGTTTACGCTTATTCGGTATAAACCTTGGCCGTTCCTCCCGCCGCTGTTCATTGCTTCCTGTTTTTTTCAGGTTTGGTTTTCCCACCAGCTTACGGGCCACCCCAAAGGCTTTATCCAGGCTTTCTTTAGCAGCAGACAATAATTGTTTTTTATCCGCCTTTATCAGGTCTGATTTTTCTTCCCAACGCGTACCATAATAGTTAAAGATCTTGTTTACCTCTTTCTTAAAATAAGAAATGGCATTATCTGATGCCAGGTTGGGAAGATATTCCTGCTCCACCAATTCCTGTAATTGTCCCAAAAGCTCATTAATGATCTGTTCTTTTTGTAATGCTATTTCTAAATCCTGCTGCCTTTGCTGTTCATCTATAATTTCCTGTTTTTCCTGCCTTGCCAATACCTTATCTTTTACTTCCAATAGCTGTGCCCTTATGGGATCCAGCAAACCTTCCATATCCCGGTTAAAAAGCTGCTCGTCTTCTTTCCATTTATTATTGGCATCATATAGTATTTTTTCCCGGTAGTGGATAAATTGTTCCAGGAAAGCGTCATTGAACTTGGTTTCATACTTTTGTCCATACAGGCGTACACGTTTTAACAGCTCATGGCGGTATTCATCATTTTTTTTCCTTTGCAGCGCTTCCTCTTCATCTTTCTCCCGCTTCAATCTTTCCCGTTCTTCCCGTTCTTCTTTTTCCTTTTGTTCTTTGGCCTTCTGGCTGAGTACCTGTTG
Organism: Chitinophaga sp.; assembly: GCF_036569125.1. Taxonomy (GTDB): domain Bacteria; phylum Bacteroidota; class Bacteroidia; order Chitinophagales; family Chitinophagaceae; genus Chitinophaga. The sequence continues at coordinate 6,163 of NZ_DATCRF010000360.1, read as the reverse complement.
TTTTTTTTCTTCTTCCTTTTTGAGCACCTGCTTTTTTTCTTCCTCAAAATCACCTTTCAGCTTGGCTTCCTTAGCGGTATTCACGATCAGGAAGGCAGGGGTTGAAGTGGTATACTTGCGGATCTTATCCATCTCAATATACTCCAGCTCTGTTGCAGGATAGGGCAGTACGATATGGTACCCCGGTGGTACCTGGTATACCGTTAAAACTTTTTCTGCAATATAGTTATAAGGTAGATTGCCTTTATCATCCATTGCAAGCGCGCGCAATAGGGAAGACTGACTATTTATGCTAAAGTTCCCAAGAAGGTGATAGGTATTGGGAGTGGTAGTGGGCTTGATTGTTCCACTGGAATGAAAATAAAATCCCGGCACAAAATTTTTAACCGTATTGGCCACCACCCCGGGCACTACATCTACCGGAATATCATGAGGCAGTGTTTTATCATAAATAGGTTTGATCGTAGTATCTTCCTGCCAGTGGCTTACCTGGCTGCCATCATTTCCCGGGATCAGCTTCATCTGGGTGACCTTAAAATGGAAATTGGCCGGCAGCGCCTGCTCGTCCGGGTATCCGAAAGCACCGGCAAAGCTGCCCCAGTTAAGCGCTTCTGCTTCAAAGCGTACCACTTTATTATTAGCATTCACTGCATCTTTTGCCGCCTTTTCTACCCCAACCTTCATGGTGCTGTTAAATGCGGTAGATATAGGTACCAGGTTATTATTTGTACCCGGGCCATGCAGGTGATCATTTAACATATGGCCCCTTTTATAGCCTGCTATATTCGTTAGCCTTTTCCATAATTTTGTTTCCTCCTGGGGAGTTGAACCCACTATGCCATCATCCCTGCCTAAAATACTAAGCGGCTCCATAACTATCTTCGCACAAAAAGTATCCGGGCCAATTGTCTTCGTCAATAATTGCGCCTGGTGTGAGGGAGGGCGCAGCTTTTTCATTACCACACTGGTTAGCTGGTTCAATTTTCCCAGCAATACGGCAATTTTCTTTAATGCCAGCTGCGCTTGTTGTCTATCCTGCACAGTAGGCGCTTTCCGTTTGGCTTTTCCAACAGTGGAAGTGCCTTTGGTGCCGTATTTTCCGGTATGGACAATAACCGCAGTGTCTTCAATTTCCTTGAGCAGCGCCTGCTCCTTGACGGACAATGCTTTCCTGCGTTTACGTTTAAGGAAAAGGCTGAGGGTTTGCGCATCCGAATGCAGCCATAAAGTACCGTCCTCCGGGTGAATGAAAAGAATATGCATTTCATCTTTCCCATCTTCATCCATATCCATTACCAGGGGCTCCTGTAGTGCTGCATCTGCTGTAGCTGCTTCCCCTAAAGGATCTTCGGCTGCGAGGGTTTCCGGCAGCGGGGACATTGCCGGTTTAGATATCCCGTTAGGTGATATATTATTTGCCACTGATTGGGTGGTATCCTGGGCCGCTTGGGTTTTATTATCGCGCTCCATAGAGGATGGTTATTAAAGGGATATGCTTCTTTAAAAATACGGTTTTCCCGCCCATCTCCCAAACTTCATAATCACTTAACATAAAACCTCCCGCACCTTCTCTAACTTCACACCTTAAAAGCGTTCTCCCAACTGCTCATTAGCCAACATGCGTGAACTAACTGATAAGGAATTACTGCAACGTATCCGGCAGGATGATGTATCTGCATTTGAAACGCTGTACCTGCGCCTGTGGGAATCATTGTTCGTATTTGCCATGAAGCGGCTGGGGGCAGAAGATGATGCGGAAGATGTAGTGCAGGAAGTATTTGCCAGCCTGTGGGCCAAACGCCACTCCCTGCAGATCCGGGAAAATTTTGACGCCTACCTTTACTCCGCCGTTAAATATAAAGTGATCAACAAGGTAGCAGCCATGCTGCAAAACCCCGAAAAGCTGGAGCTGGTGCGGGAGTCCCTGCTGCCCGCTGTGGATAATGCCGCCGAAACATTACAATCCAAAGAACTACAGGCCATTGTTAACCAGGAAGTACAATCCCTGCCGGAAAAAATGCGGGAAATATACTTACTATATATAGAGCAGCACCGCTCCGTGGCCGACATTGCCCGCGTACTTTCCCTCTCTGAACAAACCGTGCGCAACCAGCTGGGGCTGGCCAGAACCCGCTTAAAGAAGTCGTTGCAGCACGCTATGCTGCTCACTTTTCTTTGTTAATATTTCCTTAACATTCGGATATGGTTAAAAGGTGGTTTTACCGGACATATAGGTAAAGACGCTTTTTTAATGGACATAAACGGGTTTGAACAGGTTGTAGAAAGATATCTGAACGGACAGGCTACCAATGAAGATCTGCTGTTGATAGAACAATGGCTGCAACAAACGGGCAATAAAGAGTATGAGCTAACAGCAGAAAAGAAAAAGATCATTGCCGCGCGCCTGCTGCCGCGGTTAAAGGCCATTACCCAAACCGCAGCTCCAGAAGCGCGCAAGCCGTTATACCTGTTCCCCAAACGTTGGATGCGTATTGCAGCGGCCATCCTGGTGCTTATTACTACCGGCACACTGGGCTGGATCTACCGCCAGCCCCTGGCCGACCGTATTGCACCTGTAGCAATGAACACCGTTAAAGCAGGGCCTTATGAAATAAAAAAAGTACAGCTGCCGGATCAGACAATAGTTACACTGAATACCGGCGCATCCATCAGCTTCCCGGCCGCTTACCATGGCAACCAGCGGACAGCCACCATTGAAGGAGAAGTTTTTTTTGAAATAGCAACTGATAAGCACAAGCCCTTTATTGTACATACACCCTCGCTGGATGTAACGGTGCTGGGAACCTCCTTTGTGGTAAAAGAACAATCACAATCTGCTACCGTAAGCGTAATAACCGGTAAGGTAAAAGTAGCCGCCGCAGAACAGCCGCTTGCAGCGCTGGAAGCCGGCCGGCAGGTGCAGTATAATAAACAATCGCGTAAGGCCGCATTGCAGCCTGTAGATGTACAGCAGGTAATGGCCTGGACCCGGCATAGCTTTTCTTTCCAGGAAGTGCCGCTGGAACAGGTGCTGAAAGCCATTGCTCAAAAATGGAATGTAAAGCTGGAATTACCGGGCGTAGCATCCGGGAAAGAGTTCTCCGGCGATTTTAGTAATAACGACAGTTTGGATGATATGATGGCAGCCCTGGCGCTGGCCACCAGCATTCATTGGGAAAAAAATGGAGCAGGGATCATCAGGATAACCTATCCCTAACGAAAGCCAGCACCTCCAGGTGAGCAAGTTTAACAGACGCAGATTTTTTTCATTGCAAGCAATGAACAGGGCATCGCATTTTTAAAAATAAGTGAACGCATAAACAACCAGACAATAAATACTTATATGTACCGGACAAAAAAAGTTTTTACAAATTGGGGCAATAGTATGCAGCGGGCCTGCATACTGATGGCAGGTTTGCTTCTATGCCTGCAGCCGGCCATGGGTTTTACCCAAACGGAGAAATTAGCAGAGAAAAGAATATCTATTGAGCTGGCAAATGAAGAGCTGACAGCGGCCATCCATAAAATTGAGAAAAAGGTGAACGCTCATTTTATGTATGATGCAACTGAATTAAAAAAGCTGGATAAAAAGATCACCGGCATCTACCGGAATGAAACGGTAGCCAGGGTGCTTTCAAACATCTTATCCGGTACCGGTTTTGGATATGAGCAGCTGAAAGAAAAAATTATTATTCACCGCCTGGCCAGTACACCAACGGACAACAAACCCACGCAAGCCGGAGCCGCTGCCAACATGGAAGATATCGTAGTACGGGGCCGGGTAATGGATGAAAAGGGAGAACCTTTAATAGGCGTGAACATTAAATCCAAACACAGCCGCCAGGGAACAGTGAGCGACCGGAATGGTTTTTATACCATTACCCTGCCTGCTGATAAAGGTGTGCTGGTTTTCTCCTTTGTCGGATTTACCAGCCGTGAGATCCCCGTGGAAAGAACACAGGTGCTAGACTTAAAGCTAATGCCGGATTCCAAAGGCCTGAATGAAGTAGTAGTAACCGCATTGGGAATAAAACGTGAGGAGAAAGCGCTGGGTTATGCTACTACCGTAGTGCAGGGAGAGCAGCTTACAGAAACCCTGCCGGCTAACTGGACAGAGGCTTTATCCGGAAAAGTAGCAGGCCTTAACCTGGTAAGATCCAATGCAGGACCTACCGGTTCTAATAAGATTATTCTGCGTGGCGAGAATAACCTTACCGGCGATAATGAAGCGCTGATAGTAGTGGACGGAGTAGTGATAAACCAGGGCAGCGGCCGCCGTACCGGTGTTGCCGGTGAAAATCCCTATGGCACCGGCAGCGATAATATGCCGGCCGATTATGGCACTGGTTTGAATGATATTAACCCGGAAGATATAGCGGCTGTTACGGTGCTGAAAGGACCCGGTGCAGCGGCCCTGTACGGGCAGCGCGGCGCTAACGGAGCTATCATCATCACTACAAAATCAGGCAGCAGCAAAAGAAAAGGCTGGGGCGTTACCTTTACCTCCAACGCATCCCTGGAGCAGGTGAACCGCTGGCCTGATCTGCAGTATGAATACGGACAAGGCCTGGCCGGTGCGGATTATTATTCGTACGGCGCTTCTGCTGATGGCGCCAGCACCAGCGGCACCAGCTCAGCCTACGGCCCTAAGTTCGATGGGCAGCAGTTTTACCAGTATGATCCGGTAACGCAGGCGCAGGGTACTGCCAAAACACCCTGGGTGCCTTATAAGAACGTAAACAAGTATTTTAATACCGGCAACACGCTTACCAACACCATCAGCCTGGATGGCGGTACGGATAAAACCACAGCACGTTTTTCTTTCACCAATGTTACAAACGAATGGATAGTACCGAATACCGGCTACAAACGGAATACCGTTGCATTGTCTGTAAACTCAAAAGTGAATGATAAGCTGCAGATCTCATCCAAGATCAACTACACCAATAAGTGGAGTGATAACCTGCCGGGATCAGGCTACGGCAACCAGTCTATCATGTACTGGTACATATTCTGGCAACCCAATGCCAATATAGACTGGCTGAAGAATTACTGGGCCAATGGCCAGGAAGGACGCGCCATAAAATATCCCTATAGCTCCTATCCTGAAAACCCTTATGCAATAGCTTATGAGTTTATCAATAGCTCTAACCGGCACGGGGCCACAGGTAACGTACAGGCGGTGTACAGCATCACCAATGAATTAAGCCTGCTGGTGAGATCATCTGTAGACTTCAGCTATGAGGGGCGCGAGCAGAAACGCCCTTATGATGCCGGTACAAAATATCCTCATGGCAGCTACCGCACACAGAATATTTTTTCCATGGAAGCCAGCAGTGATTTCCTGCTGAAATATGCAAAGAAAGTAAATGAGGACTTTGACTTTACCATAACAGCCGGTGGCAGCACGCTTACCAATAACTATAACAGGGATGAGGTGCGTGCAGATTCGCTCGTTTATCCCGGCACTTACTCTATGGCCAATGCTGCTGGTCCTTTAGTGACCATGCCCTGGAAAAGCAAATACAAGATCAACAGCTTTTACGGCATGATCACTGCCGGTTATAAAGACTTTTTGTTTATGGACCTCACCGGCCGCCAGGACTGGAACAGTGTGCTGGCATCCCCGGACCGTACAGACAATGCAGGGTTCTTTTATCCTTCCCTGAGCATGAGCTTTATTCCATCTGAAGTATGGATGCTGCCGAAGTTCGTAAACTTTGCAAAGCTGCGGTTCTCTGCATCCAGCGTAGGCAGCGGGCAAACCACACCTTACCGTACCGCCTATACGTATCCCACTGCCGGAAGCCAGTACAACGGCGGATTGGAGAACCCAACTACTTTGGCTAACCCTGACCTGAGGCCACTGCGCACCATTACCTATGAAGCAGGCGCCAATGTAAAAATGCTCAATAACCGCCTGGGCTTTGACCTGGCCCTGTATACCGGCAGCACGAAAGACCAGATCCTGGAACGCATCGTAGACCGTGCATCCGGTTATGCGAAAGAGATCATTAACGTGGGTAAAGTGAATAACAGTGGCATAGAGCTGGCCGTGAACGGTACGCCCCTGGCACTAAAGAATTTTAAATGGAATACCAATATCGTATTCTCCTCTAACCGTAACGTAATTAAAGAGCTGGCAGATAGCTCCGTGGTATTA
>NZ_DATCRF010000359.1:0-14175 GCF_036569125.1 Chitinophaga sp. | reverse complement strand
AATATACTGGAAAGTATGGGCCGCGAAAAACTGTCTTTCTCCAAAAAGGTGAAGCATAGCGTGAAGCAGGCGGTGAAGTTTATATCGGATTTTGAGCAGATAGTGGCAGAGATCGCTATTGACAAAAAATTTGATGTGGTGTGCTGCGGGCACATCCACCAGCCTATTATAAAGGAAATGCAGCATAACGGCGGAACCGTTACCTACATGAACTCGGGCGACTGGGTAGAGAGCCTGACCTCACTGGAATACAGCAGCGGGGAATGGAAACTATACCAGCACCCGGTTACCAAAGCCAAGGTAGTGTTACCCGATGAAGATGATGACAGCCCGCTTCCCTGGGAAGTATCCAAAGTCATTAGCTTTAATCCCTGATACCTTATTTGCTATCCTTCCCATCTCCTACTGCACGCTTGAATACCCGGTTACATAAGTAATTGCTGTCATGTTATTTACAATAACATAACAGCTGCTTAATATTTAATTAAAGGTAAGCCGTTAAGTTTGCCGGAATCACAATCCTATAGCCAGGATGCAGTAATACCATATTGAGATGAAAGTTCTGAAGTTTCACCCTTTGATGACCATTTCCCTGCTGCAATTGCAGTTTCAACGGCTGCTAAGCTGTAATGTAACCGTGTATGTGCATAACTCCCTGGGTAATGCCTTTGACACGCTGAAGGAAGCCGGTTTCCCTGCGGATATGCTGGTAGAATACCCCATAGATGAAACCCTGAGCCTGCGCGAGTTTGAACAGGAGCTGGAAGAAAAGTTCAACTTCAGCCTGGAGCTGTGTAATAAAAAAGATAACAAACCCTTTACCAATAAAAGCCAGCACCTGTTCCAGATCATTTCAACAGACGGAAGCCGGGAAGATGGCAATAATGCCCTGGATATTTCGCTGGACCTGTGGCTGAATAACCGGCAGGCGCCCCCCGGTTTTTCCTGCTAATGAAAGCCTGTCATATGAAATTCATGCACCCCCTATCCTTAATAATTTCTTAATGATTCTTTAACAACTTAACATTCTGGTAATACAGGCTTAACAATGCAGTAATAAGCCAGCAATAGTTTTGCGCTACATTCTATCAACACATAATGAAACGCGAACTAGTTCCAGCACAACTTTGGATATTATTCCTGTGCGTATTGGGTTTTGTACAAAATGTTTTTGCAGCAGATCCCGGCAAAATAGCAGGTAAAGTAACTGATAAGAAAACAGGGGAAGCCCTTATTGGGGTAACAGTAGTGATACAGGGCAGCGCAAAAGGCGCCGTAACAGATGTGGAAGGCCGTTATATTATAAGCGTAGATGCAGGTACCTACACGGTAGATTTTAAATACATGGGGTACCAGACCAAATCCATTAGTGAAGTAGCGGTAAAAGCCGGCGCCCCCACTACCCTGGATGTAATTATGGACGAACCCTCTTCCAAAGCTTTGCAGGAAGTAGTGGTAACCGCCTCTGCCCGTAAAGAATCCTTAAATGCATTATTAGCCTATCAGAAAAATACCAATACGGTAGCACAGGTAGTTTCTTCTGAAACCATCAAAAGATCTCCCGATAAAAATACCAGTGAAGTATTAAAAAGAGTATCCGGCGCATCGATACAGGAAGGAAAGTTCCTGATCGTAAGAGGGCTGGCAGACCGGTACAACCAGGCTACACTGAACGGCGCTTTACTAAGCAGCACAGAGCCTGACCGTAAAACATTCTCCTTTGATATTTTCCCCTCCAATATTATAGACAACATTATTATTAATAAGGCGGCTATTCCCGAAATGCCCGGGGAGTTTGCCGGCGGCCTGGTACAGGTGAATACCAAAGACGTACCGGACGATAACTTTTTTACCGTAACAGTTGGTACCAACCTGAATAGCCAAACCACCGGAAAAGATTATTATAAATACCAGGGCGGTAAGCTGGATTTTCTGGGTATTGATGACGGGGACCGGAAGCTGAACAGCAATTTCCCGGCTTTAGATAATTACAATGCTTTAAGCCTGGATCAGAAGGGGGCAGCCGCCAAGCTGCTATCATCCAGGTGGGGCGCTACCAGCAGCAGCGCGCCTATAAACGGTAACCTGCAGGTGGCTGGTGGTTTTACTTCCAAAGGCAGCAGCAATAAAAAACTGGGTGGCATATTTGCCCTGAACTATAACAGAACCGGACGGTATGTAAAAGCAGAAAGGGCTTTGTACCAGGTAGCCGACGGCCGTAAGTATTATGACTTTGACGATAATGTATATACGGATAATGTTTTGGCCGGCGCACTGGCTAACCTTACTTTCCAAAGCGGTGTGAACAAGCTTAGCTGGAAAAACTCCTATAACATTACCAGCAGTGATCAAACCCTGCTCCGTACCGGCCAGCGCTATGATGCAGATACTTTTAATGTACGCTCTCAGGAATTGTATTTTAAGTCGAACCGGCTTTTCAATTCCCAGCTGATAGGCGATCATTTTTTCAAGCTTAGCAATATTAAATTAAGATGGAACGGCAACTTCTCCTACCTGGTACAAAATGTACCTGACCTGAGAAGGCTGGTATATAATTCCACTGACGGGCCTAATGGTACTTATTTTGTAAAAGCGGGCGTAGGAGAAAACTCCGGCAGCCCTATTAATGCCGGCCGGTTTTATTCCAAGCTGGATGAGAAAGTATACGGCGGCGGCCTGGATGCGGCCAAAAATTTTAAATGGTTAAACCAGCAGCAGCAAATTAAAATAGGCGGCCTTTACCAGCGTAAGAACCGCACCTTCACTTCCAGGGCGCTTGCCTTAACCGCTTTGGAAAGCACTTATACCAATAACCCGGCACTGTATCAATTACCGGCCGATAAAATATTTGCACCGGAAAATTTAGGTGCTGATAAGTTCTTTTACTTCGATCCAACCGAACCAACGGATTCCTATACTTCCTCTTCTAACCTGGGAGCAGGATACCTGCAGTTTGACAACCAGTTTGGAGAGAAGCTGAGAATAGTTTGGGGCGTGCGTGCAGAAATATTTTCACAGCAGCTGAAATCCAATAACAAAACCAGCTACGATCAAAGTAATACGGACATCTTACCATCCGTGAACATTACTTACCAGCTGAACCCAAAAACAAACCTGCGTTTAAGCGGCTCCCAAACAGTGGCCCGGCCTGAGTTCAGGGAAGTAGCCTCTTTCCGCTTCTTTGATAACGATAAGGTAGGGGTAGTATATGGCAACCCGGATCTTAAGCGCAGCAAGATCACGAATGCAGACCTGCGTTACGAGCTATACCCGGCTGCAGGCGAGGTGTTAACACTGGGTGTTTTCTACAAACATTTTGACCGGCCTATAGAATCTACATACACCGTTAACTCGGGTACGCCTACTTTCTCCTACGCCAATGCAAAAACTGCAAGAAGCCTGGGAGCAGAGCTGGAGTTCAGGAAAAAGCTGGATTTCTTTGGTTCTGCACTGTTGGAAAAATTCACCCTGTTCTCCAACGTAGCGGTGATCAATAGTAAGGTGCAGTATCCTGATGATTACGCCGGTGAGCTGGAATCAAGGCCCATGCAGGGACAATCGCCCTTTGTAATTAACGGCGGCCTGCAGTTTGAAAATGCGGCTTCCGGTACCAACGCTACTGTATTGTTTAATATGATCGGCCGCCGGGTGTACCAGGTAGGGAACGCAGATTTCCCCAGTATCTGGGAAGCGCCCCGTCCTTTACTGGACTTCCAGGTATCACAGCGCCTGTTCAAAAATGCAGAGATCAAGCTCACTGTATCAGATATCATTAATAAGAAAGCCATCTTTTACCAGGACATGAACGAGAACAAGCATTACGATGAGGCAGGCGATTACAAAGCCTTCCAGTTCAGGTACGGCACCAACTACGGCTTATCATTTACCTATAGTTTTTAATCTAACACCAATTTTATAAATGTTTACTCAAAAAAGAATGCACATGAAGAAATTTGCGTTACTTGCCTTTGCCGGCGCACTGGCTCTGGCATCCTGCAGCAGCGATGATGACAACAATCCTAACCCGCCCGCTGGTGGTGGCGACAACCCGGATACCTTAAAAACTTCCGTTACTACCAGCACTACTTTAAAAGCTGATAAAGTACACTACCTGAATGGAGTAGTATTTGTAAAGAACAATGCTACCCTTACCATTGAACCCGGTACTGTTATCAAAGGTATTAAAGGTTCCAAAGCTACCCTGATCGTTACCAAAGGCGCCAAATTAGTGGCTGCCGGTACTGTAGATAAGCCTATCGTATTTACTTCTAACCAGGCTGCCAATGCCAGAGCGCATGGTGACTGGGGTGGTATTGTATTGGTAGGTAAAGCTAAAGTGAACACTACCTGGAATGGTGTGGCCGGCCGCCGTGTGGTGGAAGGTTTTAGCGCTGCTGACCGTGATTCTTACAAAGATGATATCATAGGCGGTGGCGATGATGACAGCGATAACTCCGGTACACTGAAATATGTTCGTATTGAATATGGTGGTATTCCGTTGTCAACAGAAGCTAACTCAGAGCTGAACGGTCTTACTTTTGTAGCTGTTGGTTCAGGCACTACTGTTGATCACATACAGGTAAGCTATTCCGGCGATGATTCTTATGAGTGGTTTGGCGGTACTGTAAATGCCAAATACCTGGTAGCTTTCAGCGGTGTGGATGATGATTTTGATACCGACAATGGTTACAGGGGTAAAGTGCAGTTTGGTGTTAGTATCCGTAACAAAGACCTGTCAGACGTTACAAACGCTTCCGGTGCATCCAATGGTTTTGAATCTGATAACGAAGAAAATCCGCCGGCTACACCCAGCAGTCCTAATACTGCCCCGGTATTTTCCAACATGACCATCCTGGGTCCTGGTGTTATAGGCGATGGTACTTTACCTGCCGGCCATGTATTTAAAAGAGGTGCGCACATCCGCCGCGCCAGCCAGCTGTCACTGTACAATTCTGTGATCGCAGGTTTCCCTACCGGTTTACTGCTGGATGGCGATCAAACTGTTAATTATACAATTGCCGGTACACAGGCTGTTAAAAATACTTTCGTTGGCATGGCAGCTTCCAAGAAGCTGGATGCAGTAGTAACAGCAGCAGTTACTTTTAATGTAACTAACTGGTTCACTACCGCTGCCTTTGCAAATGATGTTAGCCTGAACACCGCTGCTGATCTGAAATTAACTAACCTGACCAGCTTAACCGCGATCGATCCCAAGCCCCAGGCCGGATCTCCGCTGCTGAATAAAGCTGCTTTTGCAGATGCTAAAGTAGCAGATGCATTCTTTACAAAAGTTACCTATGTAGGTGCTTTTGCAGAAGGCGATACCTGGTTAGCTACCTGGACAAACTTTAACCCGAACGCTACTGCATATTAATAGTATGCTCCGGTAATAAATAAGTTTGTTTATTTAATTAAGCGTAAGCGTAGATTTTCATAAACTGTTCAAGTACCGTCCTGCTTTTTAGCGGGACGGTTTTTTTATGGTCAGCACTAAGCATAAGAAAGATGGCTTCTTACAGGGGGCCATCTTTTTTTACATCAACACTAAACTTAATATTCCCGTAACAATCCCATAACACTGCTTATCTATTTTCGGAGAATATGCGAACTGAACGGGGTTAACCCGAAGGGGATGCTCATTCCTTAACCTTAAACTTTAAGAAATAGAAGATTCTATCAGCCTAAAACCCATAAAAACAGCACATATCACATCATAATTGATCTGTAATACTGTGAAGATCATAGTCGCGCCTGCGAGTTAACATTAATTTAATATTCCGTTAACATACGCATAATGTGGCAAGGGTACGTTTGCGTCAAAATTCCAAAGACGTGAACAGGATTCTCTACGCAATTTTATTACTGGCCGGTTGTTTTACGCTAACCACTACCGGTTTGTACGCACAAGTCACCACCTCCCAGATCACTGGCAGGGTTACCAATGCCAAAGGTGAAAACCTGCCCGGTGTTACGGTAGTAGCTGTAAATACCAGCACCGGCGCTAAATCCGGGGCACAAACCAATGCCGATGGCCGCTACATTTTACCTAACCTGAATCCCGGTGGGCCTTATACCATCAGTGCATCTTTTATAGGTTATAAAAAAGACGAACGGGCTGATATTAACCTGGGCCTGGGCGCAAGCAGCTTTAACTTTAAGCTGGAAGAAGAATCTACCGCTTTAACTGAAGTAGTGGTAGTAGGCAACACTGCGCCTAAAAGCGGCCGCATAGGACAGGAGCAGCTGAAAACCCTGCCCAGCCTTAGCCGCAGCTTACAGGATTTTACCCGCGTTACCCCGCAAAGCAACAACAACTCTTTCCTGGGTACCAACTTCCGTTATAACAACGTAACGCTGGATGGTGCTATTAATAATGATGCTATTGGTTTTAGCCCTTCACTGGGCGGACAAACCAACAGCTCGGGCCAGCCGGGCAGCAGCACCCGTACCAACCCGGTATCGCTGGATGCTATCCAGGATATACAGGTATACCTGGCGCCGTATGATGTGAAGATCGGTAACTTCTTAGGCGGTAGTATTAACGCCGTTACCCGCAGTGGCACCAATGAGTTCCATGGCTCCGTATACGGTTATGGCCGTGGCGCTTTTATGATAGGCCCCAACAACGCCGGCGACGGTTCCAAGCTGCCTTCTGATTTTCATGATTACCAGACCGGTGTTCGTGTAGGCTTTCCCATTATAAAAGATAAGCTGTTCTTCTTCAGCAACGAAGAAATTACCCGCCGCCGCGATCCTGTGATCCTGGCTGCCGGTTCACCGGATATGAAGCTGCTGACCGCTGATCAGGCAGAACAGATCAAACAGCACATGCTGAGCTTTGGCGCCGATTACAATCCCGGCACTTATGATAACACCAGCATTTACTCCAATTCCAACAAGTTCTTTAACCGTTTAGACTGGCGTATTAACGACAAACATCAGCTGTCTATCCGTAACAATACCATCACCTCACAGGCTACTAACCTGGAGCGCGATCAGCAGAACTTCCGTTTTGGCGGTATTGACTACAAACAGGTGAACAACCAAACCTCTACGGTAGCTGAGCTGAAAAGCCAGTTTTCCAATACACTGTCCAACAGCCTGATAGTAGGTTATTCCAGCATTCACGATTATCGTGATCCCGTGTCTAACCCGGCACTGGCGCAGATCCAGATCGCTTCCAACGGCGGTACCATTTTCCTGGGTACAGACCGTGAGGCCAGCATCTTTAACATGAAACAAAAAACCTTTGAGTTTACCGATAACGTAACCTTCTTCAAAGGCAACCATAATATTACCATTGGTACGCACAACGAATTATATAACATTACCTATGGTTTTGTGAACTCCTGGAATGGCCGTGTTGACTACGGTTCTATTGCTGATTTCCTGGCCGACAAACCTTCCCGTGTACGTGGCAACTTTAACTATACCGACAATACCCGTGATTATATCATGAATAATCCGCCGGCAGAGTTTAAAGTGCAGCTGTATAGCCTGTACGCACAGGATGAGATTCAGGTGGGCGACCATTTGAAAATTACCCCGGGTGTGCGTTTGGATTATACCTACCTGCCTAACATGCAGCCGCTGAGTGATAAAACCACCGGCTCACCGGTAGATCCTAACTATGGCACTACGTATACTTACACCTTGCCCAGGGATATTAAGAATGATTACCTGAACAATGTGCAGATCTCTCCCCGCTTAGGTTTTAACTATGATGTGAAAGGCGACCAGAGTATTGTTATACGTGGCGGTACCGGCTTATTTACCGGCCGTATTCCGTTTGCATGGTTAGGTTATGCTTATTATAACAACGGCGTTACCTATGGTGCATATGATACCAAGTTTGGTTACAAAACCGATACAGATCGCCCGGCTGCAGGTTCTAACCCCATCTCTACATCCCCTAACGGTTTAGCACAGTTTGTAACTGCACAGGGTAAAGATGTACATGATGCAAAAGGCGCTACCCAGGTTGATATGATCGATAATAACTTTAAAATGCCGCAGATGTGGAGAAGCAGCCTGGCGCTGGATTACAACACAGCTGACCAATGGCGTTTCAGTGTAGAAGGTATTTATACCAAAACTATTCATGACCTGCGTTTTCAGCAGGTGAACCTGGCTGATAACCCGGTTTATTACGAAGCATATGACAAACAGCACCAGCAGCCCATTTTCAGCGGCAGCAAAATAAACCCGCTGTACACCAATGCTTACCAGCTGTCGAACACCGATCAGGGCTACCGTTACAGCATTACCGGCCAGGTGAGCAAACGTTTCAAATTTGGTTTAAATGCAAGCGCTGCGTATACTTATGGCCAGTCTAAAGACATTACCAACGGTATCCGTAACTCCATGGAATCTAACTGGCAGCTGAACCAGGCATTGAACCCTAACAATCCGCAGCTGGCATACTCTAACTTTGATATACGCCACCGCATAGTAGCTACCGCTAACTACCGCCGTGACTGGGCTAAGAAAGGCAAATGGGTTTCCAGCGTTGCCGTATTCTTCAACACCTCATCCGGTGTGCCGTTCACTTACGGTTTCCTGAATACAACCATACAGGGTACACCGCAGCAGGTAAGCCTGGCATATATTCCCAAGAAGGGCGAAACCGTTAACTTCTTTAATGATATTGCCAACGGCGCCACAGCTGTACAGCAAGCTGCAGCCTTTGATGCCTACATTGATAAAGATAAGTACCTGAGCAGCCGCCGTGGCCAGTTCACCGAACGCAATGGCGGCCGTACACCCTGGAACACCCAGGCCGATATCCGCTTTACACAGGACTACAACATTAAAGCCGGTAAGCGTACACACACCATCACGCTTACTTATGATATCGTGAACCTTACCAACCTGCTGAACAAGAACTGGGGTATTCAATACTTCTCATCCAATGCCTTCAACTCTACTGCCAGCGTTGGTTTGAAACAGCAGGGTACACCGGCTAACGCCGCTACCGATTATCCGAAATATACCTGGTCTGATCCGGGCACTCCTTACTCCAGGGACTTCTTTAGCTCCCGTTATCAGATGCAGTTAGGCTTGCGTTACAGTTTCTAAACGCCTGCACATATATTTTCCCAGAGCGTTCCGGTGTAAGCCGGGACGCTTTTTTATTACAGGTGCTAATTAACAATTTGAGACGGCAATACATCTGTCAGCGACTGGACCTCTACTTTTTATGTAGGGTTTAATGGAGATTGATGTACGTGTATATATCATAGCAAAGGGCTGCGCTTTGTAAGAAGCACAGCCCTTTGCTTATAAGTAGTGAGCTGAATTATTTCAGGTTTGCGGCATATTTCTCCGGGTTCTTATCAAACACGCCTTTGCAGGTAGGGGAGCAGAAATGCACGGTATCGCCTTTGTACACGCTATATTCCACATAGCTGGTATCATAAGGCATTTCACAGATCGGGTCGCCCATCCGGCCCAGCGCAATGAGGGTTACCGCGCTAACGGTAGAATCTTCCATGGCTGTTTCCTGCATGGGGGCTTGTTTGGCCGTGCTGCCACAGGACATTAAACCGGCAGCAACAGCAAAAGCAAAAAGTAATTTTTTCATGGCGGAAAATATTTACAGGTTCTCTTCTTTAGCAATGCGCAGCACCGTAATACGGTAATGCAGTTTCAGGCTTAAACCCAGCACGGTACCACATAATGCAGCCAGCAGCAGCATGGTGCCGGTAAAGGTTTCCAGGAAATGAAAAGCCTGCGGAGCGTAAGGCAGCAGGGCAACGATCACAGCAAACAACAATATATTGCGCAGCTCTTTCCGGTATTGTTTCACTAAAGTCAGCATGGTCTTGATCTTTTAAAACGCCACAAATATACGGTAAAAAGCCGTGGCCCGCACAACAATAGCTGTGCGGGCCACGGAGGTTCATATTAGCGGGAATTACCAGATCACCACACGGGCAGTATCTGCCAGCACCATTTTGCCGCTGGTGCAGCCCCAGGCATCCTGGAACTCTTTCATATGCGGCAGCGGGCCGTTAATACGGAAACGGGCCGGGGAGTGCGGATCCGTCTGGATCTGGTTGCGCAGTGCGGCATCGGTTGTATTACCATGCCATACCTGTGCCCAGCCCAGGAAGAAACGCTGTTTCCAGGTGAAACCGTCTATAGGAGCGGGTTCTTTACCATTAAAGGATTGTTCCAGCGCATGGTAGGCCAGGGTTAAACCACCCAGGTCAGCCACGTTCTCGCCAATGGTTAAAGCGCCATTGATCTTGAAACCCGGTTGAGCTTCTATGGTGCTGAAATAATCAATATAACGTTTGGTAAGCTTATCGAAGTTTGCGCGGTCAGCGGCGCCCCACCAGTTCTTCAGGTTACCGTCAGCATCAAACTGGGAGCCCTGATCGTCAAAACCATGGGTAAATTCATGCCCGATCACCGCGATAATACCACCATAATTAATAGCATCATCTGCATTGGGGTTAAAGAAGGGCGGTTGCAGGATACCGGCCGGGAACACTACTTCATTATTCAGCGGGTTATAGTAAGCGTTCACGGTTTGCGGTGTCATTAACCATTCTTTCTTATCTACGGGCTTGCCTATTTTGGCTACTGCTTCATTGTTATCATAGTAAGCAGCAGCAATCAAATTGTCAATGAGGGTGCCGGGCCCGATCTTGATGGAAGAATAATCTTTCCATTTATCAGGATAACCGATCTTGTAGGTAAAGGAGGCCAGCTTTTTATGCGCCATTTTTTTAGTGGAATCGCTCATCCAGGTCAGCTTGTCAATTCTTTCGCCATATACTTTACGTACATTCTCGATCATGTCAGAAACTTTCTGCTTGGAGCTTTCCGGGAAATATTTCTTGGCAAATAATTTACCCAGGGGCATGCCTAAAGTACCGTCTGTAGAGCGGATGGCCCTTTCAGTACGTTTCTTCTGCTCTTTCTGACCGCTCATAACGGTAGCATAGAACCGGAAGTTGGCGTCATCAAATTTCTTGGGCAGGAAGCTGGCGAAATGGCTCAGCAGCTGCCAGCGGGTATATAGTTTCAGGGTTTCCAGCGGAGTAGCTTTCAACAGCGCGCCGGCATTCTTCACATAAGGCTTATCTTCAACGATAATGGTATCACTTTTAATACCCTGCTCGCTGGCGTAAGACTCCCAGTTGAATTGGGGGGCCAGTGTTTTCAGCTCGCTGAAAGCAACTTTATTGTAGGTTTTAACCGGGTCGCGGCGCTGTACGTTGGTAAGCTGCAGCTTTGCCAGTTTGGTTTCAAAATCCAGCAGGGTTTTCCCCGGATCTTTATCTGTGAAACCAGCCATTTGGAACATGGTATCTACATGGGATACAAACTGTTTCCGCACATTTACGGTGTTGGAATCCGTACGGTCATAATAGCTTCTTTCGCGTAAGCTTAA
Organism: Chitinophaga sp.; assembly: GCF_036569125.1. Taxonomy (GTDB): domain Bacteria; phylum Bacteroidota; class Bacteroidia; order Chitinophagales; family Chitinophagaceae; genus Chitinophaga. The sequence continues at coordinate 2,771 of NZ_DATCRF010000359.1, read as the reverse complement.
GCCGCCCTGTGAAGCGTATAATGCATTCATGCTGCTGTTGCGGGCGTCGGCATCTATACCGAACATTTCAAAAGTGGGAATGCCCATCTTCTGTAATTCGCCGGTTACTTTAGACCAGTCTTCCAGTGTTTTGATCCCATTGATCTTATCAAGATAGGGTTGCAAAGGTGTAATGCCCAGCTTTTCAATGGTAGCGGTATCCAGGAATGATTTGTAATAATCAGCGATCTGCTGTTCTTCCGTACCTTTTTTAAGTTCTGTTTGCTGGGTGATCTCTGCTATAATGCCTTTTAGCCTTACTTCCTTGTTCTCTTTATCCAGTATGTTAAAGGCGCCCCAACGGCTTTCTGTGGAGGGGATGGGGTTGTTTTTTTTCCAGTTGCCATTCGCAAAATCGTCAAAGTCGTCACAGGGTTTGTAGCTGGAGTCTATGGAGCTCAGATCATAGGCGGGCACTTTGGTTGAGTCGGCGCCCACCTGCTCTGATGTACTTTGTGAATTGCAGGCCGCCATAGATGAGGTTATGGCTGCCAGCAACAATAGCTTTACAGCATGCTTTTTGTTCATAAGTAAAACAGGTTTAGTTTTTAAATTTACACGAATTAAAGATTATTTAACGGATTTGGCGGTTACAGTGCGGAAAATTTGATAGCCGGTTCACTGTCAACTAATTTAGCTAGGTTTGTAAGTATAAAAAGAGTACAGATGTCTTCGAAGTTCGGATTATTCAGGTTTCTCAGTATTATCAGCTTACTGATAGCAGGCTTTTTTACCCTGATAATGTTGTTGGCTTTACTGGTTACACCGGCTTTATCTGCGGTGCTTATTTTTGTATTGTTAACCGGATCGGTAGTGATCCACAGTGTGTTAAGCCTTTCCCTGCAGCAAAGCCTGAAAGACCCTGCCAAACCCCTGAAATCCAATACGCCGGGCGGCATCCGCATTATGGGGTTCATGGCTATTTTTTACGCGGTGATGCTGATCACCAATGGTATTTATGGTCTTGTACACCTGGATGGAATGTTGCAGGAGGCCATGAAGCAGCTGCCTAAGAACCAGCCGGCGCCCAGCATGCAGGCCATGCGTAGCTTAATGACCGGTTTGGTGATCGTGCTGGTGCTGCATGCCGTTGGTGTGCTGATCAACTGTGCTTTATCTTTTGGCTACCTGAGGCAGTGGCAGGAGAAAAAATGAGTTGGCAGTCGGTAGTTGGCAGTGGGCAGTAGCTGGCAGGCTCTTTGTACTTTTGAATTTTAGCATTGAGATATTTTTATTGGTTGTCAGTTTAATATGCAGTGATAGGCCAGGATAAATATTATTTTCCGGCAGAAGCTCTTCAACTGCAAACTGCCAACTGATTACTAATAACTATTTATATGGAGCCTTTAGCAGAACGTTTAAGACCGGCAGCGCTGGATGAACTGGTGGGACAGGAACATTTGACCGGGGAAGGCAGTATTTTGCGTAAAGCGCTGCAGCAGGGCAAAATACCTTCCATGATCCTGTGGGGCCCGCCGGGCGTAGGAAAAACCACTATCGCCAATATTGTTGCCCATACACTGGAAGTTCCCTTTTATACATTGAGCGCCATATCTGCCGGTGTAAAGGAAGTGCGGGAAGTGATAGAGATTGCCCGCAGGCAGGGCCATGCCGTATTGTTTATTGACGAGATACACCGCTTTAATAAATCCCAGCAGGATGCTTTACTGGGCGCCGTGGAAAAGGGGATCATTACCCTGATCGGCGCTACTACAGAAAACCCTTCGTTTGAAGTGAATGCGGCTTTGCTGTCGCGCTGCCAGGTATATGTGCTGAAACCCCTGGGAGAGCCGGAGTTACGGCAGCTGCTGCAGCAGGCCATGCAAAAAGATGAATGGCTGCGGGAAAAGAACATCAACATCAAAGACACCACTGCGCTGCTGAATATTTCAGGCGGCGATGCCCGTAAGCTGTTAAACCTGTTTGAGCTGGTAGTAGATACCCTGCAGGAAGACCCGGTGGTGATCACCGATGAAAAGGTGATGGACATTGCACAGCAGCGTATTGCTATTTATGATAAGGCCGGGGAACAGCATTATGATATTATTTCGGCCTTTATTAAATCCATCCGCGGCAGCGATCCTAACGGAGCCGTATACTGGCTGGCGCGCATGATAGCAGGCGGGGAGGATGTGAAATTCATTGCCCGCCGTATGGTGATACTGGCATCGGAAGATATTGGCAATGCCAACCCTAATGCGCTGCTGCTGGCCACCAACTGTTTCCAGGCGGTGAACCTGATCGGTTACCCGGAGGCCAGGATCATTCTTTCGCAATGCGCTACTTACCTGGCATCATCGCCCAAGAGCAATGCGTCTTACATGGCTATTGGCGCCGCGCAATCTATTGTATCCCAAACCGGCGACCTGCCGGTGCCGCTGCATATCCGTAACGCCCCTACGAAACTGATGAAGGACCAGGGTTATGGAAAGAACTACAAGTACTCCCATGATTTCCAGAACAATTTTGAGGCCCAGGAATATTTGCCCGATGAAATAGCCGGCACCAAACTTTATGATCCCGGAAAAAATGCAAGAGAAGATGAGCTGCGGCGGTATCTGAAAGCGATGTGGAAAGAGAAGTACAATTATTAATGTGCAGATGTGCAGATATGCAGATGTGCAAATGAGTTTAATGTGCTGGTGAAAAGATGGGTAAATTCGATAATGTGCAGATATGCAGATGTGCAAATGAGTTTAATGTGCTGGTGAAAAGATGGATAAATTCAATAA
>NZ_DATCRF010000358.1:0-7759 GCF_036569125.1 Chitinophaga sp. | reverse complement strand
GTCTATAAACACTACTTCCTCATAAGCCGGATCATCCGGGGTATTCACCATACCCAGTGAGCAAACATCGGTGCCATGCATTTTTAAAATGTTCATGAACACAGATCCCTGGTAGTAGCTGCCAATGTCGCCGCACAGGTAGCGGGCCACTACGGCCGCCTGCTGTTCCGCTGCTGCGGTAATACCATACAGGGTACCGTTGAACTCTGCTATTTCGCCAATGGCAAAAATGTCGGGGTCACTGGTTTGCAGGTATTCATTCACCACTACGCCGCGTTTGCAATCCAGGTGGCAGGCCTGCGCCAGCTCTGTATTAGGTACGGTGCCTATAGTGGCTACAAAGGCCTGGCAGGCTATCTGCTGTCCGCTTTTCAGCTGTATGCCTTCCAGGGCATGCAGGCCAATGAAACGTTCTATTTCATCGTTGTAAATGATCTCTATGCCACGGTCGGTCAGCTCTTCGTACACCAGCTGGCTGGCCAGCGCATCCAGCTGCCGGTCCATAAGTCGGGAGGTGCGCTGTATAACGGTAACGTCTATATTCATTTCACGCAGGGAGGCTGCCAGCTCTATACCCAGCAGGCCTGCGCCGGCGATCAGCACTCTCCCTTTTTCAGGATCCAGGTGTTTTATGAAGGCATCGGCATCATAGCGGTTGCGCATGGTGAAAATGCCTTTCAGCGGCGGGGTATCTTTTAAGGTGGCTGCCCGGCTGCCGGTGCCCATGATCAGCACATCATAGGTATGGGTGTTGCCCTGGCTGTCGGTCAGTATTTTATGTGAGCGGTCAATATGAGTAATGCTGATGCCGCGGTGCAGGGTAATGTTTAAGCGTGCTTCTTCATCGTCCGTCATTTTTACCAGCTGTTGCCATTGCTGTGTACCGCTGATGTAATCCGGTAACATTACCCGGTTGTAAAAAGGCTGGTCCTCTTTGCTGAACACTACTATTTCATCGGTATTGTTCATAGCGCGGTACGACCGTACAAAGCCACTGGCGCCGGCTCCCGCGCCTATGATCACTATCTTTTGCGCGGGTTTGCGGTAGCGTTGCACCTGCACGGCAGCGAATTTCAGATCCGGCTGCCCGGAGATGGGATCTACCAATGCGTGGGTAAGGTTATTGGCGCGGTTCAGATCACTTTGTAATACCTTACCCCAGTGCATGGGCAGGAACACCACGCCCTTTTTTATGTCCGTGCTTAGTTTGGCTTTCACACGTACGTTACCGTTACCATTGAATATTTCTACAATATCATCCTGCGCAATGTGACGTTGGCGGGCATCTTCCGGGTGGATCTCTAAAAAAGAGCTGGCAATATGCTGCTTTAGCCGGTTCACCTTACCGGTTTTGCTCATGGTATGCCATTGGTCGCGGATACGGCCGGTGGTGAGTATGAGCGGTAAGGTATCATTTGTTGGTGCAGAGCTGTTACCATCTTCAAAGGAATGAATAATTGCTTTGGACGATGCCGTATAAAACCGGTGATCCGTAAACAGCCTGGGTGTGCCTTTGCCGGCGGTGCTTTTAGGATAGGGCCATTGTACGCTGCGTTTTGCCTGCAGGGTATTGTAATCCAGCCCGCTGATATCTATATGGGTACCGGCTGTGAGCCGGGTATGCTCGTCATATATTTCTGAAAAGGAGTTGAAATCAAAGCCATGATAGCCCATTTTTTGTGCAAAGCGGCAAATGATCTCTGCATCCGGCAGGGCCTGTCCCGGCGCATCGGTGATCTTATGCAGGTAGCTGATGCGGCGTTCTGCATTCGTCATGGTGCCTTCTTTCTCAGCCCAGGCAGCAGCAGGTAATACTACATCCGCATAACGCAGTGTTTCCGGTTTATTGGATATTTCCTGCACCACCACAAATTTTGCTTTTTGCAGGGCGGCTTCTGCAAAGCGTACATCCGGCAGGCTTACTAAAGGATTACTGCCTACGATCCAGATGGCTTTAAGCTTACCTTCATTCAGCGCGGTGAACATTTGCGTGGCCGTTAATCCCGGTTTAGGGGAGATAGGGTTGCTGTTCCAGAAAGCCTGCACTTCTGCGCGGTGCTGCGGGTTATCCAGCAGGCGGTGTGCGGGCAGCAGGTTAGCCAGGCCGCCTACCTCGCGGCCGCCCATGGCGTTGGGCTGCCCGGTTAATGAAAAAGGCCCGCTGCCGGGTTTTCCAATATGCCCGGTAATAAGGTTCAGGTTAATAAGGCTCAGGTTTTTGCGTACGCCCACAGCGCTTTGGTTCAGGCCCATGGTCCACATGGTGATAAACCCTTTGGCCTGGCCCATGTAGCGGGCTGCTTCGCGGATAGCGCTTTCCGGCACATCGCAGATAGCGGCTGCTTCTGCTACGCTGCGCTGCATCACTGTTTCCCGGTAAGCGGCAAAACCTTCTGTATGCTGTTCTATGAATGATGCATCTGTATAACCGTTCTCAATTAATATGCGTCCTATGGCATGGTGTAATACAATGTCGGTACCGGGGCGCAGCTGCAGGTGCACATTGGCCTGTGCGCAGGTTTGTGTGGCCCGTGGGTCGCTTACAATGATCTTCAGGTTAGGATTGGCTGCCCTGGCGGCTTCTACGCGGCGCCATAAAATAGGATGGCACCAGGCGGGATTGGCGCCGGCCACAAAAATGCAGTCGGCCAGCTCAATATCATCGTAACATACGGGCACCGCATCTTCCCCCAAAGCCATTTTATAAGCGGCTACTGCGCTGCTCATGCACAGGCGGGAGTTGGTATCTATATTATTGCTGCCAATAAAGCCCTTGATCAGCTTATTGATCACATAATATTCTTCGGTGAGGCATTGACCGCTGGCATAAAAAGCTACTGATTCGGGGCCGTGCTGCGCTATGATGGTTTTAAACACTGCGGCGGTGCGTTCCAGCGCCTGGTCCCAGCTTACGCGCTGCCGTTGCATTTGCCTGTTGTATCGCATTTCCGGGTATAGCAGCCGGTCGCTGGTATCCATAACCGTGTAGTGCAGATTCATGCCTTTGGAGCATAGCATGCCCCGGTTCACCGGGTGATCTTTATCCCCGCTCACCTCCAGCTTACCCTGCCTGTTCTGCTGTACTACTATGCCGCAGCCTACGCCGCAATAACAACAAGTTGTTTTAAAAGATGCCGGCATGCACGTGTTAATTGAGGGGCCCGGCTTAGCCGGACCCGGGTTAAAAATTATTCTGCCAGCGCTACCTGCGGCCCTAAAGGCGCGGTTTTGGCAGCGCTGCCTTTTGTAAAGCTGGTGATCATCACTATTACAGATACGGCTATTACAATGTAGCCGATATACGTGAACGCCTGCACGTAGGTGATGTGCTCCGACTTAAATAAAAAGCCGAACAGCATACCGCCCAGGTTACCGCCTGCGCCTACAATACCACTTACCAGCCCTACATTTTTTTCATTAATAAAAGGTACAATGCCATAGGTGGCGCCATTGGCCATTTTCAGGAACAGGGCAAAACCCAGCATAGCTACAATGGCCAGCACCAGGGAATTGGCCTGTGCAAAAACCAGCAGGCCTGCGCCTTCTGCCAGCAGCACCAGCGCCAGCAAACGGCCTTTGCCTTTCATCCCTGCTTTGGCGCCTACCTTATCAGACACAATACCTCCCAGCGCACGGGCAAAAAGGTTCATAGCGCCAAATACACCGGCCCATAAGCCTGCACTGCTTTGCGATAAATGGAAGGTATCTACGAAATGCAGGGAAGCTACATTGTCAAAAGTGATCTCCATACCAAAGCACATGGCATAGGCCATAGTAAGCGCCCATATGCGCCAGTCGGCCAGTATAGACCAATCCGTGCTGCCTTTGCCGGCAGTGCGGTCAATCTCATCATAGTTGCCTGCAGGCGTATCTTTCGTATAACGGTAGTACAGGAAAGCTACCAGCAGCATCATAATGGCGGGTACTATCATGGCATAGCGCCAGGCTTCTTCCTTCGTATATCCAAAACCAACAATAGCGGCAAAGATCAGGGGCATTACCATGTTGGTGATACCGCCGCCCAGGTTGCCCCATCCGCCGGTAATGGCATTGGCGGTACCTTTAATGGAGGGGGCAAACATCATGGAAGTATGGAACTGCGTTACCACAAAAGAAGCGCCTATTACGCTAATGGCTAAACGGAACAGTAAGAAGGTGGTATAATCTTTTGCCAAACCTACCAGGAACACCGGTATGGAGCCTGCCAGCAGCAGGCGCACAGCGGTTTTGCGCGGTCCCCAGGTATCGCACAGCTTACCAATGATCAAGCGGGCTATGATGGTTCCTGAAACAGAAGCAATAATAATGTTGCCTATCTGCGCCTTACTGAGCCCCAGATCCACACGGATGGTAGGCATTAAGGGCGCCAGGCCAAACCAGCCAAAAAAGCATACAAAGAACATGAGCCAGGTAATGTGAAAGGTGCGCATTTGCAGCGTATCCAGGCTAAAGAGTTTTATTTTTTGCAGCGGTTGCGTGTTAGGTACATTCGCCATAAGTAATTTTTTTTGGTTGATTATTTGAACAGGAATGAGGGCCGGATGTTGATCATCAGGTAAGCCCAGTTACTATTACTTTTTGCATTCACTATATTTTTTACGCTGGCAGCTGTTAAGGAGTTGGTGCTCCAGTAATGGCTGTAACCTCCTTCAAAAGAGATCATGGGCGTAAGCGTAAAAACAGCGGTCAGGTCGGCTTCTGTACCCAGCTGACGGGAAAGCTCCGGTTTATTTTCTGCAACCGGAATGTCGCTGGCGCTGAGAAATTCATGCGCATCGGCCATTACCAGCCATTTGGCGCCGGGCTTCCATTTTGTTTTTATATAATAGTCCTGCAAACCACGGTTGCCAAAACCGTTGGCTACGTAGAAATAATCCATAGTGCCCCAGAACTTATGCGGGGTGCCATACAGCGGATCAAACGCATGACTGGTATTGCCGCTGCTGCCGCCGGAAGTATAGTCAACGCCCGCACCTGCGCTAAACGTGTTGGTAAGCGCATACTGGAAAGCGCCGGAGAGCAGGCTGGCGCTCAGGTTGCGGCCATCTGCATTTTTACCGAACTGGTAGTAAGCAGCTGCGGTGAGCGTAAGGCGCTGAAAAGCATTGTTGAAATACAGGCCGCTGGTCATGCGGTTATAAGTAGGTCCCTCCCATGTTTTCACGGGAGCATTGTTCACACTGTCAGTATGGTAGCGGGAAAACTGGTCGGCCAGGAACAGGAAGGAAACATTGCCTGCAGCCAGCTTTTTACCGGCATATAAGAATTCCAAGCTCTTGTAACTATTGCCACCATTCGTGTTACCGGTGTAATTACCGGTTGGTGTAGGATCATAAATAGTGCCGGATGCATTTTCCTTATTCTGGTTAAATGCGCCGCCGGCATGTAACATCCAGGTTTTGCGCTCATATTTTAATACGGCAGCATCGTGGCGGCGGGCCTGCTGTGCCCAGTCCAGGTTGCCCAGCAGGCGGCTGTCGTCATACAGCAGCTCCTGCCGGCCTATTTTCAGCTTAAGGCTCTGATCTTTTAAAGTGGTATCTGTCAGTAATATTTCGGCCCAGGCTTCGTGCAGCATCAGGCCATTGTTGTTGGCGGTGGTAGTGCGGTTAATGGTTGAAGCATCCTGTCCCCAAACACGTACATCCTGCAGGGTTAGCCCAAACTGGATGCGGTACGTAGTAAAACCTGCGCTTAAGCGGGTACGCTGGGAGGTAAATACGGCGGGTGTGGCGCCTTGCGGAAGAGGAGAGCCCTGGCCGTCGCGCAGCTCGGTGCGCGTTCGTAGCTGGGCACTGATAGCCAGCTGTGCATGACAGGGCTGGTAACAGCAGGCGCCTAAAAGAAGTGAAGACGCGCCACCAAGGAACATTTTTTTCATTAACTTTGGTTGGTTTTAAATGTGATGCCAATCATTTTAAAATCAGAAGCCCGGAGCCTGCCAGCTACCGGGTTTCATCTTTATATGTCCTATGCCATTACGGTTTCAGTATCCCGTCCGTTTACAATACCAATGTATACCCGGTCATCCTCAATCTTTACCGGGTAGGTATTGAGCGCGCATTCCGTATCGTCCGACAGGCAACGCCCATCTACTAACGAGAATGATTTTTTATGAAAGGGGCAGGCCACTTTAGGCTCGCCTCCCTGTGTGCCCGTCATGCCGCGGCTAAGGGCCATTTGCTGCCTGTGCGGACAAAGGTTTTGCGTGGCGTACCACTCATTCCGGCGGGGAAAGTGGAACAGCGCGATCTGTTCATCCAGGTACTTTACGCACACACCGCCGTTGGCCGGCACATCCTCTACTTTGCAGGCAAAGAACCAGGTAATGGTTGCTGTGTTGTGTAATGACATATACGGGTGTTTTTGGTTGGTTTATTAATTGATAATTATTTGGCCCAGTTAGCAGCTTTCTTCTGCTCGCGTAACATTTCAAATTGTACAGTAGGATCTTTTTCTTCCGGTGCATTTACAAAGTGGGAGAAGCGTTTGCGCAGCTCAGGGCTGTCCACCACCTCTTTCCATTCGCATTTGTAGTTATCCACCAGCACCTGCATTTCAGCTTCCAGCTGGGCGGCAATGCCCAGGCTATCATTCACCACCACATTGCGCAGGTATTCTATACCACCATCCAGCTTATTGAGCCAGGTAGCGGTGCGGGTTAAAGGATCGGCGGTTTTAATGTAGAACATCAGGAAGCGGTCAATGTAACGGATACACGTAGCGCTGTCCACATCGCCGGCCAGCAGCAGCGCATGTTGTGGTTTGGAGCCGCCATTACCGCATACGTACAGGTTCCAGCCTTTTTCCGTGGCAATAATGCCAAAGTCTTTTGACTGTGCTTCTGCGCATTCACGGATACAGCCGCTTACAGCGGATTTAAGCTTGTGCGGGGCGCGTAAGCCGCGGTAGCGCTGCTCTATCTGGATGGCAAAGCTTACACTGTCATGCAGGCCAAACCTGCACCAGGTGCTGCCTACGCAGCTTTTTACGGTGCGCAGCGCTTTGCCGTAAGCATGTCCGCTTTCAAAACCTGCCGCTACCAGCTCTTCCCAGATCAGCGGCAGGTCGCTTACATGCGCTCCGAACATATCTATGCGTTGACCACCGGTTATTTTGGTGTAGAGATTATATTTTTCAGCTACCTGCGCTATTACCATCAGCTGCCGCGGGGTGATCTCCCCACCGGGCACGCGGGGCACTACAGAGTAGGTACCGCCTTTTTGTATGTTAGCCAGGTAACGGTCGTTGGAATCCTGCGCGGTATCATTGCCTTTGGCCAGGATCATCTCATTCCACAGGCTGGCCAGGATGCTGGCTACTGTGGGTTTACAGATCTCGCAACCTTCGCCATGGCCGTAATGATCCAGCACGGTATCAAAGGAGCGCAGCTCTTTTATTTTTACCAGGTCAAACAGCTCCTGGCGGGAGTAATCAAAATGTTCGCAGATCACGTTGCGGATGTATTTACCCTGCGACTTCATGGTGCTGGTGATCAGATCTTTTACCATGGGCGCGCAGCCACCGCAGCAGGTAGCTGCTTTGGTGCATTTCTTTACAGCATCCAGGGTTTCATGACCGTCTATTACTGCGTTGCAGATGGCTGCTTTGCTCACATTTTCGCAGCTGCAGATAGTGGCGTCATCCGGCAGGCCCAGTACACCGGCGCCGGCAGCTTCCTGACCGCCGCGGGCGCCCAGCAGCACATCTTCCGGGTTGGGCGGCAGTATCACTTTATTCTTGGCGGTTTGCAGCAGCA
>NZ_DATCRF010000357.1:0-11429 GCF_036569125.1 Chitinophaga sp. | reverse complement strand
AGGCAGACGGCAGCTTAGAAGGAAAGACCATGCCGGGGCACGATATTGTATTACGCCGCTACCTGGTAAAGGAAGGCATGCCATTGTTCCGCAAAACCATCCGCGAAGCAGGTATACGGGAAAAAACACAGGGAATGGTATTGGGTATTGAACGCGGCGGGCAGCGTATCCTGAACCCTGAATCTACTACGGTATTGGAAGAAGGGGATATTGTGTGGGTAGCCGGAAGTGATAAAGGATTATCGGAATTCTTTAAGAGAACAGAAATATAATTACGAATTATCAATTACGAATTACGAATTGGGTACTGCATATGGCCAATACAACATAATCACATTCGTAATGCGTAATTAAATAATTCGTAGTTGAAATGGTCCTCCTCCTTTATATAGCAATCACATTCAATGACTGCCCGTTTTAGCGGGCATAATTTTGATAATTCATACTTCAACAAAGCAGCTTCATACGCTGCATTCAATTCGTAATTCGTAATTGACAATTCGTAATTCACTACTCGTAGCTCAACCGCGTAGTTTCCCTGCTTCCGTCAGCGCCATAAATGGCCGTTACGCTGGTTGGATATTGAGCGGAATTATATTCGTATTTATAGCTGGTCGTTGTTTTATCAGCACTCTGTGTGCTGATGATTTGTTCGGTTAGCACATTGTTGCTGGATAAAAAGGCCGGCATAATGTCGGTAATGTAACACAGCCCGTTTATGCGCTGCTGTGGATTCAGCTTTTTATCATAGCTATACAACACTGTGCTGCTAAGCGCAAAATTGCCACGGGTGCCCATTCTGCCGTAATTATCCAGCTGGATCACATTGCCTGCATTGTCCCAGGTGTAAGCCTGGTAGTTATGATTTTCAAAATGATTGTTTACGTTTTTGCCAAAAAAGTAACGGGCGGTGATATGGCCGGTTTCGTTATATACCAGCGAATCGTAAGCCTGGATAGTTCCTTCAGTATAATACCGGATCTTTTCTATGCGGCTGTAATCATCCGTGTAATCAAAAGAAGAAAAGACCTGGCTGTCTTCCCCGTTTGCCCGGTCAGATACCAGGGTGCTCACCAGGCGGCCGCTTTCATACACCGGAATGCGTATATCGGTATACGTTTCTTCTACGGTGCGTTGTATGCGGGTTAGCCTGCTGATGGCATGCTGCGCATTGTAAGTGATCAGTGTAGTACTGGCATGACTGTTAATAGCTTGCAGGAAGGGGCGGTCTGTATTACCCTCGTCAGTGTTCCGGAATGATGTTAATGCGATGGCAGCAACCGTGGCAACCAGGGCCACCCCCTCCTTAAAGCTGTTGGTCTTCATAGGTGTACAAGTCGGTTAATAGGAATATTGGAATAGTGACATTTCAAAAATAATAAAAAACAGTAATATGTAGGTATGGCATTTTAGTGGTATCTGTTTATGGGCGGGATGAACATTTTATGTACCGTGCTGTTATAATTATGACCATGCCATCCTGATGAGGAACCGTCATACGCTACAATTCACATAAAATAATCGTAATGAGAAAGTTGCGGGTTGTTATGCTGGGTATAGGCATTGTTTTGTGCGCCTGCTCAGGTTCCACACGTATTACCGGCTCCTGGAAAAACCCGGAAGCCAAACCAGCTGCAAAAAGTTATAACAGCGTTTTTATTGCTGCCATGATCCGCAATCCGGAAGTGCGCGTGAAGCTGGAAAATGCGCTGGCCGTGCAGGCGGATACGCGCAATATTAAACCCTTTAAGAGCACGGATTATTTATCTCCCCGTTTTGTAGAAACACGTATGCCGGAGCGGCAGGAGCTGGTACAGAAGATCCGGGCCAGCGGTGCACAAACTATTTTTACTGTGTCTTTATTGGATAAGCGTAGTGAAACCCGTTATGTACCGGGCGCCATTAACTATGCGCCGGTACCTGCCTATGGATGGTACCGCGGTTTTTATGCCTATTATGCGCACTGGTATCCCTGGGTATATGACCCGGGGTATTATGTAAAGGAAAGAACGTATTTCCTGGAGGCTAACCTTTATGATGCCGGTAATGAGCAGCTGCTATGGTCTGCCCAGTCTGAAACTATTAATCCCGCCAGTGTAGACCAGTTCGTGCAGGAATACCCGCAAAAGCTGGTTACACAGCTTTTTAAGGATGGGATCCTTAAAAATTAATAGATGTGCAAATATGCAGATGTGCAGATGATGAGAGTGATTTACTCATTTCCACATTATCATAATACCATCTGCACATCTGCATATTTGCACATCTGCACATTTTATTTGTACTTCATCGTAGTATCCTTCTTCTTCCAGTCCTTGTCCTTTTTCTTCATTTTGTCTCCTTTCATTTTGTGCTTTCTCATGGAAGTGTCCCGCATAGAGGTGTCCTGCTGGTATGCACTGGTTGCGGCAACATTATGGGGCATAGTGCCCTGGGCTATAACAAGGCCTCCAAAGGCCATTGCCAAGCCTAAAACGGTGAGATGCTTTTTCATGACTTAACTTTTTTATGATGAGTGATTAAATTTCCGTTACTTCCTTTCAGATGGGACGCTACCCGCTATCAGGGGTAATCCTTTGTCATTACAGGTGTAAACGGTTGCCAGGAGTAGAAGCGGTGATGTGGAATTTTAAACACGGATTGTAAACGAATTCCCCCCTTGCGTGTTAAAGCTGTACCCGGTGAATACATTTACAATCCATGTGTTTTCTGAATTTGAGGTCAATCAACAAGCGAGGTTCTTACTGATCTTTGTCATTACCTTGTTTAGGGTCCCATTCAATGTTGTCAGCTTCCTCGTCTGACAGATCATTCTCTTCGAGGTCCGCTTCATCCAGATCCGGCGTGTCATCATTTTCTTCATCTTCCTCATCTTCATTGGAGATATCCTGTGACCTCAGATCCTGGTCGTCCTGTGTGTTAAGACCAGAATTTTTGCTGTTGGAAGGGTCCTGCAGGTCATTGTCCTGCTGACGCGGTTCGGTTTGTTTTTTTGTTTGCATAATATAAATTTTAAAAGGTGATTGTTTTATTTCTCTTTCATAGTACCCTTCCTGCCACGGTAAGGCCATACGATATAAATGATCACGAGTAAAAGGAAAATACCCAGCACAACTAATGAAGTAAGCATAACATTGAGTTTTGGTTACACTATGCCTATACAAGCATCAGGCCAGCTCAAACAGCAGCAACCACAGGCGTAACACGCAAAATGGCCTAACCTTTTTAATGGACAATATTATTATCAGATTACAGGGGTGAAATGGAAGTGTGTCTTGGAATGCCTTAATTATAAAGGGTTTGAAGCGATTTTATATAGTGGTGGAGTGATGTACAAAAAACGCAGCTGACAGGAGGGTGAAAATGCGCACAGAAGTGGTAATAGCAGGCAATGGATACGCACACTATTATGGTAAAACGCCTGTTGATGCCCGTCAATACTGATGTTACAGCAAAGGAGGCCAGATGATTTGCAAAAGGTAGTACCCTTATAATAACTATGCAGCCGGTAAAGGTGAATGGCCAAAAAAAACAGAAAAATTGTCCATCAAATGAAAAAGAATCTCTATTGTCAGCAGGCTGGGGGATAACGTAATTTAGCGTTGTTATGAAAAATGATACATACAACCACCTTTACCTGTTTATTATTTCCATGATCTCCGCAATGGGCGGGTTCCTTTTTGGGTACGACTGGGTAGTGATAGGAGGGGCTAAACCTTTTTACGAACGCTTTTTTGGTATCACCCAATCACCGGCTGCACAGGGCTGGGCTATGAGCTGCGCCCTGGTAGGCTGTTTGGCAGGCGCGGCTATTTCCGGTATCCTCAGCGACCGGTATGGCCGTAAAAAATTGCTGATGCTGTCTGCTGCCTTGTTCCTGGTATCCTCCTGGCTTACAGGCGCAGCGCATTCTTTCCAGAGCTTTGTGGTGTATCGCATTATTGGGGGCATTGGTATTGGCCTGGCCTCTAACTTGTCGCCTATGTACATTGCAGAAGTTACACCGGCCCATTTGCGCGGCAAATATGTATCTATTAACCAGCTTACGCTGGTTATAGGCATACTGGCTGCGCAGATCTTTAACTGGCTGATCGCAGAACCGGTACCCAACGGGGCTACAGACGATTTCATCCTGCAATCCTGGAACGGGCAAACCGGCTGGCGTATTATGTTCTGGGCTGCGCTGGTGCCTTCTGCATTATTCCTGCTGCTGCTGATCTGGCTGCCGGAAAGCCCGCGCTGGCTGGCCACTAAAAATTATGGGGATAAAGCCCGGCAGGTGCTCGGCAAAATAGGCGGTGCAGCATATGCGGAGTCAGAGCTGCAGGCCATTACACAAACTGCGGACGGCGATACCCGCGTACGCCTGCAGCAGCTGCTGAAACCAGGCGTGTCGCGTATCCTGCTGATAGGGATCGTTATTGCGGCATTCCAGCAATGGTGCGGCATCAATGTTATTTTCAATTATGCAGAGGAAGTATTTGCCGCGGCCGGTTATGGCGTATCGCAAATACTGCTGAATATTGTGATCACCGGCGGCGTAAATTTAATATTTACACTGGTGGCCATGTATACGGTAGACCGTTGGGGCAGGCGCCGTTTAATGCTTATTGGGGCAGGCGGATTGGCTATGATCTACGCCATAATGGGGCTGTTATACTTTATGCACTTTAGCGGCTGGCCTTTGCTGCTGCTGGTGGTAATGGCTATTGGCTGCTATGCTATGTCGCTGGCGCCGGTAACCTGGGTGGTGCTGTCAGAGATCTTCCCCAACCGTTTACGGGGCAGTATGATGTCTATAGCCACCCTTTCCCTGTGGGCCGCCAGCTTTGGGCTTACATACACCTTCCCTTTGCTGAACAGCGCCCTGGGCGCCTCCGGCACGTTCTGGGGCTACGGGGTGATCTGCATTGCAGGCTTTATATTTATCAGGAGCTCTTTACCCGAAACAAAAGGCAAAACGCTGGAGGAAATAGAACAATCCATTGGCACAACAGCTACTGCAGACAACCGGCATTTTGCCGCTAATTAACAAGCGTACATTATCTCATTTAAATACAACAATTCGTTATGGAAGTTAAAGCCTGGCAGCAGGCCGTCCGCATCCCAACCTATGGTATCGGGCAGCCTGAGAAACATCCGGTATTCCTGGAAAAAAGAGTATACCAGGGCAGCAGCGGCGCCGTATACCCGTACCCGGTAGTAGAGAAAATATTGGATGAAAAAACGGACCAGGAGTGGCAGGCCGTTTTCCTGGAAAATGATTACCTGCTTATTATGATCCTGCCGGAACTGGGCGGCCGTATACAACGCGCCTATGATAAAGTAAAACAACGGCATTTTGTATATCATAACCAGGTTATAAAACCTGCGCTGGTAGGCCTTACAGGCCCGTGGATCTCCGGCGGTATTGAATTTAACTGGCCCCAGCACCACCGCCCCGGTACGTATGAGCCGGTTGACTGGAGCATTGAACATTTCCCGGATGGCAGCGTAACCGTATGGTGCAGTGAGCTGGAAAGGATGTTCCGCACCAAAGGCATGGCCGGCTTTACCCTGTACCCGGATAAGGCGTATATGGAAATAAAAGTGCAGCTCTATAACCGTACTCCATTGCCGCAAACCTTTTTATGGTGGGCTAACCCCGCAGTGCATGTGAATGAGCACTACCAGTCGGTATTTCCGCCGGATGTACATGCGGTGTTCGATCATGGCAAGCGTGATGTGTCGCGCTTTCCTGTAGCTACAGGCACTTATTATAAAGTGGATTATTCTGCGGGTGTAGATATTTCCCGCTACCGCAATATACCCGTGCCTACTTCTTACATGGCCATTACTTCCAGCTACGATTTTGTAGGCGGTTATGAGCATGATACGCAGGGCGGTTTGCTGCACGTAGCTAATCATCACGTATCGCCCGGTAAAAAGCAGTGGACCTGGGGTAACAGTGATTTTGGACTGGCCTGGGACCGCAACCTTACAGATGAAGACGGGCCTTATATAGAGCTGATGTGCGGTGTGTACACCGATAACCAGCCGGATTTTTCCTGGCTGATGCCCTATGAGGAGAAAAGCTTTACGCAATACTTTATGCCCTACAGCCAGGTAGGGCTGGTAAAAAATGCCAGCAAAGACCTGGTGATGAACCTGGAGGTAAGTAACGGCACCGCTATGCTGAAGCTTTACGCTACCGGCGTTTTCCCGCAAAGCCGCATTGTGCTGTATGATCAGGGTACGGAGATCTGGAGCCGCACAGCCGACCTGCTGCCCGCCGCTTACCTGGAAGAAGCCATTGCTTTAACAGATGCAGGCGAAAGCACCCGTTACCGCATTGCCATCTACAACCAGCAGGGTAAGCTAATGCTGGAATGGCAGCCTGCGCCGGATACTATACAAGCTATGCCCCTGGCAGCCCGCGCAGCACTGGCGCCGGCAGAGATAACGGAAATAGAACAGCTGTACCTTACCGGCCTGCACCTGGAACAATACCGGCATGCCACCTATAACCCGGTAGATTATTACCAGGAAGGCCTGCGCCGCGATCCCGGAGATGTGCGCTGCAATAATGCCCTGGGAAAATGGTACCTGCGCCGTTTGTTATTGGAGGATGCGGAAAAATGTTTCCGCCGTGCTATTGATACTTTAACCACCCGGAACCCCAACCCTTATGACGGGGAGCCTTATTATAACCTGGGCCTGTGCCTGCGCTGGCAGCAGCGGTTAACGGAAGCTTACGGTGCGTTTTATAAGGGCGCCTGGAATGCTGCCTGGCAACCTGCCGGTTACTACCAGCTGGCGCTGATCTCTGCTACCCAACAAAACTGGGACGCTGCGCTGGACGAAGCTACCCGCTCCCTGCACGGCAACTGGCGTCATCATAAAACACGCCACTTGCTGATCAGCATTTTACGGCAGCAGGGCAAACAGGCCGCAGCGCTGGAATTAGCCAACGCCTCCCTGCAGCTGGATCATTTTAATACCGGTGCGCACTTTGAAAAATACCTGCTTACGAACGATCAAAAAGTATTGCAGGAGCTGCAGGTATTGTTACGCGGCAACATTCACAACTATATAGAGTTTGCGCTGGACTACCAGGCTGCCGGCATGTATGCGGAGGCATTACAGCTGCTGCAAACCGGTATTGACCAGCAAAACAGCGTATATCCCTTAGCGTGGTATTTTATGGCATCTGCAGCCTGGGAAGCCGGCCAAACTGCCGCTGCGCACAATTACTGGAAAAAGGCCGCACAGGCTGCGCCGGACTATTGTTTCCCGCATCAGCAGGAGGCTGCCCTGGCCTTACAGCTGGCCATACAGCAGCACCCGGAGGATGCGCGTGCGCCTTATTACCTGGGTAACTACTGGTACCATTTCCGCCAGTATGAAAAAGCCATTGCCTGCTGGGAAAAAGCCCGGCAGCTGGATGACCGTTTTACCACCGTGCACCGCAACCTGGCCTTAGCGCTGTATAACAAGCGTAACCAGCCTGCAGAAGCCACCGCCAGCCTTGAAAAAGCTTTTGCGCTGGATGAAACCGACGCCCGCATTTGTATGGAGCTGGACCAACTGTATAAACGCCTGAATAAACCGGCCGCCACCCGCCTGCTTATGCTGGAAAAATACCCTGCACTGGTAAATGACCGTGACGATCTGTTCCTGGAAAGGATCACCTTATACAACCTGCTGGGCCGCCATCAGGAAGCGTATGACCTGCTGATGCAGCGTAACTTTCACCCCTGGGAAGGCGGTGAGGGAAAGGTAACTTTCCAGTATGTGTATAGCCTGGTTTCCATGGCTAAAGCGGCCATTAACGCTGCTGACTATACGAAAGCATTGCAGCTGCTGGAGCAGGCCCGCCAATACCCGCATAATCTGGGAGAAGGCAAGCTGTATGGCGCGCAGGAAAATGATATTGATTACTGGAGCGGCTGCGCCTATGTCGGTTTGGGAAAAACTGCAGAAGCCAAAGCCTGCTGGGAACGCGCCGCCACGGGGCAGGCCGTACCTTCGGCCGCTATGTATTATAACGATCAGCAGCCGGATAAGATCTTTTACCAGGGCCTGGCCCTGCTGCGGCTGAACCGTACTGCAGAAGCGCACAGCCGGTTTAATAAGCTGATAGATTATGGGGAGCAGCATTTATTTGATGAGGTGAAGATCGATTACTTTGCCGTGTCGCTGCCTGACCTGCTGATTTGGGATGATGACCTGAACCGCCGTAACCGCCTGCATTGCCACTACCTGATAGGTTTAGGGCAGCTGGGATTGGGTAAAAAGCCGCAGGCTAAAAAGATGTTTGAGCAGATCCTGACGGCAGATCAGTACCATACCGGTGCGCATATTCACCTGGGAATGGTGTTGCAGCCTGTTTTACAGTTAGGTTAAAGAAATGTAAAATCATAAATGTAAAATTTCAAATGTAAAAGTGAAATGCCGTGTACATGAGTTTGTACACGGCATTTCACTTTTACATTTATGGTTTAGAATTTTACATTCTTTTTGGTCTTTACATAAACCCAAGCTCCAGCCGGGCTTCGTCTGTCATCATTTCCTTGGTCCAGGGTGGATCAAAGGTAAGGTGCACATCCACATCGCTTACCCCTTCAATAGCACGCACCTTCTGATCTACCTCCATTATAATATCGCCGGCAACGGGGCAGCCAGGCGCGGTAAGGGTCATGGTGATGCCTATGCGGTTATTTTCGCCGATCTTGATTTCATATACCAGTCCCAGCTCAAAGATATTCACCGGTATCTCCGGGTCATATACGGTTCTGAGCGTGGCTTCTATCTGATCCCGTAAGCTAAGTTCTTCCATGTTTTTAGTATTGAGTTGTCCGTTAACTTTCCATTTTTGCCATATAGGCTACTGCATACAGCTTCATTTGTTTAAGCATGCTCAGTAAGCCGTTGGAGCGGGTAGGGGACAGGTGGCTGCGCAGGCCAATGGCGTCAATGAAATAGATCTCTGTAGTTGCAATCTCTTTAGGCGTGTGGCCGGAGAGTGCGGATATCATAAGGCTGATGAGGCCTTTGGTGATCACCGCGTCGCTGTCGCCGGTGAAATAAAGTTTACCGTCCTTTAATTCAGTATGCAGCCACACTCTTGACTGACAGCCTTTTATCAGGTTATCGTCGGTTTTATACTGCTCAGCTATCAGTGGCAGCTCTTTTCCCAGCTGAATAATGTATTCGTATTTATCCATCCATTCTTCCATCATGGAAAAATCCGCTACCAGCTCATCCTGTTTTTCGTTGATCGTCATTGTCGTCAGTTATTTAGCGCAGCATGGCGGCAGCCCTGTTCACGGCAGCTACCAGCTTGTCCACTTCTTCAAAAGTATTGTAAAAGGAGAGGGAGGCGCGTACGGTGCCGGGGATCTTAAACAGGTCCATCAAAGGTTCTGTACAATGGTGGCCCGTACGTACGGCAATGCCCTGTTTATCCAGCAGCTCGCCCAGGTCATAGGGATGAATATCATCCACCAGGAAAGAGATAGCGCCGGAGCGGTGTGCGGCCTGTCCTATAAAACGGATGCCGGGCACCTGCTGTAATGCCTGTAAGGCATATTCCATCAGCTGCTCTTCATATTGCTGTATTTTTTCCAGCCCTACCTGCTGCAGGTAGTTTAAGGCAGCAGCCAGGCCAATAGCGCCGGATACATCCGGGGTACCGGCTTCAAATTTATATGGGAGCTCGTTATAGATCGTTTTGGCAAAGGTAACGGTCTTGATCATGTCGCCACCGCCCTGGTAAGGGGGCATTTTATTCAGCCAGGCCTCTTTTCCATACAGCACGCCAATACCGGTAGGGCCGTATATTTTGTGGCCGGAAAAGGCCAGGAAATCGGGCTGCAGCGCCTGTACATCTATGGTAATGTGCTGAATGGCCTGCGCAGCATCCAGCAATACGGGTATATTACGTGCATGCGCCTGTGTAATAATGTCCTTTACCGGGTTAATGGTGCCCATGGTATTGGATACATAGGTTACGGCTATTATTTTCACACGCTCATCCAGCAGCCGGGAAAATTCGTCCATCAGCAGCTCGCCCCGTTCATTAATGGGGATCACCTTCAGCTCCGCGCCTTTTTCTTCGCAGATCATTTGCCAGGGAACAATGTTGGAGTGATGCTCCATAGCGGAGATCAGCACCACATCGCCTGCCTGTAAGAATGTGCGGCCAAAGCTGCTGGCTACCAGGTTAATGCTGTCGGTAGTGCCTTTGGTAAAAATAACTTCGTGGCTGTATTGTGCGTTGATGTAAGCGGCGGCAGTTTTGCGGGCTTCTTCGTAAGCGTCTGTGGCTTTCTGGCTCAGGTGGTGTACACCGCGGTGCACATTGCTGTTATACCCGGTATAATATTGCTCCAGCGTATCCAGCACTACCTGCGGCTTTTGGGTTGTAGCGCCATTATCAAAATACACTAACGGTAAACCATACACGGTGGCTTGCTGCAACAGCGGAAAATCTTTCCGGATGCGTGCTACGTCCAATGCCGGAGCGGTGAGAGTTGATACGTTGTCCATTTCAATTGCGAATTTTTCAATTACGAATTACGAATTACGAATTACGAATGATTGGAGCAATTGTATCGAAAGTAATAACCGCTTTCTTCTCATTGTTATTGAGATAGCTGTCGTACGCTAAGCTCAATTCGTAATTCGTAATTGACCAATTCGTAATTAATTATTAATTGCTGATCACAGTTCTGATCTCTTCTGTCAAATAGTGCTGCAGGGCGGGGATATGCACCTGGTCGGTGATATCAAAGGCAAATGCATTCACCAGCAGGTGCTTGGCGGCTTCTGCGCCAATACCGCGGGAGCGCAGGTAGAACAGGGATTCATCGCTGAACTGACCTACGGTAAAACCGTGGCTGCATTTTACATCATCTGCATATATTTCCAGCTGGGGCTGGGAGTTGATGGTGGCCTTTTCGCTCAGCAGCAGGTTGTTGTTCTGCTGGAAAGCATTGGTCTTTTGTGCATCCTGGTGTACATGTATACGGCCGGTGAATACGCTGTTGGCAGTATCCAGCAGCACGCCCTTGTACAGCTCGTTGCTGTTGCAATGGGGTACCAGGTGGTCTACAAAAGTATGATTGTCCACATGCTGATTGGCGTTAGCCAGGTACAGGCCATGCAGGTCTGTTTCCGTATAGCTGCCGGTCAGCGCTACGCTGGTGTTATTACGGATCAGGGTAGCCTGCGGCAATGCAAAATTATAGTGGTGGTAACGGCTGTAGGTTTCCTGCCGGGCAGCGGTTTGGTTTACGTACCGGCTGTTCTGTACAGCGTTCTGGATGTTGTAATGCCATAGTTCGGCATTTTCTTCCAGCACCACTTCGTTCACGCTGTTCACAAAGGCTACTGCATCATTATGCAGGCCCAGGGTGCTTTCTATTACCGTAGCCGATGCATGCGGA
>NZ_DATCRF010000356.1:0-13183 GCF_036569125.1 Chitinophaga sp. | reverse complement strand
GCTACATACAGTACACCTTTAATAATAGCAGTGCCTTTAGGTGCATTTAATTTTTCTGTTGTAATGCTGGGTGTGATCATCTTTCCATCCAGCGATAGCTTGCTGATAAAGCCATCCCCGTCTTTAGCAGTAGGTTCCATGGCTTTGCCGATATTGGTAGCATACAGGAAATGACCGTCGGCGTGCAGGCTTTCAGGGTGGGCCAGTCCGGTTTCGTCCTGGGCAAAGGCATGAAATGCCAGTACCGTACAAGCCAGTAATGCGAATGCTGTTTTCATAAAAAATTTGATTTGTTTTTGGATGCAGGCGCCCGTTACCTTCCTTTAACACAATCAGCTGCAATGCTTGCTGCTGCGCGTTATAGAAGGATGCAGGGATGCTTTTTAAATTGTTTATGCAAAGGTATCAGCAATGCGCCGACTGCCGGTAACGGTAAAAGCTCAAACAATTGCTTTTTTAGCTCTGTCGCTATTGGGGGTGATACCGTATTCCTGCTTAAAGATGCGGATAAAGTGGGGAATGTTCTCAAACCCGCATTCCATGGCTATTTCAGACACTTGTTTGTCTGTATGCTGTAACAGCACACGCGCATGGGCCAGGCGTTGCTCATTGATCCATTTTTTTGGCGGGCAATTATATTTATGCTGAAAGTCGCGCTTAAAGGAGGCCAGGCTGCGGCCGGAAAGCTTTGCCAGCTCCTCTATAGAAAGTGGCTGGAACAAATGCGTTCTTACAATATAATCAATGTCCAGCGGCTGCCCGAAAGCAATGCTTTGTAAAAATGCCAGCACCTGTTGCTTATGGGGGCCGGCCAGTAATAACAATAACAGCTCCTGCAGCTTCAGCTGCAAAATAGCATCCAGCCCTTCCACGGTTTTACCAAAATAATCCAGGAACTGCATTTTAAAACTATCCAGCAGCTCATTAGTTGGAATAACCAGGTGTGAAGGGGTAGGCGCTGCCTGCGCAGTGGTGAAGTGATAGGTATGCAGGAATTTTTTCAGAAAATCATCTGTAAAAAATAACAGCAACGCTTCATACACCACGCCATCCGGTATATATTCCGACATGGTGTAAATGCCGCGTTTCATGAACATCAGGTGCCCGCCTTCCGCAGTATGTGTATGGTCGTCGAAATGCAGCAGCTTGTGGCCCTGGATCACAAACAGCAGGGTATGCTCTGTAATAAAATTAGTGGCTTTGTGGGCAGTGGCGGCTAATTTATACCGTGCAAAGGGCATGGTGGCCGATTGCAGCACATTATCATTCTTCTCTGTTGCTAAAGTAGGGAACCGGGAAAGCATGGTGCAAAGTTACACAATTTTGTGGGTGGCCTTTATTACAGACATTACAAACACGCTTTCCATGTGGCCAATGTTATCCAGCTCGCCCAGCTTATTCACGTTAAACTCATAATACGCATTCATATCCCTTACCTGCACCTTCAGCATAAAATCAAACTGCCCGGAAATGTTCAGGCACTCCGTAACTTCTGTAAAACCGGTAACCTCTTTAATAAACTTGCCGCCGGCTTTTTTACCATGCTCTTTCAGGGAAATGTAACACAGCACGGTAAGTCCTTTATTGATCTTACGCGGGTCCACAATGGCTGCATACTGGCGTATAACGCCTGCCTGCTCCATTTTGCGGATGCGTTCATAAACGGGTGTGGTACTAAGGTTCATGCGCGATGCAATGTCGCGGATGGTCATTTTCGCATCTTCCTGCAGCAGTTTCAGGATGCCCAGGTCTTTTTCGTCCAATGCTATATCCGGTAGCTCCATTAGAATATTGTACGGGTTTTAAGAATAGTAACCCATACAATATACTAAATTATCTGTAACAGGTAGTGCAAATCATCTTCTGCGCACCCAGCTGCCGATATTGAATACCATGGCCACGCTGCCAATACCATCTACATACACCTCATCTTTATTATTATTGAACAGGTAGGAAACTCTTACGCCAAAGGAGGCGCGCCCGATCGGGAAGCGGAAACCGCCGTTGATCACAGGGCCATGTACATTGGCGCTTTCGCTGTAATCGTAATCACCGTAATAATCGTCGCCATAGCTTTCACTATGGGTAACCGCATGCCAGCCATAACCGCCGCCAATAAATCCGCCAAACTTTTTGTAAGCTACCCGGGTAGCAGCATTGCCAAAGTTATATTCTACTACCAGCGGAATATCAGCAAAGAACGAAGTGCTGCTTTGAGAGCCATAATTGCTGCTGTAACCGTAATTAAAACTGCCGCCCAGGCCCAGGTGCGTACCAACAGAAAAGGTCGATGTTTCAGATAATACTGCAAAGTTGATACGAGGCGCATACATTAAACCTGCAGAGAAATAATCATCGGCGCCATAAAAGGCCACACCGGCGGAATGGGCGAACAATGTTTTTTGTGCACGGGCAGGGAACCACAATAATACCGCTGCCAGGCAAAGGATAGACATTAGTTTTTGCATAGGGATGATAGATAATGGCCACAAAGATAAGGTTTTAGGGACCATGCAAATGTTATCCTTTGTATTGTTGCAGCAGCTGTTGCAGGTCGGCCAGCGTATTGATCTCCTCCGGTGTTTTATCTTTCCGCCAGCGGTGAATGCGGGGAAAGCGCAGCGCCACACCGGATTTGTGGCGGTTGCTGGCAGCAATGCCTTCAAATGCTATTTCAAATACCAGTTCCGGTTGTACCGTTCTTACAGGACCAAACTTTTCAAGCGAATGTCTTTTTACCCAGTGATCCACTTCGTTCATTTCCTTGTCAGTAAGGCCGGAGTAGGCTTTGGTAAAGGGGATCAGCTTATCGCCATCTTTTACGGCAAAGGTGTAATCTGAATAAAGGTCTGCGCGGCGGCCATGACCTTTTTGCGCATAGATCATTACAGCATCAATGGTAAAGGGATCTATTTTCCACTTCCACCAGTCGCCGCGTTTGCGGCCTACCTGGTAGGGCGAGCTGCGTTTTTTCAGCATCAGCCCTTCGCTGCCCATATCCCGGGCCTGCTGCCGGAATTCAATGAGGCGCTGCCAGGTGTCAAAAGTAACCATGGGAGATAAACGAAGCGCGGGGTGGTTCACCTGCGCTACCAGCTGCTCCAGCAGCACACGGCGTTCCTGTAAAGGTTTATCGCGCATATCCATGCCTTCCCATTCCAGCAGGTCGTACGAGAGGAACACTACCGGCGCTTCCTGCAGCTGCTTGTTGGTTACATTCTTGCGCCCGATGCGGGTTTGCAGGGTTTGGAAAGGCAACGGAAAATTATCGGCGTAGGTGAGTATTTCCCCGTCTATCACGGTGCCTTCCGGCAGGGCATTTTGCAAAGGAGTGTATTCCGGGAATTTTTCCGTGATCAGGTCTTCACCCCTTGACCATACAAACAGCTGCCCGCTGCGTTTGATCATTTGCCCGCGGATGCCATCCCATTTCCATTCGGCTATCCAATCTTCCGGCTGCCCCAGCACGGAAGGATCCTCTTCCAATGGATAGGCCAGGTAAAAAGGGTAGGGTTTGGAAGCGTCTGCACCGGAGCCGGTATCCTGTAGCAGCGCTTCCAGGCTGGTTTGCCGCGGATCCCAGTTACCGCTGATCATGTGGGAAAGGGTAGCGGGTGGTATCTGGTAGGTTTGCGCCAGGGCATTTACCATCATCTGCTGGGATACGCCTATACGAAAACCACCTGTGATCAGCTTATTGAACACAAAGCGTTCATCGGTATCCAGCTCCTGCCAGGCCTGTAATATAAACTGCTGTTTCTCCGCTTCCGGCGCCTTTTCCAGCTTTGCCAGCTCATCCAGCCAGTAATGCAAAGGATGGGTGGAAAGCTGTTGCCCGCTATCCGGCAGCAGCAAAGCAATAGTTTCTGCCAGGTCGCCAACGGAGTGATAACATTCTTCAAACAGCCATTCAGGTATATCTACTTTTTGCAAACACCATTGTTTTAACTGGGTGCTGTTCACGGTGCGTTTGGGGCGCCTGCCGCTGAACAGGGCCAGCACCCAGGGCTTATCCCGGGCATCGGCATGGGTAAAGTAATGCCGCAGCGCCTCCAGCTTCTCGTTGGTTTTGGTGCTGTTGCTTACTATTTTTACCAGTTGGGTGAATTGTTGCATATTGTTTGATGGCAGGCTATTGGTGATAATGATCTGCCGTTATTATTTTAATTATTCGCTTTCACCGGCGGCTGTTCCGTTATCCGGTGTAAGGTTCGCTTCCTGCGGCGCTTCTTCCGGCGCCTCTTCATCCTCAGTACCGAAGGCCGTTTTAATGGCTTCCGCTTCAATACCATTCTCCTGCAAATACCGGGCAAAGGCGCTGCTGAAACCATGTGTAGTAAATACTTTCTCTGCACCAGTAGCTTTTACTGCCTGTAGTAAGCCGGACCAGTCTGCGTGGTCCGACAGGGCAAAACCTGCATCCGCATTACGGCGGCGCATGGAGCCGCGTACCTGCATCCACCCGCTGCAAATGCCCAGCGCATAAGGGTTGAACCGGCGCATCCAGGGGGTGCCGGCAGCAGATGGCGGGGCAATGATCACGCTTTTTTTCAGATCCGCTTTGGGCGTGTCCGGCGTAATACGTTGTATGGGCGGTAATGGATAACCCTGCGCCAGCAGCACCTGGTGAGGCACATCAATAGCGCCATGTGCAAAGATGGGTGTATCCAGGTCCTTCAGGTTAAATAACAGCCGTTGTGCTTTACCCAGGCTGTAAGCCAGCAGCAGGCTGCTTTTGCCGGCCTGCTGATTTTCATATATCCATTTCCGTATATCGCCAAAGATCATGGCCTGCGGCTGCCAGTTATAGATGGGCAGGCCAAAAGTGCTTTCTGTAATAAACACCTGGCAGGGCACGGGCTCAAACTGGCCGGAGAGGCCATCGTTCTCCACTTTATAATCCCCGCTTACCACCCATACTTCATTGCCCTGTTGTACCCGCACCTGTGCGCTGCCTATAATATGGCCGGCGGGGTGCAGGGAAATGCTTACACCATTGTAGCGCAGTGTTTCCCCGTAGGGGATGCCCTGTACGCTGATATCCGCCCCCAAACGCAGCTGCAGCAAAGGCACACTTTCCAGGTGGCACAGGTAGTGCTGGTTGCCCAAACGGGCGTGGTCAGAGTGCGCATGGGTAATCACTGCACGTGGTACCGGCTGCCAGGGATCTATGTAAAAATCCCCGGCGGGGCAGTAAATACCTTTATCGGTGAATTGGAGTACGGGCGTCATTATGGGAACAGGCGTCAAAAAAAATGCCGGAAGCTGATCACTTCCGGCATTCCCGTATTGTTAACAGGGAGAAGACTATAAGCTAACGTTCATTTTAATGTCGCTGCTGTCGTTCTTCTGTATAATGTAAATGTTCTTGTTCTCGAAGTAGTCAGGTTTTTCTTCTCCTTCTTTCAGGTATACCGGCTGGTAGTTGAAATTGGTGAAAACCTTCTTGGATGGATCATTTACGCCGCTGTTAAAGTACACGCCTTTATCGCTCAGCAGCTTA
The DNA here is from genome assembly GCF_036569125.1 of Chitinophaga sp. GTDB lineage: Bacteria > Bacteroidota > Bacteroidia > Chitinophagales > Chitinophagaceae > Chitinophaga. Next base: position 7,680 of record NZ_DATCRF010000356.1, on the reverse strand, counting down.
ATGAAATAGTAAGTAAGCTCAAAACCTTTATACGCCATATCAGAAGGGCGTGCCTTATAGATCCTTTTGAAATAATCGGCTATATAACGGCTGTAGGCATCTGTTTTATCATTGTAATAAGGTGTGGAGTAATATACCTGCAGGCCTTTCAGCTCCGGCTCCTTGATCTTCATTACATCCCAGGTGGGCATGCCAAAAATATGGATGGGGTAGTTGGGCGCCTGTACGCTCAGCTTTTGCATAATGGCTTTGGCGCCTGCTTCGTCCAGGGCTGTGATGATGCAAAGGTTGGGCCGGTCCACCAGCAGGTTCTGTGACAGCTCTGCATCGGTAGTGCCCTCATTCCATACTACTTCGCGGATGCGGGATTTCTTATCGCTCTGCAGCTTGTCGTAAGCAGCCTTTATATCATTGGCAATGCGGGTTTCAGCGGCATTGTTACGGCGCAGCAGCACAATGTTCTTGGTGGCAAATGCTTCCTGTACGTAGTTCTGCAGGGCCTCGCAGTGCGTTTTCAGTGTGCTGTTGGTGATCAGTAAAAAAGGATTGTTATTAACCCCGCCATCGTTGGGATAGGTGGCAGATACCAGGTTCACCTCTTTATTCCGTGCAAAATCGCTCAGCTCTTTCAGCTCCGGGTTGCTTACAGAACCTATGATCAGGTCCACCGCATCCAGGGTGCGGTTACGGATAAGCGCCGGCACGCTGTTGGAGCGGGATTTACTATCGTACACGATTACATTCAGGTTAAGGCCCTGCAGCCGCAGGGTATCCAGCGCCAGCTGCGCACCTTCATAAAAATCAAGGCCGGGCAGCACATAACGCGGCATGGTACGGCCGGTAGGATCCGCGGTAGCGGAAAAGGCAGAATCCAGGTATAATGGTGCAAATAAAGCAATGTTATAGGAGGTTCTTTTTACTTCGCGGGCAAAGGCCGGTACATTAAACGGCGCTTTCCCTTCCTTGATGATCTTTTCTTCTTCCTTCTTCTTTTCCTCCGGTGTAGTTGGCTTATTAACAGTCATCGGTATATCCGGACTGGTAGTAGTGCTTTTTTTGAACAGTGAGCAGGCCGACAGCAAAACAGCTAATGCGGTACCGGCTAACAGTTGTTTGGTAATGGTAGATAGGCTCATAGCGTTCTTAGAATTACAAAAATCATTCCCGCTAAAACGGGTAGTGGTTAGTAACCAGCGTTAACCGCTAACTACTAACCACTTACAACTTTTTATTCCCACTCGATCGTAGCGGGCGGTTTGGAACTGATATCGTACACAACGCGGTTGATACCTTTTACCCTGTTTATAATATCGTTGGACATTTTTGCCAGGAACTCGTAAGGCAGGTGGGCCCAATCGGCCGTCATACCGTCGGTAGAGGTTACGGCGCGCAGGGCTACGGTAAATTCATAGGTCCTTTCATCGCCCATTACCCCTACACTTTGTACCGGCAGCAGAATGGTGCCGGCCTGCCAAACTTTATCATACAGCTCTGCATCGCGCAGGCCCTCTATATAAATAGCGTCGGCTTCCTGCAGCATGGCTACCTTGTCGGGGGTTATTTCTCCCAGTATGCGGATGGCCAGGCCGGGTCCCGGGAAGGGGTGGCGGCCCAGGAATAATTCACTGATGCCTATTTCGCGGCCTACCCGGCGTACTTCATCCTTGAACAGGAAGCGCAGGGGCTCTACCAGCGACATATTCATTTTTTCCGGTAAGCCACCCACATTGTGGTGCGACTTAATGGTTACGGAAGGCCCGTTCACGGATACGGATTCTATTACATCCGGATAAATGGTGCCCTGGCCCAGGAAAGAGATATCTGTTAGCTGGGTAGCCTCCTGCTGGAACACTTCAATAAACAGGCGGCCAATGATCTTACGTTTCTGTTCCGGGTCGGTAACGCCTTTCAGCTCCCCGTAGAACAGGTCGCGGGCATTTACGCCTTTTACGTTCAGTCCCATATGCTTATAGGAATCCAGCACCGTCTCAAATTCATCTTTGCGCAGCAGGCCGTTATCCACAAATACGCAGAACAGGTTTTGTCCTATTGCTTTGTGGATCAGCTCTGCAGCTACCGTACTATCTACCCCGCCGCTCAGGGCCATCACCACTCTTTTATTCCCTACCTGCTCCCGGATGCGGTCAATGGTTTCGTGCACAAAGGCCGCCGGGGTCCAGTCCTGCTGGCATTTACAGACATGTACTATAAAGTTGCGCAGCAGCAGCTTACCTTCCAGGGAGTGGGTTACTTCCGGGTGGAACTGCAGGCCCAGCAGTGGGCAGCTGCCCTGGGGCTGACTTTTAAAAGCCGCTACAGGTATATTTTCTGTACGGGCTATCACCTCAAACCCTTCCGGCATGCGTACAATGGTATCGGAATGGCTCATCCATACCTGGCTTTTGCCGGAGATGTCATATAATAAGGTCTCTTCTTTATTTTCATGTTCCATGAAAGCGCGCCCGTATTCCCGGATGGAGCTTTTGGCTACTTCCCCGCCAAATACTTTGGCCATTAGCTGTGCGCCGTAGCACACCCCCAGCACCGGTACTTTGGCTGCCATAGCGGCAATATCCACCGTAGGGGCGCCCGGATCGTTCACGGAGAACGGGCTGCCTGATAAAATAATACCCTTAATGGAAGGATCCCACTGGATGGGCTGTAAGCAAGGTTTGATCTCACAGTAAACATTCAGCTCCCGGATGCTGCGTGCGATCAGCTGTGTGTACTGGGAACCAAAATCGAGAATAAGAATCTTTTCTGTCATGGTGGTGCAAAGATAACGGGCCAAATCCTAATGAACAATTGATAACTTCCTATAAGTTTTTCAGGGGTGTTTATTAACTTCATACAAACTTCCCATATATGAAATCTAAACTGCATTTTCTGTTACTGTTAGCCATTCCCCTATGTGTGGCCAGCTGCGATGTTACGGGCCAGAACCGCGTAAAAGGCAGCGGTAATGTTTCCAAAGAGGAACGCTCCGTAGGCGAATTTAAAGCCCTGTCTGTAAAAGGCAGCATGAACGTATATGTAACCCAGGGACCTGTAAAATCCGCTGTAATTGAGGCGGAAGACAATATTATCCCCCTGATACTGCTGGAAAAGCAGGGCGATGAGCTGGTGGTGCGCACGAAACCCCACACCTCCATTGACACCAGACGTGACATAAAGGTATATGTAACCACCCCGGACCTTTCCGACATTCAGCTGGCCGGCTCCGGCGATATAAAGCTGGAAAATAAGCTCAGTAACCGGGATGCTATTGAGGTAAGCGTTACCGGCAGTGGTAATGTAAGTGGCGAGTTAAATGCCCCGCATGTGAAAAGCAGTGTTTCCGGCAGCGGGGATATGTCCCTTTCCGGCGAAACCAAAGAGCTGGAGATCAGTATTGCCGGCAGCGGCAATTTTAAGGGAGAGGACCTGATGGCGGAAACCGCCAATATTAATATTGCCGGCAGCGGCAATGCCAACGTGCATGCCAGTGTAACCTTAGATGCTAAAATAGCCGGTTCCGGCAATGTATACTACAAGGGCAGCCCGCAGATATCCTCTAAAGTAGTAGGATCCGGATCTGTGATAAAGCGCTAGCACGTAACGGGTTGGTATAAACGAAATCCTTTTCTCCAGGGGATATTTTAACATTTCATTTATCATATTTTACTCACCTTCGCGGTTATTATAACAAACTTTTTCAAGTCCTTTAGCTTAGGTACTGTTGTAAACGTTCGCGTGTTACTCCAGTACCTGGCTGAGGCACAAACCTGAACCACCTGCCTCTTCTTCGCCCGTAACCCGCTGCCTGCGCAGCAATACACTACATACAGCCCTGTAACATATATTAAAATTTTATCTCTTACTGTGACACTTTATTTGTATGTTTACAGTTTGTAGTTTGAACTCCTTATTCCTGATATGGCGAAGCAAAAAATACTGATCATATATTATACACAAACCGGGCAGCTGAAACGAATTATTGACAGGGTGGTAACACCGCTGCAGGCGCAGGCGGATATTGTGTATGAAGAAATCATCCCGGTACAGCCGTTCACGTTCCCATGGGATAAGCAAACATTCTACGATACCATGCCAGAAACGGTACTGGGCCGCCCCCGTGGCGTACAGCCGCTGAAGGTGAACCCCGAAGAGCATTTTGACCTGGTGATACTGGCCTACCAACCCTGGTTCCTTTCCCCTTCGCAACCTACCGCCGCTTTCCTGCAAAGTGAAGGCGCCGCACGCCTGCTGAAAGGCAAAAAGGTGCTCACGCTCATTGGGGCACGCAACATGTGGCTGAATGCACAGGAAAAAGTAAAAACATATTTATACCAGGCCGGCGCACAGCTGGTAGGCAATATTGCGTTGGTGGATACCTCCTCCAACCTGATCTCAGTGATGACCGTATTACGCTGGCAGTTTAAAGGGAAAAAAGAAGCTACCCGGTTCTTACCACCTGCCGGGGTACAGGAAAAAGAAATACAGGCGGCCGACCGTTTTGCCACACCCATTGCACAGGCCTTACAACAGGGTAACTGGGAGCAGCTGCACCCACAGCTGCGGCAGCAGGATGCCGTTACCCTGAAACCCAACCTGGTGGTGCTGGAAGACAGAGGCATCCGTGCCTTCCGTTACTGGTCAAAGTTCATCAGCGCCAAAGGCGGGCCCGGAGCGCCGGAACGGCAGGGGCGCGTAAGCATGTACCGCGGGCTGCTGCTGTTAGGTATATTTGTACTGACTCCTATCACTAAGATCTCTTCCATGATCACTTTACTGGTGAAACGTAACCAATTATTGCAGGAAGTGGAATACTTTAAGGGCATTGACCTGCGTGCTGAAAAATAGATTTTACGGAGATAGTCATGTAGCTTTGTATTGAACAGATAAGGGGGAAATATTCATTTATAATTATATTTGCGCGCTGAATACGGCATGGTTATGGGATGATCCATGTGTTTGTTCCGCATGCGCGGGCGGGTATTTTAAAAGAGCATTTTCAGATGAAGGATGTATTTATTACAAGGCTGTCCAAATTTTTACCCAACGAGCCGGTTGGAAATGATGAAATGGAAAGTATACTGGGTATGGTTGATGGAAAGCCATCCCGTGCCAGGTCTATGATCCTGGGGAATAATAAGATCAAGACACGCTATTATTCTTTAGATAAAAACGGGAAAAGTACCCATACCAATGCAGAAATGACTGCTGCAGCAATACAGGGGCTTTTTGATGATAAATTTCCTATAAGCCGTATGCAGCTGCTGGCTTGCGGCACTACCTCCCCGGACCAGCTGCTGCCCAACCATGCCGCTATGGTGCATGGTTTGCTGAAATGCCAGCCGGTAGAGCTGATCGCCGCCACCGGCGCCTGTGCAGCCGGCATGCAGGCATTTAAGTACGCTTACATGTCCGTAAAATGTGGTAACACCGCCAACGGTGTAAGCACCGGTTCTGAGAAATTCTCCGCCTGGATGCTGGCCAAGAAATTTGAGCCGGAAACAGAGAACCTGAAACAGCTGAGCGAGAATCCGATCATTGCATTTGAGAAGGACTTTCTGCGGTGGATGCTGTCCGACGGCGCCAGTGCAGCCCTTTTCCAGGATAAGCCGAATGAGGACGGACTTTCCCTGCGGGTAGACTGGGTGGAGATTGCCTCCTACGCCCATGAGCTGGATACCTGCATGTACGCCGGCGCTATTAAAGACAGCAACGGCGGCACCCAGGGCTGGATAGATATGACGCCGGAAGAATGGGCGCAGCACAGCGTTTTTTCCTTTAAACAGGATACGCGCCTGCTGGGCAAGAACATTGTACCTTCCGGTGCAAAAATGTGGAAAGAGCTGGTAGAGCGCTATAATATTGATATAGAGAACGGGCTGGATTATTTTCTGCCCCACCTTTCCTCTGAATTTTTCCGTTTTAAGATAGATGAAGAGATCAGCCGTTTAGGCGTGCCCATTCCCCAGGAAAAATGGTTCACCAATCTTACCCGTGTAGGTAATGTAGGCACTGCCTCACCTTACTTTATGCTGGAAGAGCTGATGAATACCGGCATGCTTAAAAAAGGCCAGAAGATTGTGATGATGGTACCGGAGAGTGCACGTTTCTCTTATGCTTACGCGCATTTGACCGTTGTGTAAAGCGGAGAGTTGCCTCCTAAAACTGCTCCTATATGAAACAGAACGAAGTACCGCAGGACGGTGATAACCTGCACGAAGGCACTTTTAAACAATTGTTCTACGCAGTGAACGACGCCGGTGAATACAAACAGCCGGTAACCAGCGTAGGCTGGGAGCCGGAGAATGTAGCCATGGCGCAGGCCTGGGAAGAGGTGCATGCAAAAGTGGAGAATGCCCGTAAGCGCGCGCTGGCCGGTGAAATAAGCCCTATAGCCTATTACATGGAAAAAACTCTCATGGACCTGCCCCTGCTGGCCAGCTATGTGGGCAAATTTCAATGGCAGGTAAAACGTCATCTGCAGCCCCGGGTATTCAAAAATCTTAGCAGCACCATGTTGCAGCGGTATGCTGCCGCTTTCAAGATCACGGTGCAGGAATTACAACATATAAAATAGTTATTGCCTTATAGTACACGGTCCGCAGACCACGGCGGTTGACGTTGGTTTGTGGACCGTGCACAATTTCAGACATTATGAGCCAAGTACAATTTAACCACGTGCAAACGGCACATTGTGAGAGTGGGGTCATATCCAACCTGTTCCGGCATTATGGTCTTACTATCAGTGAGCCGATGGCTTTTGGAATAGGCGCCGGCATTTTCTTAGGCCACCTGCCTTTTGTAAAAGTGAACGGCGTGCCAGGCACCACCTACCGTATATGGCCCGGCGCTATTTTCCAGCGGGTGTGCAGCCGCCTGGGTGTAAAAATGCAGTCGCAGAAATTTTCCAGCCCGGAAAAAGCTATGCAGGAGCTGGACCGTGTAATTGGCGAAGGCATTCCGGTGGGCGTATTGTCCAGCGTATATTACCTGCCTTATTTTCCACCGGCGTACCGTTTTCATTTTAACGCACATAACCTGGTGATCTATGGAAAGAATGGCGATAACTACCGTGTAAGTGATCCTATTATGGATGTGGCAACGGAAATAGATCCTAAAAGCCTGGCAGAAGCCCGCTTTGCAAAAGGCTTTCCGGAACCTAAAGGTAAAATGTACTACCCGCTGCAGGTGCCTTCCGGCGTTTCGCTGCAAAAGCCCATCCGCCAGGGTATTGAACAGGCTTGTCATTATATGTTAAAGATACCGGTGCCCTTGTTTGGTGTAAAAGGCATACGTTTTTTAGCCAAACGGGTAAAACATTATCCTGAAAAGCTGAGCGACCGCAAAGCCACGCTGTACCTGGGTAATATAATCCGTATGCAGGAGGAGATAGGTACCGGCGGCGCAGGCTTCCGGTTTATGTATGCCGCCTTTTTACAGGAAGCGGCCGACCTGCTGCAACAGCCGGAGCTGGCCAAACTATCCCGGGAGCTAACCGGTATTGGTGACCTGTGGCGCAACTTTGCATTTAATGCCGGCCGGGTTTGTAAAAGCCGTTCCGCCGATAATGTATCTTATGGTGAATTAAGTGAAATGCTGCTGCAATGCTCCGCAGCGGAGGAAGTGTTTTTTAAGAAGCTGTCAAAAGTGAAACTATAAATGTGCAGATGTGCAAATATGCAGATG
>NZ_DATCRF010000355.1:0-4433 GCF_036569125.1 Chitinophaga sp. | reverse complement strand
ATTACCTGTACAAAACCATGGCGGAAACTATTTCCTCCGCCACCTACATACAGCAGCAATTTAAAACGTATCAATCAAAGGAAAGCTACCCTAACACCGCTTTGGGCCGTGATATGAAAGTGATCTCGGAGCTGATCATGTCTGATATTAATACCAAAGTATATTATGTATCACACGGCAGCTTTGATACGCATGTAGGGCAGCAAAAGCAGCAGGAAAGGCTATTCCAGCAGCTGGATGAAGCGGTATCTGTATTCGTGCGGGACCTGAAAAAGAACAACCGTTTCCAGGATGTGATGGTAATGACCTTTTCTGAATTTGGCCGCCGTGTAGGTCAAAATGCCAGCGGAGGTACGGATCATGGCACGGCCAATAATATGTTCCTGATAGGAGGCGGCCTGCAAAAGAAGGGCATGTTAAATGAAGGCGCCGACCTTGCCGACCTGCAGGATGGCGACCTGAAATACAAAGTGGATTTTAAAAGCGTATATGCTACCCTGTTAAACAAATGGCTTTCTGCCGATGATAAGGCCATTCTGCAGCAGCAATACGGCTACCTGGATTTTATATAAGCTGCTTATCGCGTTTATACTCACTGGGTGTTTGCCCGGTAATGGTCTTAAAGATGCGCGAAAAATAAGAAAGGGTTTCAAACCCTGTGGCAGCAGCTATTTCAGCCAGTGACTGGTTGGTGTTTGCCAGCAGGAAACGGGCACGCTCCACCCGTGTAAGCTGTATGTACGTTAGCGGGCGCTCGCCGGTATTTTCATGGAACAATCTTGAAAAGTAATCCGGGTTTTGATTGGCCCGCTTAGCCAAATGCGCTACGGTTAAAGGTTTGTGCAGGTTGGTTTGAATGTGGTTAATGGCATCGGAAATTTTTGAGTGGATGGCTTCTTCAGTTACCTGGAAACAATCCGGCGTTAAAAAGCGAGACAGCAGCTGCAGTATAATGCCCTGCGTTTCCACGTACGCTGCAATGGGCACATAATTATTCAGCTCCCGGAAGCTTTGCAGCACGGGATATTTCTCATACACCTTTGGATCGTTGGACCGTTTTAACCCCCGGTCGGGATGCAGCTCCAGTATGCGTTTAAAATGCTGCAGGTCGGCAGCGGTAGCAGGCACCTTCAAGATGCGCCGGTTGGAGGAGAACAGCGAAGTGCCGTCCGTAGAATCTTCCATAATAGAAAGATAGTACTGGCTTAAATACTCCGCGCAATAATAGTTGCAGGTAGTAAAGCTGGGCACCATGTACAAAAAGCCCTTTTCCAGCGGGCAGGTGCTGCCCGGGTTATACAGGATGCCGCTGCCGCCGTCGATCAGGTAAATGCGGTAAAAAGTGCTGGTTACGTTCTTGTAATTCCAGTCTTTATTCAGTTGTACATAATCGACATTCAGCAGGGAAAAAGTTGCCTTTAGAACTGTCTTTTTCATAAGCTGGTGGGTGATCCTGGCTGAAATTAGGCATAAAAGTCGGCTTTGTGCAAAAAGCTGTGGTATTTGTGAAAATATTTCACGGCCAGGACCGCTAACTTTAGCTTACTGAGTTGAACGTTATGACAGAACTGCGGTTTCCACGTCTATTATCCTTAATAATATTCATCTGCGGCTTTTACGCCTGCTCGCCGGATCTGCCGGATGATGTAGCTGCGGTGTATAAAGAGCTGCCGGCAAAGCTGGATTATAACCGGGATGTAAAACCGGTGTTGTCTGATAAATGTTTTGCCTGCCACGGGCCAGACAAAGCCAAGCAGAAAGCGGGTTTGCGCCTGGACCTTGCAGATGCGGCCTATGCTGAACTGCCGGAAAGCCCGGGCAAGGTGGCCATTGATCCCGGAAATTTAGAGAACAGTGAAATGTTCCATCGCATTATTTCCAATGATCCGGATTACATGATGCCCGAACCAAACTCGCATCTGAAGCTAAGCGCGCGGGACAAAGCCATTCTTATTAAGTGGATCAAAAACGGGGCGGTGTATAAACCGCACTGGGCCTTTGTAAAGCCGGAAAAAGCGCCGGTGCCTGAAGTGAAACATAAAGATTGGGTAGCGCATAACCCGATTGATAATTTTATACAGGAACGTTTACAACAAGAGAAACTGCAACCTTCCGGAGAAGCGGAAAAAGAAATGCTGCTGCGCCGTGTATCGCTGGACCTCACAGGCCTGCCGCCTACTTTGCAGGAGATAGATAATTTTTTAAAAGATACCTCGCCCAACGCATATGAAAAGCAGGTAGACCGTTTGCTGGCTTCCCCGCACTATGGTGAAAAGATGGCGGTGGACTGGCTGGATGTGGCCCGCTTTGCAGATTCGCATGGGTATACCGTGGATAGGTTAAGGGATATGTCGCCCTACCGCGATTGGGTGATCAGCGCATTCAATAAGAACCTGCACTATGATACTTTTATTCAATGGCAGCTGGCCGGCGACCTGATGCCGCATCCCACCAAAGAAATGCTGATCGCTACCGCCTTTAACCGCAACCATCCGCAGAACATGGAAGGCGGTATTATTGAGGAAGAGTTCCAGGCAGAATATGTAGTGGACCGTACCAATACCTTTGGACAGGCTTTCCTGGCGGTTTCCGTGGGTTGCGCCAAATGCCATGATCATAAATTTGACCCGGTATCACAGAAGAATTATTATGAGCTGTTCAGCTTTTTTAATAATGTAAAAGAGGCCGGGCAAATTTCTTATGACGATGCATTGCCTACCCCTACGCTGATGCTGCCGGGTAAGGAAAAGGAGCAGGTGTTACAGTTCTTACAAAAGAATGTTGCCCAACAGGAGCAGCAATTAGCACAGGAGAAAAATAATGCGCAGCCTGCGTTTGAAAAATGGCTGGCAAAAGAAGGCTATAAAAAACTGCTGCAAGAAAAAGTGCCGCAGGCTGGCCTGCAGGGTGAATATACGTTGGATAATGCGGCCTTTAAGAACGGGGTGAATGCAAAGCAGGCCGGCGCTATGAAACGGGAAACCGGCCAGGCGGGCGATGCGCCTGTATTTGAGCAACATGGTAATGGGAAAGCCATTGTATTAAACGGTGATACTTACCTGGACCTTGGGCCCAATGGCGTGTTCCGCAGATCAGAGCCTTTTAGTATAGGCGTTTGGGTGAATATTCCCAAAGACCTGAAAGAAGGTGTTATTTTTCATAAAAGCATGGCAGAACGCCTGTTTAATTTCCGCGGCTATCATTTATACCTGCGGGATAATAAGCTGGAAATAAACATGGCGCACACTGCGCCTTCCAATGCCATTACAAGAGTTTCCAAAACCATCGTTCCAAAGGATCAATGGATCCAGCTTACGCTTACCTACGATGGATCATCCAAAGCAAACGGTTTTAGGCTATACCTGGATGGGAATGAATTGGCCATGGAAACCACCATGGATCAGCTGACCAAAGACATTTTATTTAAAGGCAACGGTAAGCAGCCGGGCCTGCAGATCGGCGGCTGGTGGCGCGGTTTAGGTTTTAAAAATGGTAAGGTAGATGAGGTGCTGGTGTATAACCGGGTGCTAACGCCTTATGAAATAAAAGTAGTGGCGCAAAAAGCTGACTGGAAGGATGTGGCAGACAAACCTCATACACAGCTGGCCACTACGCAGCTGGATGCATTGAAGGCGTATTACCTTTCCGCCGTATATCCCGCTACCATTAAAGCTGCGCAGGATCTGCAGCAAATGCGCAGCATCCTGGCCGATTCTACGGAGGATGTACCGGAGCTGATGGTAATGCAGGAAATGCCCAAGCCCAAACAGGCGCATATTTTATTAAGAGGCAATTATGATATGCCGGGTGATAAAGTATATCCCAACACGCCGGCCGCTATACTACCCTTTGCAAAGAATTTACCTAAGAACCGCTATGGACTGGCGCAGTGGCTTACCGATGCCAATAACCCGCTTACAGCAAGAGTAGAGGTGAACCGCATATGGCAAAACTTTTTTGGTGCCGGCATAGTGAAAACAACAGATGATTTTGGCAACCAGGGCGAGATGCCCAGCCACCCGGAGCTGCTGGACTGGCTGGCCATTACCTTCCGTGAATCCGGCTGGGATATTAAAAAGCTGAATAAGCTCATCGTAATGTCGGCTACTTACCGGCAGGATTCCCGTGTGAGCAAAGAAGTGCGTGATAAAGACCCGGAGAACCGCTTGCTGTCGCACGGACCGGCCTACCGTATGTCGGCAGAAATGATCCGCGACAATGCGCTGTTAGCAAGCGGTTTGCTGAACACGGCCATTGGCGGTAAAAGCGTCAAGCCTTACCAGCCGCCGGGTTTATGGGAAATTAATAATACTACCTATACACCGGATACAGGAACAGCCGTATACCGCAGAAGCCTGTACGTAGTTATAAAACGTTCGGTGCCTAATCCTACGCTGGCTACCTTTGATGCTACCTCACGCAGCTATTGCGTA
>NZ_DATCRF010000354.1:0-2711 GCF_036569125.1 Chitinophaga sp. | reverse complement strand
GAATGTATCTTTCAGCGAGAGATTAAAATATTCTTTGAACAGCCAGAAGCCGGCGTCATTTACATGTGAAAAGAACAGGCTGCCTGCGCCAATGGATAATACCATCAGGCTGGGATTTACGTGCAGCTGCCCCATCATGGGAGCAATAATGCCGGCAGTGGTTAAACCGGCTACTGTAGCAGATCCCAGGGCCAAGCGTATCACCGCTGCAATTAACCAGGCCAGCACCAAAGGCGGTATGCTCCAGCTTTGCAAGGCCGTAGCTATCTGGGTGCTTACCCCGCTGTCTATAAAGATCTGTTTCAGGATCCCGGCGCCGCTAACGATCAGTAACACCATTGCCACATCCTTCACAGCATCGGTATAAATATTCATTACCTGCTGCATGGTTTTACCCATGTTAATGCCCAGGCTGAAGGTAGCAATAGTAATCGTGATCAGCATTACGATGCCCGGCTCTCCCAAAAAGGTGAGCAGTGTTTTAAAAGCACCATCTTCCGGCAGCATAAACAGCAGGATGGTGGTAACGATCAGCATCATAACCGGCAGCAGCGACGATAACAGGCTGTTGAACACGCCCGGCAGCAGGTGCTCCGGTAACGGCTCTACACTAAAGCTTTGCAGCGGTTTGGCTTCCAGCTTTTTGATGGTCCTTGAAAACACAGGCCCCGCCAGTATTACAGCCGGTATGGCTACTATTACGCCATAGATCAGCGTAAGCCCCATATTGGCATGGAACTGCCCTACCAATGCAGCAGGCGCCGGATGCGGCGGCAAAAAGCCATGGGTAACGGACAAGGATGCCAGCATAGGCAAACCAATATACACGGCGGGTAATTTATATTGATACGCTACAGAAAAGATCAGGGGAATGATCAACACAAAACCCACATTATAGAACAGGGGTATACCAATAATAAAGCCGGTAAGCATTAAGGCCCACTGGATATATTTTGCGCCGAACAATTTCATTAACACCGTGGAGATCCGCTGCGCAGCGCCGCTTTCCGCTACCAGCTTGCCTAACATAGCTCCCAATACGATCACCACTATCAGCGATCCCAAAGTATCGCCAATACCTTTGTATACGGATGAGGGAATATTGTTCAACGGTATGCCCAGCAATAAACCCGTGATTACAGATACCACCAGGAAAGCCAGGAACGCATTAACCTTGCCCCAGGAGATCAGTAATATCAGCGCAACGATACAAAGGAAGATGATCAATAAAGTCATAATGATTTTGGATTTTAGATTTACGATTTTAGATCTGATCGAAGCGGATAGATTACAGGGCGTACCCCATAAATCTAAAATCGTAAATCTAAAACCGTAAATTTTTAATGCGAATCCCTGCTTACTTCTGATCCGGAGCCGCCTACCAGGAAGTCAAAGTCGGCGCCTTTATCGGCCTGCAGCACGTGGTTTACATACAGGCTTACATACCCGCGGTTCATAGGCTGGGCGTCTTTTTCCCAGCGCTGGCGGCGTTGCTGCAGCACCTCATCCGGCACATCCAGGTGCAGGCGGCGGCCGGCAACATCCAGCTCAATAAAATCTCCGTTCTCTACCAGCGCCAGGTTGCCGCCAACAGCAGATTCCGGGGATACGTGCAGCACTACGGTACCATAGGCAGTACCGCTCATACGGCCGTCGGAAATACGTACCATATCGGTAACGCCTTTGTCCAGCAGCTTTTTGGGCAGGGCCATATTACCTACTTCCGGCATACCGGGATAACCTACAGGGCCTACGCGTTTTAAAACCATTACACAGGTTTCATCAATATCCAGCGCAGGATCGTCTATGCGTGCATGATAGTCTTCAATAGTTTCAAACACCACGGCGCGGCCACGGTGCTGCATCAGCGCAGGCGTAGCGGCAGAGGGTTTTATTACGCAGCCGTTCAATGCCAGGTTGCCTTTTAATACGGCAGTACCGGCTTCGGGGATCATAGGCTGATCCATGGGATAGATCACATCCCGGTTATAACAGCTGCAGGTATCCGTAATATTTTCTGCATGGGATTTACCGGTAACCGTAATGGTATCCATATGCAGGTGCTCCTTCAGCTCATTAATGATCACAGGCAAGCCACCGGCATAATAAAAATCTTCCATCAGGTATTTACCGGAAGGCATCAGGTTTAACAGCAGGGGAATACGGCTGCCCAGCTTATCAAAGTCTTCCAGGTTCAGCTCCACGCCTATTCTGCCGGCAATAGCCGTAAGGTGAATAATAAAATTGGTGGATCCGCCTACTGCTGCATTTACCTTTATAGCATTCTCAAATGCCTGCCGGGTAAGGATCTTAGACATTTTCAGGTCTTCCTTCACCATTTCCACAATGCGGCGGCCGGAAAGATGGGCCAGCACTTTTTTGCGGGAATCAACCGCCGGGATAGCGGCTGCACCGGAAAGCGTCATACCCAGGGATTCCACCATACAGGCCATGGTAGAGGCAGTGCCCATGGTCATACAATGACCGGCGCTGCGCGACATACAGCTTTCTGCAAACAGGTAATCCTTGGGTGTCATGCTGCCCTTTTTCATTTCATCGGCAAACTTCCATACATGTGTGCCGGAGCCAATCTGCTGCCCCTGGAAACGGCCGTTGAGCATAGGCCCGCCGGGAACCACAATGGTAGGCAGGTCCACGCTGGCAGCACCCATTAAGGTAGAGGGTGTGGTTTTATCGCAGCCGGTTAGCAG
>NZ_DATCRF010000353.1:0-5221 GCF_036569125.1 Chitinophaga sp. | reverse complement strand
GGGTATACCAGGGGCGCCCGCACTGTAGTAATAGGAGTGGAGGGCTGGCTGCCCTGCAGATCACCGCCTACATTCAGGATATTATACGTGAGCTCATCTTCACTAAATTGCGGACCAATAAAACTTTCCCCTGATAAGTACAGCCACTGTTTGCTCTGCAGCAGGCTTACCTTATATCGTACTGTACTTTCATTAATCACCAGGCCGTTGCTGTCATTCACATGGCGGATGTTCAGCGAAAGCTTTTCCAGCGATTTATTAAACACCTCGTTACTGCCAACGTAAAAGGTG
Organism: Chitinophaga sp.; assembly: GCF_036569125.1. Classification (GTDB taxonomy): domain Bacteria; phylum Bacteroidota; class Bacteroidia; order Chitinophagales; family Chitinophagaceae; genus Chitinophaga. The sequence continues at coordinate 4,930 of NZ_DATCRF010000353.1, read as the reverse complement.
CTGCCGGTTTTGGGATAAGCCGTAAAGGGGTCAAATGGTTTGCCGGGTGTAAGCAGGCCATCATCATTTTGCAGCGTCAGCACTTTTAACCCGTCAAAGTTTGCATAGGTATCTTTTACAAAAGCAGCGGCTTTAACGCCACCTGCAGCTGCAGCAGGTGCAGCGGGTGCTGCTGCAATGCCAATAACCGGAATATGGTTAATGGACCCTACGCGTACATTAATAGACAGGTCGGTGTAGGAAAGATGTTTAAAGCGGTCGGCGCTTATACCTATATCCGGCCCTACCATGAGCTGCATTACCGGGTAAGCTGTGTTATAGGTGCGGCCTGCATGCAGCTTGGCATCAAAGGGTATCACCCCTTTTTCTGCTATGGGCAGGAAAATGTAAATGCGGTCTGGTTCGCTTGACCCGCTATAGATGCAGGACCCTAATTCATCCTCATTATTAAACATATCATTGGAGTACAATTTGGCGAATTGTGCTGCCGTGATAGTTTGATCTATTTTTAACCAGCCTTCTTCGCCGGTAAGCCATATCTCCGCCTGGCCTGCATCAAACAGCTCTTTAATGCCGTTGCTTTGCAGGGTTATCAGCCGGTTACCGCCCTGCAGCAGCAGCTGCGGCGATGCAATGGCAAAACCAATAGCGGTTTCATTGCGGGTGTTTATTTCATCGTTAATGATATCCAGCGCTTCGCAGATGTTGGCGGCTCTGCCGGGATGGTTGCTGCCTTTGCCAAAGGTGTTCCACTTGGGATAAGGGTCTGTGAACGGGGTGCCGTATCCATCCAGTGAATTGGCTACCGGGCGTGCATACAGGGTGGCAATGTTCTTGCTTTCTTCATCCACTTCCAGCGGCAGCTTTTCAATGAACAACGTTTTCAGCTCCTTCACCTTGGCCTGGTTCACTACCAGTGCGCCGTCTGTTTTATATACCTGGTCTTTGCCCCAGGCATCTTTACCTGCATCCAGGGCAGTGCCCGGCTCCAGGTCGTAGTCTGCTACATCTTTGGCCAGCTCAAATACTATAAAAGCGCGGTCCGGGATGGCCGGTTTTTCCGTGAGCTGCAATACCTCGCGGTAATAGAAGTCCAGCACACGGCCGGTGAGGGTGTTCATCTGGTCCTGTGCTAAACGGAACAGCTGCAGGAATGCAATGAACAGCGCCATGTGCGGCTGGTGGGCCGGGTATTGCTCCATGGCATATTGCAGGTAGCTTTCAGAGCTCTCTACCAGCTGGTTCATTACGCCATAAAAGCCCAGGAAAATGGAATCTACGAACAGGGCGGCAAAACGGATCTTATCTTCCGGCGTAGCGCCTTCATAAATGCTGATGTCTGCATCCACGGGGTCATTCACCTTCCACACATCATCATTTTCAATGGGCGTGAAATCCAGCGTAAAAGCATTCTTGGCATCTACCAGCTTAAACCCTTCTTCATAGGCTATCATCTTCTTCACCTGCTCCTGCAGGTTGGATTGAATGGCCAGGTTCAGGTCTACATACAACGGGTTTTGCGGAATAGCCAGCGAATACCAGCGGTCCAGCCTTGCCAGCATGCCTAGTATGGGATCAAACAAATTCGCATAGGTTTGGCCGGTAGGTTTCAGATCCAGCTTAGCGCGGTTCTCCTCATAATCCTTTTTGATCTGCGCCAGGTCTATGGTGCCAATAGAGGCGGCAATCACCGCCATATCGCGCCGGAAAAATTCACGCCAGCTCACCTGTGCAGGCGGCGTATCATCTTCAACCTGGCTTCCGGGAATATCATAGAACCGGATCTGTGCGGCATATCTTTTTGCAAATACCAGCAGGTCTTCAAAACTGCGGCCATCCACCGGTGCATAACCGGGGTCCAGCGCTTTCAGGTAGCGGCCCAATTGGCCCGACCCGTCGCGGTTAATAGTGGTATGACAATGACAATTACTCATCGGAACGTCATAATTAATTTATTGATGAATAGCGTAGCCAAACAGCGTCTGGCCCTGCGTTATACAGGTTTTACCGTTTCAATGTTCGTAGCTTCGTTGATGTAGAAGGGGAATACGTAATTGTAACGGGTATTGGTAGTGATAATACTGTATTCAATGTTGATCTCCAGCCGCCCTTCTGCCTGGAAAGCAGTAGAGGTAAGGTTTTCCACAATGATCCTGGGCTCATGGTAAATGAGCGCTTCCCGTACTATTTTTTCTATCATGGCAATGGTGGGTACGTTCAGCGGATCAAATACGTGGGGCTGCAGGTTGCAGCCAAAGGTGGGCAGCATTACCCGCTCACCGGTAATGGTGGAGAGGATGATCTGTATGCTGCTGTGCACATCTGCTTCTTCCTTCAGCATTTCAGGGCCATTCCATTCTCTGCGGAAGGTGGGCGGAAAGCTCCAGCCCGTTCCTAAAAAAGATCTGTCTGTATTTTCCATGATGTTGTGGTTAGTAGTTGTTATAAAAAAGATCAGCCGCCTATGATCACGGTGGGGAAACCGGCGGCTATTTGTCCGCCATGCGAGGTCATATCGCCCTGGCGCGCGGCTTGTTGCCCGCCAATCAGCACCGTGCCGGATCCCGCGGTAATACTATCCGGAGGGCCGGCGCATACACACTGCCCGCCGACCACTGCGGCCGGCTGTCCGCCAATGAGCACAGTAGGCACACCGGCCGGCATAATGGGGCCGCCTGTATGCGGACTGCCGTTGGGGTTAGCCATGGGGCAGGTGTGGTTGTCGGTTACTCTTGCAGCTGCGGGCATTTTAATTAATAATTAAGAATGAATAATTAATAATTTTGGAGGCCTTTCCATGAAGTATCAATGATTACTTCATTTGTGCGGCCGCCTTTTATGTTGTATTTTTTGTATTATACTTAGTTTTTGTACTTCGTATTTTTTTTGCATTGTACTTCATCTTTCACTTGGGGCACTTCATCCACGATTATTAATTATTAATTCTTCATTATTAATTAATAAGCACCTTAGCCCCTCTGATTGTCACATCCTTTACCGCATTAATGGTGATGCCGGAGGAATCCATCTTAATGCTGTTCTGGTTATCATCCTTCAGCTCAATGGCGCTGGCATCATTGTTAATGATCAGCGATTTTTCGCCGCTGGCAGTGGGCACCAGTAAGGTCATGCGTTTGTTGGTATCGTCGAATATGAGCTTAATGCCTTCCTGGGTTACAAAGCCATATTGCAGGGAACCATCCTGCTCCGGCAGCGCTGATTTTTTGCTGTCTTTGCTGTGCAGGTAACCTACAATTATCGGCTCACGCGGGTCATCGTTCAGGAAGCCCAACACCACTTCATCCGTTAGCTGCGGGCGAAAGTATACACCGCGGTTAGCGCCGGCATCCAGCGTAGCTACCCTTGCCCAAATGCCTTCATTGCTGCTGGTAATGGAAGGGATATGTACTTTCACGCGGTACTGGCCGCCGCCTTCCGTATCATCCAGGTCTAACACGGTGCCTATCTGCAAACCATTTACACCGGGTAATAAACCGGCGGCTGGTTTGTCCATCACATCCTCTTTTTTATAGAACCATTCCTCGCGCCAGCCGAATTGTATATCGGTTTGCCAGTTGCCTTCAAAGTGATGCAGCACACCGGTTACAAACACATTGCCGTTAAAGCGGTCGCCTACACCGGCCAGGGTGATCATGGTGCCGGGTTTTACTGCGGCATTGCCTTCTACCCGCACACGGCCTATGGCTTTGGAAAGATGGCTGCGCATGGCATAGGCATCTGACCAGTCCTGTAATTGCTGTTGGGTAAGATGTCCCGTGTGCGTAAGCTTTACTGCTGCGCCTAATACAGCGCCTATTTCTGTGGAGGCTATGTTGCCATTCTCCGTAAAGGTGGCGCTGCCTGCGCTGGATGTTTCCTGCTGCTGCGTGGTATAATCCCATGACTGGCTGGTTACGCTTTGCAGCTGGCGGCGTGCATCCATCTCGCCCTCAAACTCCCAGAGGTTATCGCCATAAGTGGCCGTAAGCACCGGGGCGCCGGCAGTGGAAGGTTTTTTTACGATGATCTTTCCATCATCCGTAAGCACCAGCATGCCATTGGCTTCTGCGCGGGTTACTATAAAGTCCCAGTCAGATGCATCAAACTGCACCAGCTGTTTGGGCGGCGGGCTGCTGGTAGTATCTACAACCGGCGAAGGGTCAATGGGCCGGGCCAGCGTAGTAATTACCTCGCTATCTGTTTTGTTGATATAATAAGCGTGCTTACGGGCGGCTGCCAGCTTAATGGCTTTGTCTTTTGCTTCTATCAGCAACAAAGAGCCCTGCTGGCTTACCTTGATGGCATGTTTTATAATAATGCCTTCAAACACCGTGTCTGCCTCGCCTTCATAACCCAGCTGCACGCGGATCTCGCTGCCCGGTTTAAACTTATCGTCGTTGCTGAGCGGAAAGTTGCGGTCGCTGGCAGAGCCGTCTGCAAACACCAAACGCGCATAGGCAATCTTGTTAAAAGATTTATTGACGGTGATCTGTGCCAGCTGGATCTCGTTGCTTAGCACGGTGCCGTTAATAAACACTTTTTTGGTAATTACATGCCGCGGGGTTTGCGTGCCGGGCGGTAAACTGTCTAATACGCCCATATGCTTACTTAGTTTGAGTTTTACTGGAACCGTTGTTGCTGTCTATTGGCGGGAACTTTAGCTTGGCGCCTGCCTGCAGCTTGCGGAAGTTCTTCAGCTTATTAACCTTTGCTACCTGCAGGTAATAAAGTTGGTTATTATAGATCTCGTTCGTGAGCACCGGCAGCAGCTCTCCCTCATTTACGGTTTTGTAATGCGTAAGGTCGGGGGATGACAGCATGCCCAGTATGTCGCTCAGCGTGGGAACGGTGTGCTCCGTAAAGGAAGCGCTGATCTTGGCGCGGATAGGCAGGCCGGTAAAGTCAAACAGGCTGTAGGTAACATTGGAGC
>NZ_DATCRF010000352.1:0-14978 GCF_036569125.1 Chitinophaga sp. | reverse complement strand
GACCCCAGCCATGGCATCCTTATGGATGCGGTATTAAGCATGCCCGGCGTGCTGCCGGAATCTGTAAAAGAGCAGCAGCAGGATCCCGGCCACATCATCTGCGGCGAAAAACACTTAAGCGTACAGATAGCCGAAGGGGTGCTGCAGTGTAAAATGGTATAAATCCGCTCTCCCCTACCGCACTACCACCGCCGGCGCAGTACCAGCCCAACTCCCCGTATCAATCCTGTAAATAACCGCATCTGCCGCCGGCACCGTTACCGTCAGATTGCCGCTAATGGAGCTGAGCGTACCGCTGAAAAGTTCTTTCGCAGCAGCATAAGTACCGCCGCCATTAAGACCAATACGCCCCATATTCACCGTGTACGTTTTGGCGCTGGCGCCGTAATTAATAATGGCCAGGTACTGGTAACCACCGATGGTGGCCGTAAACAGCTCGTTAGGCTGGTTGCCGGTATTGCCTTCAACCGGGCGAAAAGCTTTGCCGTTGCCATTTTTAGCAATATCCAGCAGGTCGGCATTTTGCAGCAGGGACTGGGCCGTGCTGGTCCAGGCGCCGGTGGCGGAATAATCGTCGCCGGTAATGAGCGTGCCGGTTACCAGCCCGGAGGTAAGCCGGGCGCGGTTTTCGCCAATAGGTTCCGTGGCAAATACAATATGGTCAGCGTCAATATACTTGTATAAATTCTTCTGCCACCAGCCATAGGTGGTGCTGTTAAGGGTATAGCCCGTTTCGCTGATGTCTTTATAGGCATCGCAGGCAATACGGCGCATGTGCACATAGCGGCCGGTAGCCAGGTTAGGGCTGATTGCAGCATAGGTGAGCATAGTACCTGCCAGCTGGTCCACTACATACTCCATGCCTTTGCGGAAAGCCTCCATACCGGTATGCACGCTGTTATCGTAATAGCTGTCGGCCTCCAGGGTAGCATGGCCCAGGAAATCCAGCTTGATCATCTGGAAACCGCAGGCTTTAAACTTGCCTACCAGGTAAGCAATACGGCCGCGGGTGGCCGGGTGCGTAGGGTCCATGGCGCGGGCGCCGTCCAGGTCAACAGGTGCGCCATTCACTTTTGTCCAGCAGTCCTGGTATTGATAAGAGGTGCCTTCTACCGTGCCGGTAGCATTTTTGCCCCAGTCCACAAAAGGCGCCCAGTAAATGCCGGGCTTAAATCCTTTGCTTTTGCAATAATTGGCAAAGCTGGTCAGCTGGCTGAAATCGCCCGTCCACCCGCCGGATGCCAGGTTATCCCAATAAGAATCCAGGTCTATGTACAGGGTATTATCGCTGTTACGGAACCCGGTGCAGCTATTGGCAAAAAAATCCACTACTGCATTGGCTTTAGCCAAAGTAAGGCTGGATTGTATAGCGCCCCAGCTGTTCCACCCAAAAGGGGTACCGCCGGTGAAGCTGCTGATGTAACGCGGCTCTGCCAGCAGGTTAGCGCTGCCATAGGTTTCAAAAGCCGTGCGCCAGTCACTTTCATAATCTACCAGTATCTTAGGAGATTTACAGGTAGCGCCGCCCACATTCACCCAGCCATGCCCGCGCCCATCGTGCGTAAGGGTACCATCGGTATAACCACCGTAAGCAGAAAGCGTGGACAATGTATTATTTCCATTAGCCGTTACCGTTACCCCGGTTTTCCAGTGCATATGTTCTACAGATCCTATTACTAAACCATTGCGGCTGGTATTATCATACAGGGCAGCCACCTCCGAGCCGGTGAAGTTAGCAGCGCTGAAGCTTTGCGCATCATACCGGATCCAGGCATCATTATCAAAGGGCACTTTTAATGCCCGCATATCCCCGGAGCCCGGCACCCAGGCGGTGTTAGTGGTTAAAGGCGACATACGGTAACAGTTAGCGCCCGTCCCATTCAGCAGCACTTCAGTAAAAAAGTAATTCTTACCTGCATAGGTATAAAACACCTGCTGCATGGGTATTAAGCCGCCGCCGCTGAGCGTAATGGTATGTTTGGTGCCGCTGCCAAAAGCATCGCTTACCGGCGTAGCAGCATATACACGGCTGGTATAGCCGGTATGGCTATAGTAAATATTGTTGGAGTTACAGCTGGCATAAGCATCGGTAATTACCAGGTTATTGTTAAAATATACATTGTACTTACCGGTGCCCAGGTTGTAATAAATATAGTTGCCTGCTCCAAAAGTAATGGTGGTGGCTGGCTGCAGGGTTATCTTATCAATATTGGGGCCCCAGCCTCCGCTGCCGTTATCCAGCCGGATGGTGTTGCTGCCTGCATTTAAGGCTACATTAATGCTGGTGCTGCCAACGGTTGTCCACCCGCCGGAGGGCGGGCAGTTAATCCCGGTATAGTTACCGTTGTTGGGCGTAACATAAATTACCCGCGGGTCTGCCGTGCAGTAATAAATAGTAAGGTTGTACATGCCGGCGCTGCTAACATTCACCGGCACTACTACCGTGCCATTGGTTGGGCCGCCTAAGTTGCCCACCATGGTGCTGCCGGAACAGCCGCTGCAGCCTTGTGTATTGGCGCCGCCGGTAAGGGTACCGCTTTCCGCTTCAACGGTTTGCGCAGCTGCAGAAAAAGTAAAGAATAAGCTGAGGATAATACTGGAAAATGTGACGTGGGTACATTGGTGAAGGTTTTTCATACGTGGGCGCTTTTAATGGAATTAAGGGAATTAAAAATAGCGGGTCCGGGTAAATGTAAAAATAGCATATCCTGTTTTTATGATGGATTATCCGTTGATTTTAAGAAAAAGAAAGATTAATTTTATTACTGTAATCCCCAAAACATAGCCCCATGCAACGCAGTTCCTTTGTAAAATTATTACTAACGGCTGGTGCTGCCATTATCACTCCTGTTACATCAGCAGCGAAGCACCTTTCCGGTAAACGTACCGGCAAAGGCTTTATGGTGGCTGCAGGCAAAGACCGCAACAACCACAGTATTACCCTGATGGAGGGCGATACCTTTTTTACCAAGATCGGCACGGCCGATACCAACGGAGACATGTATCTCTTTGAATCCACCCGGGTAAAGGAAGGCGGCCCGCCGCTGCATGTACATCCGGAGCAGGATGAATGGTGGTATGTGCTGGAAGGCGAATTTCTGATCAGAATTGGTGAGGAAACTTACACCGCCAAAGCAGGCGACAGCGTATTTGGTCCCCGTGGCGTGCCGCATACATTTGCGAAAGCAGGCGAAGGGGTGGCCAGGCTCATAATCCTGTTCCAGCCTGCCGGTAAAATGGAACATTTCTTTAAAACCGTTAGCGAAGGAGTAATGACTAAAATGACACTCGCTGAGCAGGATGCCTACCGCGAAGCACATGGCTTTAAACGGTTAGGCCCGGCCATTGGACATCAGAAACAGTGAACCAAATTGCCCAAACCGCTGTTATATTAGTAGCAGCAACCGCTGCACCATAGTAGATATCTAACCTATAAAACTTGCACAAGGGGTTGGCCAGGAGTACATGAAAGCGGGGGATCGCATATACACGGTTCCGCATTCATTCCCGTTCGTAAAGACGGAACGCTTTTGGCCGGCCCCTTTCTTTTTATCTAGCACCATTGATTTATGTCGTAAAATCCCCTGTAGATTGTCGTATTTATACCATTAATAATCCGTTGGAGGATGTATATTTGCAATACAATGCAAAGAAAAATCTTCATTATGAAAATTGCCAGAACCACCAGCTACGCTGCAAGGTAATGCACCACTTCTCCTGTTAGCACAACACAAGCCGGTGTTTACCTCAAGCCTGGGGCTGTTTATGCCCGCGGGGTAACTATCTTTTCCCTGATCCGTTTAATTATTGTTTTTAAAAATTTCTGTATGTCGCAACAAACCGTGTCTACCAATAGGGTATCCTATATTTTTTCATTTATAAAACAGGCCATCAAGGGCGAGGAAATGGACTACACCACCGGTAGCCTGCGTAAAGCCGTGTTCCTGCTGGCCATTCCCATGATCCTGGAAATGTGCATGGAATCTGTATTTGCCGTGGTTGACCTCTACTTTGTAGGGCATCTGCCGGATAGCAGCCATGCCATTCAAACCGTGGGCCTTACTGAATCTGTAATTACCATTGTATACTCGCTGGCTATTGGCATTAGTATGGCAGCTACTGCGCTGGTAGCGCGCCGCGTGGGTGAAAAGAACCCCGATGCAGCTGCCTATGCCGGTGTGCAGGCGTTATGGCTGGCCATTTTTGTAACCGCTGCCGTAAGCATAACGGGGATGATCTTTGCCGCCGATATTTTGCGCCTCATGGGTGCAGAACCTACTACCGTGGAAAAGGGTGCATCCTATACCCGCCTTATGATGGGTGGCAGCCTGGTGATCATGCTGCTGTTCCTGATCAACGGTATCTTCCGCGGAGCCGGTAACGCCGCCATGGCTATGAAAAGCCTGTGGCTGGCCAACATCTGCAACATTATCCTGTGCCCTATTTTCATTAACGGGCTTGGACCGATTCCGGCCTTTGGCCTTACCGGTGCTGCAATGGCCACCACCATTGGCCGTGGTATTGGCGTGGTATACCAGCTGTATCATTTATTCAACGGCAAAAGCCAGGTGAAAATTAAAAATCATCACCTGAAGATCGATTGGACAGTGATTAAATCGGTGATCAAAATTGCGTCTCCGGGCACGTTCCAGTTTATTATCGGCTCCTGCAGCTGGATCTTCCTGGCCAGGCTGGTGGCTGAAACCGGGGGCGATCATGGTTCTGCCGGTTACCAGACAGCCATCCGTTTGCTGATCTTTTTTATTATGCCCGCCTGGGGGCTTAGTAATGCCGCCGCCACGCTTATCGGGCAAAACCTGGGTGCAGGCCAGCCCGACCGGGCAGAGGAATCGGTACTGAAAACCGCCAAATACAATTTTATATTCATGGCCGTTGTAACCGTACTGTTCCTCACCAGCGCCAAGTTCTTTATTTCTATGTTCACGCAGGATCCGCAGATCCAGGACATTGCAGCCAATGCGCTGCGCATTATGAGCCTGGGATATGTTTTCTATGGTGTGGGCATGGTAATGATCAATGCCTTTAACGGCGCCGGCGATACCTGGACACCTACCTGGATCAACTTCATTGGTTTCTGGCTGTTCCAGATCCCGCTGGCCTATACCCTGGCCAAAGCCCTGAACATGGGGCCCCTGGGCGTATTCATTGCTATTCCCGTGGCGGAAGCCGCCATTTCTATTACTTCGTTTATCTTATTCAGGCGTGGTAAATGGAAGCAGGTGAAGATTTAATTAATAATTAAGAATGAATAATTAATAGAAATGCAGCGTACCGGGATGGTACGCTGCATTTCTTTTATTACGATCTGATAGCTGGATCATACAACACGCAGTCCCAACAACACAACACAATCTATTAATTATTAATTCTTAATTATTAATTGCTGCTGGTGCGCTCCCTCTCTTTTTTAGTATTAATGCGCTAATAAGTGCTACTAGCAGCCCGATGGGTAAGATCTCGAAATAGGTGAAAAGCACTACAAAAAGCGGATTCTTATACATTTCCTGCATGCTCGCCATCTGGCGGGCCTGCTTTTGAATTTCCTGTAAGCTGGCGCCACTGTTCTGTTTTACTTTGATCATATGGGCGGCGTATTTATCCATAAAGTCAGGGACAAATACGTAATACTCCACCAGCCATACCAGCACATAAATGGTAGAGGCGATGAGCGTAATATACAGGCCTATCCTGAAAGCCTTTCCAAATGATATTACACCGCCGTTATATTTATCCCTGAAATTTTTGATGGCTACAAAGATCGTAGAGAAAGCCAGGATCATGGAGGCATACCCCAGCACCATGTTACCTTCAAAATCGGGATCACCATAACATCTGGCCACGGAATAGATCATCATGGCGGTTACAATCAGGCCGGATATCAGGCCAAAGATCCATACATTCTTTTTCATGCGGTAAGATTTAGGTTTATACGCCGGTGGCGATACGTTAGGTTGATGAGGGCAAATTTGGAGGTTTACCGGCAAAAAGGCTTCATACTTTAGGATGATTTTTACCCTTTTCCTGCTAAAGAAGGCTCACCTTAAGGTATGATCCGCAGGCGTTTAGCTTTTTCCACCGCCTGGGTACGGCGCTTTACATCCATTTTCTCGAACAGCCTGGACGAATGGGTTTTGATGGTGTTTAAAGACACAAATAAACGGCCGGCAATTTCCTGGTTGCTTAATCCCGCTGCCATTAGCTGCAGCACTTCCAGCTCCCGGCTACTGAGGCCCAGCTGCTGCAGCTCCTGCTCATTCAGGGTAAATTCTCCGCCATGCTGAACATATACCTCCTTTTCCACGATCACCGTTCTTACTTTGGGTTTGGTGAGCTTCAGCGCCAGCCAGATGCCCAATGCAGTGAAGATCACGGCAATGGCGCCAATATACATCTCAAAAGCGTGGTTAATAATGATCAAACGCAGCTCCAGCCATTTCAGTAAAAATAACAGCAAGGCCAGGCAAACGCCATACAGGATAATATGTTTGTGTTTTGACAGGAAGGAGGCTGCCATCAGTATACAGTTGAGGTTTTGTGTTAAGGCAAAAATAACATTTTAAATAAGTTTCGTTATCTTATGTGATCATTTCAAATTCCTCAAAACCCAAATCAAATGCCATGAAAAAAGCCCTAGTATTGTCCACCCTGTTTTGCCTCGTATTTTGCCTGTGCCATGTTAACGTAAGCCATTCTGCCAGCAAGCCCCCTGCTAAAACAGCAGACAAAAGATGTGATTATTATGATAGCAGAGGTGATAAGTATTACTGCGTGGAAACCAGCGCCGCCTGTAATATTGCACATGCCTATGTGAGTGAGGCCGGCAGCACGGCCACCCCTACCCTGGTGGTGCTTTCGCTGTTCAGCACCTCCGGCAGCTGTAAAACGTATGAAGGCAGCCTTACCTTGCCATCCGGTAACATTATCGTGATCGATGTAATTACCTGCGACTGCGGCAACACCCTTACCACGCACGTACGTTTTGTAAGAGACTAAGCCAACGGTATTCCCCCATTGCAAAACCCGCTCTGTAGCGGGTTTTGTTTTTATAACCGGTTAACACAAATAAAACGGGCAAATGCCGGCCTTTTGCTAATTTAAGCGCCAAACATCTTAACATGCTACGCAAAGCGGCACTGTTGTTATTTATACTTTCCTGCGTACATACAGCCACCCATGCTCAAAAGCAGATCCGGGTGCTGATCGTAGACGGCTTCAGTAATCACGACTGGCAGCAAACCACGCAGCTCACCAAAGCTATCCTGGAAGAAAGTAATTTGTTCAATGTATCCGTTTCCACCACGCCGCCCACCGCCCATGATCCGCGCTGGGCGCAGTGGCAGCCCAACTTTAAAGATTACGATGTGGTGATCCAGAACACCAATAACATTAACGATACCGCCATGCGCTGGCCCCGCGCTGTTGAAATAGCGCTGGAACAATATGTAAAGGCCGGCGGCGGTTTATACATTTTGCACTCCGGCAACAATGCATTCCCGCACTGGAAGGAGTATGATAAAATGATAGGCCTGGGCTGGCGTCCTAAAACAACCGGCTTTGCCCTCATCATTGACGGGGATGGTCATATACAGCGCCTGCCACCCGGCCAGGGAGATGCCACCAACCATGGCGACCGCTTTGATGCCGTGATCCGCATCCTGCAGCGCCATCCTGTTAACAAGGGCTTTCCGGATGAATGGAAAACCGCTTCCATGGAGCTGTACCGCTACCCGCGCGGCCCGGCAGAGAATATTACCGTGCTCTCCGCCGCATACGATAGTATCAGCAACAAAACATGGCCGGTGGAATGGGTAGTAAAGTATGGAAAAGGCCGGGTATATAATTCCAGCATGGGGCATTTATGGAAGGGCGATGTGTACCCGCTCAGCTACCGCTGTATTGGTTTTGAAACTACCATGATCCGGGTGGCGGAATGGCTGGGCAGCGGTAAGGTTACTTACCCCGTACCGGCCAACTTTCCCACTAAAAACACCCTGAGCCTACGGGCTGTTACAGATGTGCCCAAAGGGCGTTAAAAGAGGAAGGGCGGCTGAAAACCAGCACGCCCTTGTTTATTAGAATACGCAATCGAGAGAGTTATTTTCTTTTCTTCAGCTTTACTTCCTGTACAGAATTAAACACCGTGATCACGGTAAAGCCTGACTGTAATTTAGTAGTGGTAGCGCTAAATACAGAACGCATAACCAGGGTATCACCCTTCCAGGCTATTCTTACACCGTATTCCTGGGAAGCACCGCTCATGTTGGGATCATCCGGTACCGTAATAAAGCCCTTATCGAAATGGATGGAATCAGTGCCTATCAGCCTATAGGTTACATTACTTCCTGCAGGCGGTATGGTGGCTTTGAAAGGCAGCTCGTAGGTATCTTCCAGCAGGCCTTCATCATAATACTCGGATTTTACAGTAGTATCAATGGAATAACCCATACCGGTAGAAACGAACTTGCCGGCATCTACCACTACAGAGCCAACATTTTCCTTGGTTTTGTAAGCATTGTAGGTAATGGTTTTTTCATTGGATTCAGGTACAGTAACCGTGCTGATGCCGGCAACGCTCATCCCTGCAAAATCATAAGTTCCCTGGATCTCGGAAGCATTTCCTTCCGGTTTGGCATCATCTTTCCCGCAGGATGCCATAACGGCGGCTACTGCGGCAGCTAACAACAATTTGTGACTTTTCATTTTTTCTTTTTAGTTCGTATAGGAATAGGCCCGCAAGTTACCACCATCAACTGTAAAATACATAACATTTTAATGCCATATATTTATCTTAAATGAAAAAGGGAGCCTTGCAGCTCCCCTTCCGGCGGAAGGATGGTACATTACAGTATATGGGTTACCGTTATTGACGGCGCAGCCACTGTTCCATATCAATAAGTTGTATCCCGTTCTGCATGCGCAGGGCAGCCCGCACGCCATGGCAGTTCTCTATCCCTATCAATACCAGTATACGTTTGCCCGGATGTGCTTTGGCCGCCTGCAGCGTTACATTTACAATGTTCTGTGTCCAGCGGCGGTCGCCATCCATATCAACAGGTCCTATAAGCTGGTCTTCCAGCACACGTTTGCCCGCCAGCGCTTTATCCGTACGCTGCCCGTTCACATCTGCCGGTGTTTGCCATACTATCTTCAGCACATTAAACAGGCTGCCGGTATACTGCTGCAGTAAGCGGGATTCGTCGGCCCGGGTGCTGTCAAACCCTTTCCGGGCTTTGATCACGGCCTGCACTATTTCAGTAAAAACAGGCTCCGGCGGCTCTGCAGCATAAGCCGGGCGTTGCATTTCATTTACCAGCGGAAATATTACTCCCGGGTACTCTATCTTTGACGGATATACTTTTTGCTCCTTTAATTCCTTCGGGTTCACATCCAGCACAAATACCTCCGGCCCAATAGCGCTAATGATCTTTTTCAGCGTATCCAGGTTATACACCGGCGTGCTGTTATGGCGGCTGTATAAGGTAGCCAGTACAAATACCTCGTTCTTGTTATTCACGGGCGTTTCTTCCGGCAGTACATGTATAAAGAGCAAACCACTTAGTATAAGCACCACTGGCAGAAAAGTATATTTCATACAGGTGATCATTTTACAACGGTTTAAAAATGTGTCAGTACATCCGGCATAAAGGCAGGTAGCTTTACTTTACAGCGGTACATGCCGCCATACACATCTTCCTCTTTCAAAAATTCATGTTCCTTTTTACTGATCCAGAATGTCTGCGTATAGTCAACACCTTTATTGTTACCGCTGGTCACCAGCTTCCAGCAATCCACGCTTTTGTTATCCAGCGTGGTAAGCGCTTCGCTGCCCGTTACTTTATAGATCACGAATTTTGGAAGGTCCAAACCCGCATCATAAAAGTTAATGGCAAATGTTTTACCCGCAGCTAACGGCAGCATTTCAAAAGTTTCCACATCCAGGTTCCAGTTAAAGTTGGGCCGGTCAAACTGCAGGGTAAATCCTTTCTTTGAATTATCAGCAACCGTATCGGCAGCGTTAATACCGGCAGCGTCCCAGTTATAGGCTGCCAGGCCGCTTTTGGCAGTTTCCTGGTGGTACACGGGTGTAAAATCTTTTGCGCTGTTCACAGAAAAGTAAGCCCGGTAACTGCTGGTATCACCGCCATACCAATGCTGGCGGATGGTGAATACCGGCTGCCCGTTGCGGGTAGCTGTTTTAATATCGCGCAGCCAGTACCAGCACCATAACATTTTAGGCGATTGCGGGCGCTGGTAATATACCAGGTACTGGCGCAGCCCGGGTTTCAGCAAACGGGTGTTCAGGATCCGGCTGCCCGGCGTCACCGTATCAGTAGCCTGCGCCTTCAGCACCCGGGGCACCAGCACACCGGCCATAATGGTGATCAATATTAATATGCCGATAACAATGTTATTTTTCATAGCGGTTGTATTGGAATACGAAAACAAATGTCTGCCGCCCCCGCTGCTTATAAAAATCGATTCAATTATTCACGCACATACTTTAGCCGTACCCCCATAGTGTTCAATAACGGCAACGGTTGAATTTTACAGGCCAACGGTTGAAAACAGGTAGCAGGCAGCCTTAAAATCTTTGTACCTTTAATTATGAAGATATTTTCCGGCCAGGCGAGTCCCGTGCAGCTGCAATGGCTGCTCTGGGGTTTTGTATTCCTGATCAATTTTATTTCCATGCTGCCGAT
This sequence comes from Chitinophaga sp., assembly GCF_036569125.1. GTDB lineage: Bacteria > Bacteroidota > Bacteroidia > Chitinophagales > Chitinophagaceae > Chitinophaga. Next base: position 4,257 of record NZ_DATCRF010000352.1, on the reverse strand, counting down.
GGATGGCCTGGTGCAGGCAGCCGCCTATACCATCCTTAATACTACGTTTTATGCCATTATTATTTATGGCAACATCCATTTCCTGTTACCGGTATTTTATAAAAGAGAACGGTTAATGCCCTATGTGCTGGCATCCATTTTTTTTCTTGCACTGGTAGGCATTACCCGCAGCTACCTTTCCCAATATGTATACAATCTATATTTTGCAAAAGAGTATACCCCTCTTACTACTAAAAGCATTGTTTATGTAAGCGCCGCCTGCGTGGTGATCTATGTGCTGAGCTTTGTGTTCCGTTTTGCGCTGGACTATTTTAAGCTGAAACGGCAGGCAGAGGAGATCATTGCAGAAAAAAGCCTGGCAGAGCTGAACCTCCTGAAATCACAGGTGCAGCCGCATTTCCTGTTCAATACCCTCAACAATATCTATTACGAGGCCTATAAGGAGGCGCCCCGCACCGCCATGCTCATTGAACGCCTGTCAGAGATCATGCGGTACTTTGTGGATGAAAGCCCCCGGGAGGAAGTAACCCTGGGCACGGAGATCCAGTTCCTTGAAAATTATATTGCCCTGGAAAGGATCCGCATCCGGCACGAGATATCCATTACCTTTATCCAGAACTGCCGCAAAGAAGCCGGCATTCCACCCATGTTATTAATGACCTTTGTAGAGAATATTTTCAAACACGGCATCGATAAATCCAACCCGGAAAACGCCGTTACCATTTCACTGGTGCAGGAGAACGGGTACCTGCTTTTCCAAACCCAGAACCTGCTGCACGATAAACAGGCGGCAACCGGGCAAAGCGGTTTTGGCATCCGCAACCTGCACAAAAGGCTGTCGTTATTATTTGGCAGCAACTATGAGCTTAGCGCCCAGCCGGCAGGCAAATACTTTAACGCATCCCTGAAAATTCCCTTACAATGAACCTGCGCTGTATTATTATAGATGATGAGCCAAACGCCGTGAACCTGCTGGAAATGTTCATTCGCCAAACCACCGAATGGCAGCTGCTGGCCAAGTGTTACGATGCGCTGGAAGCGCTGGCTTTTCTGAAAGAACAAACCGTAGATTTTATTTTCCTGGATATTAACATGCCACAGCTTACCGGCATGGAGCTGGCCGGCCTGCTGCCCAGAACCACCCATATAGTGTTCACCACCGCTTATTCGGAATATGCGGCAGACAGCTACGGTTATACCACGCTGGATTACCTGTTGAAACCCATTACGTTAAAACGTTTTTACGCAGCCGTACAAAAAATAGAAACCCATTTTCATTCAAAAGACCGCGGGGTAACCGCTCCCCCATCCGCACCGGCAACGGAAGAATATTTTTTCATTAAATCCGGCAAAACATTTCATAAGCTGCTGCTGCGCAACATCCTTTATTTTGAAGGCGAAAAAGAATATGTACGGCTGGTTACCAGCGGCGAGCAATTACTGGTATACCGCCGCCTGAAAGACATTGAGGAACAGCTTTCCCACCCCTTTATACGTGTACACCACTCCTATATTGTGAACATTGCGCAGCTGGACAAGATCCAGGACAATCATATTTTCATTGGCGACAAACAAATACCTGTAAGCGAAAAATTCCGGGAGCCTTTTATGGCTGCTATCCGCCAACGGATCTTTTAATTATATTTGTTGGCAATTATTTCATGCCCTATGAAAACATCCCTTGCCGCTTTGTTCTGCGCACTCGTTTTTGCGGGTTGTTCCTCCGCTCCCGATAACACCGGCGCCACTACCACCAGTAATTCAGACAGCGCCACTTTTGTGCAGGCAGATACCGGTTACCGGGCCTTTTCACCGGCCGGTAAAGAGAACCGCTCTGTTGAAATAGACAGCGCCATGCGCGAAAGATTAAGCTGGGCCGATGTGCTGGTTACACAATACATTTCCCTGACAGATAATACCGCCGTACAAAACGCCGCTAAAGACAGCTCCATTGCCTGGCTATGGGACCAGCTGCTGGATACCGACAGCGCAAAATACATGGTATGCCACCTGGGCCATGATTATGAAGATGATTATGGGAAACGGTTTATTACCGACGGCTGGTTGTACATTGATACGCTTACGCACCAGGTATATGAGTATGATGTGCCCGACGACAGCTTAATTGTGTGGAACCACTAACGCTAACACCCCTACGGTGGCAAGGCCCTTTATTCTGCGTCTGTAATATCCAGTATGTCACCGGGTTTACACTTCAGGATGCGGCATAAGGCCTCCAGTGTATCAAAACGGATCCCCTTTACCTTGCCGGTTTTCAGCAAAGACAGGTTCGTGAGTGAAATGTCCACTTTCTGCGCCAGCTCTGTTAAAGAGATCTTGCTCTTTGCCATCTGCACATCCAGGTTTATGATGATCGCCATTATACAAAAGATTCGTTATCCACTTTTAACTGGTAGCCTTTCCTGAAAACTTCTGACAGCACCAGGATAACAAGCCCGGTAATAACCGGCCAGAAACCCAGCACTATTTTTATCTGGTAGATGCCGCCTGCCTGCTGCAGCTGGGTTTTGAACATTACATTCTTCACAAAAGCATCTATAAAATTTATAACCGCCATCGCAATTACAAACAGGCCAATATAACGCAGCCGCTTTACATTTTCCAGGTTAAAAGGCACCTCTGCTTTCAGGGATCTGAAAATACGGCGGGTATTGTAAAGTACACTGCCGAACAGGAACATCGACAGGGAAAAGAAGAAAACAACATTCGCGCTTAACAGCGGGGTAAGCTGCACATTGAACTTCATTAGCCCCTCTACATTCCGCAGGGACGATACCTGCGCCTTCACTGTATCCATACCTGTAACCGGCAGCTGCTTAGCGGCGTTTATCGTAACAGGTACGTCCCATTCCAGCTTATGGGTGGTGAACATTTTAATGCAGATGCCAATAACAATAATAACCAGGAATATCCAGAACAGGTACCAGACAATGTTGGTAAGGATATACAACCCGCGAATAATGATCCGGTTCATAAGGATGAAATTTAGTTTCGATCCAAATGTACGCAAAACATTTAATTTTTTACGTAAAACATAAAATGTTTTAAATAAGGTGTAAATAAACTATTTCAACAATAGCGATGGATCATTTCTTTATTTAAGGTATTCTGCTATTTTTGTTCCTGCCTATGAAGTATATATTATTTATCCTGCCTCTTTGCCTGCTGGCATGTCATGCGCCTGTTAATACGGATAATAAACAAACCGTGGATACTACTGCTCCTGCGCCCCCTCCCGTTACACAGCAAACAGACGCACAGTTTATACAGGCAATGCCGGATACCGCTATTACCTATGGCGATTTTAATGGCGATCAGATAATGGATACCGCCTATGGGGTATTATTCAAAGACAACAGTGACGAAGAAGACGGCCAGAATGAATACATTGTACGTTTTTCTTCAGATAGTATAACGCCGTTATACGCCAGCTATGGCGGAATGAGGCTGATCAATGAAGGAGATCTGAATAAAGACGGCCGTGATGATCTTTCCCTTTTCCAGGAACCACACCATGGCTGCACTTATCATATGAGCACCTGGACTTATACAAACAATAAATGGAAAGAAATTGCAGCACCATGGCTGGTATTAACTGCATGCGAGCCTGTCAGTGATGAAGATCTGCAAAAAAAGATTGTAGTGGAAAATGATACGGTATATTATTATGAGGCAGATGTGAGTGATGATACTTTTCGTATCCAGAAAAAAGTAATGGCATTATATTAATCTCCACTCCATAGCTCCGCCATGCGGCTAACATAAACGAACGCCACATAACAACTAAAAAGGCCTGCAGAGTAAGATCAAATCACCCGGGGCTGCCCTGCATTACCTTAATAATGCCTAACAGGTCATCCACCACCTTTTGTTTTGCCTGCAGCTCCTCCTGCAACAGCACAATAACATCCTGGCAAAATGGTAAAGCATTGTCTTTTTGTTCCGGTTCCCTTTCGTAGTTGAATAACAGGGGCAGCGGCGTATCCAAAATAGCCGCAATTTTCTGCAGGCGGTCAATGGTTAATTGAACCTGCCCGTTCTCAATTTTACAATAAGCATTCTGGGAAATGCCCAGCTCCAGGGCTACATACTCCTGGGTAAAACTTCGCTCCATACGGAGCTTTCTGATAGTGTCCGAGATCATGGGGTGCAACAATTTTTGAGGTTAACAGTTAAAAACAAACAAACTGGATCGTACAATAAAATTAGGAATAAATTAAACACGCACGCTATTGG
>NZ_DATCRF010000351.1:0-4588 GCF_036569125.1 Chitinophaga sp. | reverse complement strand
CCCCTCTATTGCCACCGGCGACGGCGTGGCCATGGTATACCGCGCCAAAGGCCGTATAGAGAATATGGAGTTCATACAGTTCCACCCTACTGCGCTGTACCAGCCGGGGGTTAACAACTCATTCCTGATCACGGAAGCCGTGCGTGGCGATGGGGGCATATTGCGCAACATATACGGAGAGGAGTTCATGCACAAGTATGATCCCCGCCTTTCCCTGGCCCCGCGCGACATTGTAGCCCGGGCCATAGACAGTGAAATGAAGATAACCGGTACGGAATATGTGTACCTGGATTGCCGGCATATGGACCATGAAAAGTTCGTACACCACTTTCCCAATATTTATGAGAAGTGCTTGAGCATAGGTATTGATATCCGGAAGGATATGATACCTATTGCACCCTCCGCGCACTACAGCTGCGGTGGTATTAAAACCAATGAGTGGGGCCGTACCTCCATCAATAACCTGTATGCCTGCGGCGAATGTGCCAGCACCGGCCTGCACGGCGCCAACCGCCTGGCCTCCAACTCCCTGCTGGAAGCCATGGTATTTGCCCACCGCTGTTACCAGGATGCGGTTAAAAAAATAAGCTATACCGCCTTTAAACAGGATGTGCCGGACTGGAATGCTGCCGGCACCACCGCTCCCCGTGAAATGATCCTCATTACACAAAGCCTCAAGGAATTAAAGCAGATCATGAGCGATTATGTGGGTATTGTGCGTACCAATGAACGTTTGCAGCGCGCCTCACGCCGCCTGGATATTCTACACGAGGAAACAGAAGCGCTGTACCAGAAAACAGAAGTCTCACCCCAGCTATGCGAGCTGCGTAACCTGATCACCGTTGGCTACCTGATCGTGAAAGCGGCCGATTTCCGTAAAGAAAGCCGCGGCCTGCATTATAATACCGATTATCCGCATAAAGCGGCGCTGGTACAGAATATTGTGTTGTAACGTACCTTTGCGCCTCATGTATTACCTGTTGCTGATATTTGCTTACGCCATTTCACTGCTGCCCCTGTGGCTGCTGTACGGGCTAAGCGATGTGCTGTACCTGGTGGTGTACCACATAGCCGGTTACCGCCGGGCAGTGGTGCATGCCAACCTGGTACAGGCTTTCCCGGATAAAAGCCCCGGGGAAATAAAACGGCTTACCCGCAAATACTACCGCAATCTTACGGATATGATGGTGGAAACCATCAAGCTGCTGACCATAAGCCCCCGGCAGCTGCGCCGCCGCTTTGACTGCGACCTTACCGTATTACAACAGCTGTATGAGCAGGGTAAAAGCTGCCAGCTGCACCTGGGCCATAATTTTAACTGGGAGTGGGCTAACCTGTTCTGTATACAGGGCGTACAGTTCCCCTTCCTGGTGGTGTACATGCCTATTACCAATAAGGCGGTTGACCGGTTTTTCCGGCACTTCAGGGAAAGGTCCGGCAGCACGCTGCTGCCGGCAAACGATATCCGCAACGCCATGGCGCCCTGGCTGCACAAACAATACCTGATAGCCCTGGTGGCGGATCAGAACCCCGGCGATCCGCGCCGTTGTTACTGGTTCCCCTTCCTCAATAAAATGACCGCATTTTACAAGGGCCCTGAAATGAGCGCCCGCCGCAATAATATACCGGTGGTATTTGCAGATATCCGGAAAGTAAAGCGCGGTTACTACAAAGCAAGGCTAAGCCTCGAGTTTGAAAACCCGCTGGAAGTACCGGAGGGTAAGATCACCGAAGCATTTGTTCAGTTCCTGGAAAAAAACATCCGCGAGCAACCAGAGGTTTGGGTATGGAGCCACAAACGCTGGAAGCATGAGTGGAAAGGGGATTGATGTGCAGGTGTGCAAATATGCAGATGTGCAGATGAATGCCTTATCATTTACGAATACTTATATAAATAAGCACCTATAGAATAACGCAGTACCCATCTGCACATTTGCATATCTGCATATTTGCACATTGGATTAAACCGCCGGTATCTTCAGCTTTTGGCCCGGGTGTATCAGGTTTGGATCCTTGATCTGGTCTTTATTGGCTTCAAAAATATCCTTCCAGCTTACACCGGGATAATTTTTGGCGATCTTGCTCAGGCTATCGCCTGATTTCACTTCATACACCTGCTCACTGGAAGCGGCTCCCTCAGCAATACTGATGTTCATGACCACATCTGCAGAGCGCATTTCAGGATCCAGCTTTTCATACGTATCCCACAGCTGATCTTTTACCTGTGCAGAAGGTGCTGTACCGTTTATGTATAGCACATTATCCTGCTCTGTTACCTGCAGGTTGCTGATACCGGCGCTGTTAGCCTGGTCTACCAGCTGTTTATATTTGTCCTGTAAGCCCATGGCTATAAAGTTTTGATGGTTATTGCAAGGTGAGTTTGTTGTTCACTTTTTTAGGTTTGGCTTCCTGGGCAGCCTGCATGATCTTGCGCAGGTCGCTCTTTTTTGCTTTACCTTCCAGCGTTACTTCCCCATCCATAACGGAAACGGTTATACCAGAATAACCGGCTGCTTTGTAGGTCGAGTCCAGCGTGGTCTTTAGCACCTCATCCGGGTTAATGCTTACGGGTGGCGGCGTGGGCACAGGCACCTGTACGGTGATATTATTTGTTACCGACTTTACACCTTTTACATTTTTGGCGGCATCTTCCGCCGTTTGTTTGGCAGTATCATCGGTTACTTCGCCATTCAGGGTTACTACCCCATCCTTTACGGTGGCGCTTACGCCGGGGGTAGCCATCAGTTTTTCATTTACCGCCTGCTGCAGTTTGGAGTCGTTGGGTTTGCAGGCAAAAAGGAAGATGCCTGCAAACAGGCAGCAGGCCATTAGTAGTTTCTTCATGGTTAAGTATTTTATAGGAATTTAACGAATTAGGGGGTAACCGGCAACTAATTTTTGTTTTAAGTGATTGCTAATCAAGCAGAAGGAATAAGCCTTGTTAACAAACCAGGGCATGCAGCCAGTAATACAAAAAGCTGCTATCAGCGTGCAGATAAGTGTTGCCGCGGATCACACCCCGCTGCTATGCTTAACCTAATTTTACGATATGAATTAATGTGCTAATATGCTGATGTGTTGATTTATATTTACTGAATACGCAGCAAAAAGCCCTGACAGATCTTAATCCATCAGGGCCTGCTTACTGCCAATGCATACCAGCACATCAGCATATTAACACATCAGCACATTAATTCAATACATTCTTTTCCTTTACGATCTCAATTCCCTGCTCCTCTTTTATTTTAGCAAAACCACCTGTTACATTCCGCAGGTTGTGAATGCCTTCCCGTTTCAGGATAGAGCAGGCAATAATGCTGCGGTAGCCACCGGCGCAGTGTACATACAGGTTATGATTATCATCAAAATCCGCCATAGTACCGGGATCGGCCATATCGCTCAAAGTGAGGTTCTGCGCATCTTTCACGTGCCCGTCTGCATACTCTGCAGGTTTGCGCACATCCAGCACTATCAGGTTAGGATCATGCGGAATATCCATGGCCAGTTCATCGGGTTCTATGCTAATGATCAGGTCACGGTCTTCACCGGCATCAATCCAGGCCTGGTAGCCGCCTTCCAGGTAACCGCCTACATTATCAAACCCTACACGGGCCAGGCGTACTACCGTTTCTTCTTCCTGCCCCGGTGCGGTAACCAGTATAATTTCCTGGTCAAAGGGCAGCAGGCTGCCGGCCCACTCTGCAAAGCGGCCTTCCAGCCCTATGCTGATGGAGGTAGGCACAAATCCTTCTGCAAACTCATTGGCATTGCGGGTATCCAGTATCAGCACCTCATCTTTCATTTTACGCTTAAAATCCGCTACGGTTAAAGGCTTCAGGCTTTTTTCCATAATGGCCTGCAGTGCGTCATATCCTTCTTTATTGATCTTTGCATTTACCGGGAAGTAAGAGGGCGGCGCTGTAAGGTCTGTAGTTACTACCTGAATAAATTCATCTTTCTCATTAGCCAGCAGCGCGTAATTGGTGCGCTTTTCATCGCCAATGGTGCTATAGGTATCCGGTCCCAGGTTCTTGCCGCAGGCGGAGCCAGGGCCATGCGCCGGGTATACCGTTACATGATCCGGAAGCGTTTTTATTTTAGTGTTCAGTGAGTCAAACAGGAAACCGGCTAATTCTTCTTTACTCAGGTTACCGCTAAACAGGTCCGGGCGGCCTACGTCTCCGACAAAAAGTGTATCGCCGGTAAATACGCTGTGCGGCTGCTGGTTTTCATCCAGCAATAAATAACAGCAGGATTCCAACGTATGGCCGGGGGTGTGCAGCACCTTTAAGGTTATCTTCCCGATCTTAAATTGCTCTTCATCTTTTGCTAAATACACGGGGAAACCGGTTTCCGCATTAGGCCCGTATACAATAGGCGCCTTTGTGGCAGCTGCCAAATCCAGATGGCCGGAAACAAAATCAGCGTGAAAGTGCGTTTCAAAAATATATTTAATGGTTACGTTCTGTTCTCTGGCCAGCTCCAGGTAAGCATCAATATCCCTTACCGGATCTATAACGGCCGCTTCTCTATCAGAAGCAATGAAGTACGCAGCTTCCGACAAACAATTAGTATATAACTGTTTAAT
>NZ_DATCRF010000350.1:0-2987 GCF_036569125.1 Chitinophaga sp. | reverse complement strand
AGTGCCGATGGGTATGCCCTGCGCCTTGGGATCCTGTACCTTGGTAAGGTTCGTGATCTTTATGTTATTGTAGGTGAAGTTAAAACCTGCATCCCAGTTAAAGTCTTTGGTGCTGATGGGCGTAGCGTTCAGGGTGAACTCAATACCTTTTGTTTCAATGTTGCCTACGTTGGTAAGCAGCTGGTTGGTAAGGTTAGAGCCGGCTGCTACCGGTATTACGCTTAACAGGTCTTTTGTTTTCTTCACGTAATAATCCACGCTGCCGGATATGCGGTTATTCAGGAAACCGAAGTCCAGTCCGGCGTTATAGGTTTTTGTTTCTTCCCACTTGATGTTGGCATCATAACCTTCCGGGCGCAGGGTAAGGTAATAGCTGTTACCAAACTGGTATTGCGCGGTAGGATCACTGAGGATGTAACGGGGCAGGTACGGGTAATCGGTTAAGAGCCCGCCAAAATCCTGCTGGCCGGTAACACCATAGCCTATACGCAGTTTCAGGTCAGAGATGGTTTTGGAATTTTTCAGGAAAGCTTCCTGGTTAATACGCCATGCCAGCGCTGCTGAGGGGAAAGTGCCCCAGTGTTGCCGGAAACGGGATGATCCATCACGGCGTACGGTAACTGTTAACAGGTAACGGTCCAGCAAAGTATAATTCAATCTTCCAAAAAATGATACTAAGGTGTTCTGCGTTTTGAATGGTACACCAGCGGCGTTGATGGTATCACCTTTTGCATTCAGATCAGCGTAAGTAGGTTCTGAACGGATGAAATCCTGGTAAGAGTAACCGCCTGTTACATCAATACGGCTGCTGATGCTTTTCAGGTCTTTTGCATAGTTCAGGTAAAAATCCAGCAGCTTGTTATTACGCGTCTGTGAATAAGGCATATTCTTACCGCCGCGGTTAAATAAGTTACCTGCATTAGCCGGTACCAGGGTACGGCCTTCTGTTTTAGATACGTCGTAACCCAGGTTCAGGTTAGCTCTCAGCTCCGGCAGGAAATGAAATTTATAATCGAATGCGATATTACCCAGGCTGCGTTTTACTTCACCTTTATCATTCTTCAGCTCCAGCATGCTCAAAGGATTGCGGGTAGCCAGCGTGTTAGGCGCGGTGTTATTCGTGGTAGGATCCAGCCATTCAAAATAGTTGCCAAATGCATTGTTCGTGTGAATGGGCTGAGTGGGATCAAAAGCCACTGCAGCATTAATAGCTTCCTGGTCTGCAAAGCGGCTGTTGGTGATCGCGCCTCTTACATTCAGGTCTATTTTTAAATGATCATCCAGCAGGTGCGGGCTTAAGCTGATGCTGGCAGACTGGCGGCGCATGCTGGAGGTTTTGAGGATACCATCCTGGTTTGTAAAACCTACTGACACACGGTAGGGCAATGATCTTATAGCACCGCTAAGGTTCAGATTATTGTCCGTACTAAATGCAGTGCGGTAAATAGCATCCTGCCAGTTGGTATTGGCGGTGCCCAGCAATGCTTTTTGCGCAGCGGTACCATGCTCATTCACCACCTGGCGGAACTGATCGGCAGATAATACCGGCACAATACCTTCTTTCTGCGACAGGGAATTGATGGTGCTGAAGTTCACCCGCAGCTGGTCTCCTACTTTTCCTTTTTTGGTGGTGATAATGATCACACCATTGGATGCGCGTGAACCGTAGATAGCTGTTGCGGAAGCATCTTTGAGGATGTTAAAGGTTTCAATATCATTGGGGTTAATAAAGCTTAATGGGTTGGAGGTACCTTTTACTTCGGCGTTATCCAACGGCACTCCATCTACCACTATCAGCGGATCGTTGCTGGCATTCAGCGAAGAACCGCCACGGATGCGGATCCTGCTGCCGGCGCCTGGTGCACCGCCGTTGGAAGAGATCTGTACACCTGCTACCCTGCCGGTGATCAGCTGCTCCGGTGTGGTAACTGTACCTTTATTAAAATCTTTGGAGCTGATGGCGGTGATGGATCCGGTAAGGTCGCTTTTCTTTTGTGTACCGTAACCTACTACCACTACTTCATTCAGACCGCGGGTATCTGCGCTGAGCTGGAAATCCTGCTGCAATGCGCCGCTAATGGTGAAAGGCCGTTCTATGGGCTGATAACCGATCATTCTTATTACTACGGTTACATTGCCGTTGGTAACCGGTAATTTAAAGCTACCATCCGGGCCAGCGATGGTATTCTGATTTGTTCCCTTAATGAATACGGTGGCACCCGGCAGCGGCTGGCCGGTTTCGTCGGTGACCTTTCCGCTGATATTACCTGTTTGTGCATAGGTGATAAGGGAACACGCCATAAAGCACAACAGTAACAGATACCTGAGAAGGCGTAGTTTTTGCATCCTGTGAAATTTTTGTTCAGTTTAGTTAAGCTCGGGAACGATACCGGGAACGTTCCCGAAACGTGGCAAAAAAATATTACATAACGATGCCGCTAAAGTAAATGAATTTCCGGAACTGCAAAAAAAATTTTAACGAAGTGTTAAAACGGGTGAGGAATAATGCGCGGAAATGCTTTATGGATAAGGGTTACATGGAATGGAATTTGGATTGCACAGCGGCAGCATGCAATGGATTGCGAAAGTTTTGGAGGGTGACCGGGGATGGAAGCGGCGGGGAAAAAGGGAGAAAAAAGGGGGCGGCGGCAGGGGGTTAGCGGATGGCGGCAGGGATACCACCTGGCACGCCCCTTGGTATACGTTGTATATGGCTGTAAGAAAAAGAATATCCAACCACCTGTTATTGGTAGAAGCCAAAGATGCAGAATCCCAGGGCGATGGCTCCAGGGCCATTACGTTATATCAGCAAGCAGTAGAGAACGATCCGCTGGAGGAACAGGCCTGGCAGCGTTTAATGATATTACATCGAAAACAGAAGGATTACAAAGGCGAGCTGAAGGTTATTAACCTTGCTTTAAAAACATATGAAACGCATGCCCGGGAGGCACAACGGCAATGGCTGCAACAGCACAAGAAGGGAGCTT
>NZ_DATCRF010000349.1:0-5938 GCF_036569125.1 Chitinophaga sp. | reverse complement strand
TCTTTGCCACCGGCATAGTTGATCACAACTTTAGCACCGGCAGCAGCCAGGTAACGGGCAACCGTAGCGCCAATACCCCTGGATGCGCCGGTTACTAATGCAATTTTGTTGGTTAGCGTGCTCATATCACTTTGTTTTTATTGTTTACAATTGTTCGTTGTTGACAATACAAAGGTCTATGATGCACGCCCCCTAAAAGTGCAAATATTACACTATTAGGTACAAAATTCTAAGATATGCTTAGTGCCTGATGCATAACGCTGAACGCTTAGGACTGCGAATGGTTTTGCAAACAGCATAACACAATCAGCGTTAAGCATTCAGCGTTAAGCGTTCGGCATTATAGTCCGATTTTCCCATAAGGCACCCTTATGCCTTTCACCCTGTAAAAATAGGGGTCCAGGTAGCCGTTTACACAATCCTCCACCCCGCAGGCAGAGAAGTTCAGGCAATAGGTTACCAGCAGCTCATTGCGCCCGTTCACGGATTCAGGATGTATAGCCGGGGTATAATACCGGGCATAATTGCCATACAGGTATTCTTTAATAGTATACACCAGCTTACGGGCAGTGAATGGCCCTGTGGGGCTGGTGGCGGTAGCGGTATAAATATTACGGCTGTTATCACAGTTAAAGCCCTGATCCATGGTTACCATCACATACTTTCCATTTACATAGGCAACAGCAGCGGTGCCCAGGGCATCGGTAATGCGTGCGCCATCGCCGGTAACAGGGCTGCTAACCCAGCTGCCGCCATTCCAGAACGTCCATGATTGCGGGTTGCTTACAGGGAAGCGGGCCACATGCACATTGTTCGTATAACCGAAACCGGTTGCCTGCGCTCCAAAAACATATACATAGCCATCCGATGCTTTTACCATGCCTGCGGCATAGTTGATAGCATTTTGCCCCGACATGCCGGCCGGTGTGGTGCGTTTTACCTGCCATTTGGTGCCCGCGTTCTCTGTGAGATCATATAATGACTGATCACTGAGGCTTAAGCCGGAGCCTTCCCCGCACTGGATGTATACGTGGTTACCTATTTCTACCCCGGGGCCGGGCCATGCAAAAGTATTACCGGGCTGGATGTCGCACATTTGTTTAGGACGCCCCTGTGCGCTGGAATCCCGGGTCATATTGGGAGTGGAAGCAGCATCCCAGTTACCGGTAGACGGTTGTATCAGGATAGAATTACCATAGCTGAAAAAAGAATTGCAGCTGAATTTACCATTGGGCTGCAGGGATGCGCCATCCCAGGCATCCTGGGTTACCCACAGCACTTTGCCGTTGCTCAATGGAATGCTGGTGCCTTCATCAAAAGCTACTGATCCCATGGAGCTGCTGTTGCGGTTAAAGAAACGTACTACCCGGTCATCCCGGTAAGTATCGGCCTCCCGGGCAGTTAAGATCCATTGCTGGTTAGTGCCGGTACCGGCCGTTTCCTGGGTAATAGGGGTGCCGTCGGCGGTGGATGATCCTGCATTGGTAAGGGCCATGCCGCTGCCTTTATTAATAATGCGGTAGGCGCCGGTGGTAGCCGCAGGCTCAATGCTCCAGAGCTGCTCATCACTTAACAGGGGAAACTCAAAGTATTGCTGTAATTGCGTACCGGATACGTTTGAGCCGCCCGGCACATCCAGCAGCTTGCCGCTGAATACATTCCGGATATGATAATACCGCGTATTATTTACCGTGGTCTTGTAAATAATATGCCAGCGTTGCCAGCCGTCAATCACGCCATCTGAAACAGAGCTGGCGTACTGGGTGATCTTACGCTGATCGTCATACTTTTCATTGTAGGTAGGGAAGCCGGTAACTTCCATGTACTTGCCCCCGGCTACGCAGGAAAAGGTGTAAATGGTGTAATCCGCAATGTTGGCATTAACAGCGGTGGCGGAAACTGCAGATAGCTTTTGGTTAACAGAGCGGTCAGCGGCGCGCTCATTATTTTTTCCGCAGCTGCAGCATAACAGGCACGCATACGCGCCCGCAAACAGGGTGAGGGTTCTCATAACGGGAATTTTTTAATGATTAATAAATTCGATCCGTTGTTAAGATAATAGTTTAGCTGATTAGCAAAAATAATTCTAGGATGCCGGCTGCCCGAATTGTTTCCGGTACAGCACAGGGGAGAGGTCGGTATATTTCTTAAAGTAGTTGCTGAAGTGGGTACTCTCCGCAAAGCCCAGCTGGTAGGCAATTTCCTTAATAGGGGTGGCGGAATGCTGCAGCAGGGATTTAGCTTCTGCAATGGTTTTTTCCGTAATCCAGGTGCTGATGGTTTTGCCCGTTTTAGTTTTAATAACGTTACTTAAATAGTTGGGGTGCAGGTGCTGGGCATCCGCATAGTCCTGTACACGGAACACCTTTTCCGTTTTACCGTTGCGCAGGTCGCGGTAATGCTGTTCCAGCATCCGTTTAAAATCCTTTACGATCTGCGAGCTGCGGTTACCCTCATAAATGGGATTATAATCTTCCCAGAAATATTCCTTCACCTTTAATAAGATCACCACAAACAGGTTGCCGATGATCCTGTTCTTATAGGGAGAGTCAGACAGGTAGGCCTGCTCCACCTGTAAATACAGCTGCTCAAACTCCGCATAGATCTCCGGGCCAACCACCCGCGGCTGCACGGTTTCCGACAGCAGGAAAGAAAACTCCTCAAAAATGCGCGGGTGCACATTCTCTTTCAGGAAGCCTTCGCTCAGCGTTACCAGGTACACTTCACCCAGCCGCTCCCAGTAATGTGATTTATAATGCCCGGGATTGGTGAAGTAGATCATGTAAGGTTCTGTCTTAAATACATGATCGTCGGTTGTGTACCGGCCATTGGCATCCTTAACAAACACAAAGGAAAAGAAGTTCGGCTTATATACTTCCGACTGAAAAGGCAGGCTGGTAAGAATATCTTTCAGGCTGTGAATAGTAAACTGCGTATGCTCGTTCAGGTTACCCAGGGGTAATCCCTGTGCAACATACTGATCGTATAAGGTATTATAGATAATGATCGGTGCTGTTTGCTTATGCTGTGACATGGATGCAGGCTGATTATTAGCAAAATACGCCGGTTTTCCCATTTTTACAATTGGGATTTCACACATTATCAGGGCAAAAATCCTATTGCCCTAACCACTTCAGGATCTTCACCAGGTAGTCATCTCCATGATTTATCACTTTGCCATTTTCAGTGCTGTTAAGATAGTGATCGCAGCCAACGCATGGGGAATAAGTTAAATTTGTTTTACCAAGCCTGATGAAATCAAGCTCAACATAATCCAGGCCATAAACAGGCGAGCTGCTATCCGCAGTGCCGGCAATCATGAAAATAGGTATGTCTAGCTTCCGTAATTCTTCGAAAGGTGGATTTTTGCCAAAGCTTGCCCATCTTTTATAAGAATGACCCGCATATTCCATTGTTGTATTTTCCGGGTGCCGGTAAATTTCTTTAATCTCCTTTAAGCGAGCCTCAATGCTATCCTGGGCTTGTTGCTGCGTTATTTCACCTTTTGCCGCCTTAATCCTCCAGGCCATGATCTCATCATAGAACTGGTTCAATCCGCTTCCAACAACCGATACAACATGGGTAACCCTTTTATCGGCAACTGCTAAGGCAGGTGCTACCTGTCCTCCTTCAGAATAACCGTACGCTACGATCCTGGTTCCGTCCCAGAAGTTGTGTTGCAGCATATAGGTTAAAACCCGCTTCGTGGCCTTAACCCGCCAATCCAGGCTCAGTCTTGCCGTATATTCTTTAGAATATTTATAGTTTTGAATTAAAGCATGTTGATCATAATGTTTTACGTCATCATTCGTATTGATGGTGTCGCAGAATGGGGTTCCTGGCTTTCCCAATATGATATAATGGAAGTTCTTTTTTGTCGCTGCTATAACAGCAGCGTTAAAAGTATTGGACAGGGCGCTAAATCCCTTTCCTTTTATATAAATACACAAGGGCAGTCCTCCGCTGCCGTTAACTTCAATGAATAAAGGCGCCCTTTTCTTAATATTTTCTGTGTCAACATAAAATCGTATTAAACCCAGATCCGGGTCTTTAAGTGTGATCTCTTTTAATCCATTATCTTTCGGTGTTAATGGTTGCGCTTTTAGATTATTAGAGAAAGGAGTAAAAAACAGCATAACCGGAAGGAACAGTTTTAGGAATGATCCGAACGACCCGAATGATACGTCATTGACTTTCATTTAGAAGACACTTTAATTTTTAATAGTCCCATAGGTTAATGGAAGCTTTATCCCTGAGATGTTTTATAACCGTTTAAATTAGTAAATTATCTGGTTAGTAAATTATCTGGTTAATAAATAACAGGAAGTATGGTGCAGTACCTGCCTTGCCCCGCAGGTCCAAAGCAAGGACCTTGCCCGGCGTCACCGGCTTGATACCGTCCCATAGCGCTACAACGCCGATATGCCAACCCTCCGTATCATAGCCATCCAAACAGGCGGGCGCAGTCCGGCGTTGGACCTGCGGAAAAAGGCCTGCGGAAAAAGGTCTGCAGAAAAAAGGCCTGCGGAAAAAGGCCTGCGGAAAAGGCCTGCGGAAAAACATCTAAAACAAAAGGCCCGCAATAAAATTCCTGCAAATAAAGCCCACAAACAAACGCCCCTCCAACAACCGCTCCCAAACTTTCCAAGAGCAACTTATATGAAACCACCAAACCTTTCACAAAAACTACTATTTATACTAACTTTAAAAGAAAAATGGAAAACAAAGGGCTGCTATTTATTCCCGATATAAGCGGCTTCACCCGGTTTGTAACGGAAACAGAAATTGAACACAGCCGTTATATCATCCAGGACCTCCTGGAGATCCTCATCAACGCCAACCAGGTAGGATTGGAAATTTCTGAAATAGAAGGAGACGCCATCCTGTTCTATAAATTCGGCGCACCGCTGCAGCTGGAAGCTATTTATAAACAGGTAGAGCGGATGTTCTGCGAATTTCACCGTCACCTCATTGCCTATGAATACCGCCGTTTATGCCAGTGCAAAGCCTGCGTATCGGCCGTTAGCCTGTCATTGAAAGTAATTACCCACTACGGGGAATTCACCAGCTATAACGTTAAGAACTTCAGTAAGCTCATTGGAAAGGATATTATTGTTGCCCACCAGCTGTTGAAGAACGATATTGAGCAGCACGAATACTGGCTGGTAACTGAAAGCCTGCTGCCCGGCGCCCCGCCCACAGGTTTGGCGCAGTGGATGCAGTGGAACCAGAGCGCCAAACAAACGGAGACGGGCAGCATTCCCTTCCATTACACACAGCTAAGCTCTCTGAAGGACCAGATCCCGCCGGATTACCCCGCCAGCCCGGAGCTGGCGCAGCAGACAAAAATGGTGGCTGCCAGCAAGGTCTATCATGTCAACATTAAAAACCTGTTTTACACCGCCTGCCACCCGGAGTTCCGTCACCGCTGGCAAAAAGGAATAAAAGCCGTACATGATGTAGATCATAAGCTGCCGGGCATTGGCAACCGGTACCGTTATGAGCTGGAAAAAGGAGAGCGTACAGTATATGTCAGCAGCTTTGCCTATAATCCGGATGAAAGTATTGTGCTCACTGAAACCGATGCAAATAAGAAGAATTCCCTCCATTTCTTTATGGAAAAGATGGATGAGCATACCAGCCGTTTCACGCTGGCTTATTACACGCATAAAAATCCTGTAAACCAGCTGTTATTTAAGCTTGTCAAACAAGCCCGGGTGGAAGAAGACCTGCAGGACTCCCTGGCAGCGCTGGAACCGCTGTTGCAGGAAATAGAGGTTCCGCCGTTCTAATATTCCGCAAGAACCGGGTTTCCCGGCCAAAGGTGCACCGCTACATTTGCAGGGTAAACAAAACAATTGTATATGCACCTTAGCACAGATCCCGCTATTTTATACTTCGGCACACCGGTAGTTTTGATCAGCACGCAGAATGAAGA